>OMUK01000043.1 GCA_900314215.1 uncultured Prevotellaceae bacterium
CACCTAAAATGCTGTGATTTAACGTATTAATACCTCAAACTGTCAAAGTCCCAAAATTATTTATAGAAATGAGATTTCAGCTATGAGATTTTAAATTCCAATTTTCTTTTTAATGCTTTGATGGCTTGTAATTTCAAAAATATTTGTAAATTCGTGGATGAATCTATAAACATATACATTAGCGTTATGAAGAGAATTCACTTTATCGTTGCATTGATGCTGGCCGTGCTGTGGAGCATGAGCGGCAGCGCTGCCACGCAGCAGCAGATGCGCTTCCATTGCGAGAAGGACACCAACGAAATCAACGCCCTGTTGCAAAAGGGGCTCGAGAGCGGCAAGACCGACCCCAACGCGCTGGTGAGCTTCTACGCCCACGAGTTGCTGGGGCGCCCCTATGTGGCCCACACGCTCGAGGCTGCCGATGGCGTAGAGCGGCTGGTGATCAATATCGACGAGATGGACTGCACCACCTTTGTAGAGACGCTCTACGCGCTCACTCGCACCACGATGAACGGCCGCTACTCGTGGCGCGACTATGCCAGCAACCTGGAGAACCTGCGCTACCGCCGGGGCGTGCTCGACGGCTACGCCTCGCGCCTGCACTACATAAGCGACTGGGCGGTCGACAACATAAGCCGGGGCAACATCGAGGAGGTGTCGGGCGACCTGCCTGGCTCTAAGCCAGAGGTCAAGACTATCAATTTCATGACCCTGCACCGCGACCTCTATCCCCAGCTCAAGGACAGCGCCACCTATGCCCGGCTGCGCAACTACGAGATAGGCTACCGCAACCACAAGTTTGAATACGTGCGCAAGAATCTTGTGGGCACCAAGGACGTGCGTAATGCCCTGCTCGAGGGCGACATCGTGGGCCTGGTGACCAAGGTTGAGGGCCTCGACGTGTCGCACATGGGCATTATCGTGAAGGACGCCAAGGGCGTGTGCTATCTGCTCGATGCCTCGGCCAGCGCCGGCAAGGTGCAAGTGGAGCCGCTCGACCTGGCTAAGTACCTCGAAAAAGTGAAAACTTGCGTCGGCTTGCGGGTGTTCCGCATCTTGAAGCAGTAAAATTTTGCATTTTGGTGCCGCAAGTGTGCAATAATTGATTATTTTTCTCGTTACACGTTTCTTTTTTTTGAATAATAGTGTATCTTTGCAATAAGTAAAGATTGCTAAGAGTGACGATGAAACGGCTTATTGCGATATGCGTGATGGCGTTGTGCCTCGGCTGGGGCATGGTGTCGACGGCACAGCTTCAATGGAGAGAGGCAACGCGTCGCATAGTGGGCCGCAGCCTGGTCAACCCCAATGTGACCGACGGCGTTGAGATCTTTGGCCGTGAGGGGGTGATCACCATCCGCACCACCCGCCGCGTGCAGGTGCGCGTGTTCACCATCCTGGGGCAGCTGGTGTCGCAAGCCACGCTCAACCCTGGCACCGCCGAGCTCAAGGTGGGAGCTCGAGGCATCTATATCGTTAAGGTCGACAATTTCACCCAGAAGGTGCCGTTGTGATGCTTCATCCCAGCCCCGCCCCCGAAATGAATGAGATTATACCCTTATAACACTAATTATCAATTTAACTATTTTGAATATGAGTAAACAAGAAGACATCGATTGGTCACACCTCCCGTTTGACTATCACAAGACCGACTACAACGTGCGCTGCAGCTTCGACGGCGAGAAGTGGGGCGATATCGTGGTGACCGACAGTGAGAACATCAATCTGCACATGGCGGCAGCTTGCTTGCACTATGGGCAAGAGATATTTGAGGGGCAGAAGGCCTTCCGCGGCAAGGATGGCAAGGTGCGCCTGTTCCGCATCGAGGAGAATTGCAAGCGCATTCAAGACAGCGCTCGCGGCCTGATGATGGAGCCCATTCCCACCGACAAGTTTATCGAGATGGCCGAGCGGGTGGTGAAGCTCAATGCCCGCTTCATCCCGCCCTACGGCACGGGCAGCAGCCTCTATCTGCGTCCGCTCGAGATAGGCGTGAGCCCGCGTGTGGGCGTGCGCGCCTCGAGCGAATACCTCATGGTGATTTTCGCCACCCCGGTAGGCAGCTATTTCCCCGAGGGCTTCAACACCACCAAGGTGGTGATCTACCGCGAGTATGACCGCGCTGCACCATGCGGCACCGGCCGGTGGAAGGTGGGCGGCAACTATGCCGGCGGCCTGCGTGCCACCGAGCGCGCCAAGAGCCATGGCTACTCGGCAGCCCTCTTCCTCGACCCCAAGGAGAAGAAATATCTCGACGAGTGCGGCCCGGCCAACTTCTTCATCATCGAGGGCGACCGCTACATCACGCCTAAGTCAAACTCGATACTGCCGTCGATCACCAATATAAGCCTGCAGCAAATCGCCCGTGACATGGGCCTGAAGGTGGAGTGCCGCCCTGTTCCCGTCGAGGAGCTTGCCAAGGCCGACGAGGCTGCCGAGTGCGGCACGGCTGCTGTGGCATCGCCCATCAGCGAGGTCTACGACAGCGACAACGACGTGCACTACGTGATTTCCAAGGATGGCAAGCCAGGCCCAGTGGTGACTGAGCTCTATCACCGCCTGCAGGCAATACAGCGCGGCGAGGCTCCCGACCCCTATGGCTGGCTGCGTGAAATCGACGTGTAAAGAAAAAAGACTACAAGAATTTAGACTAAATGATTGATTACAACAATATAATCGAACGCTACTACACGCCTGGCGCCGACGACTACAAGCTGCTCGTGAAGCACAGCACACAGGTGGCCTTGCTCAGCAAGCAGCTGTGCGACAGGCTCATTGCCGGCATGCATCCCGTCGACGAGGACTTCGTGTGGGAGGCTGCCATGCTGCACGACATAGGCATGTTTAAGACCAACGCGCCCAGCATATTTTGCTACGGCACCGAGCCCTACATATGCCACGGCGTGATCGGGCGGCAGCTGCTCGAGGGCATGGGGCTGTTTCGCCATGCGCTCGTGTGCGAGCGCCACACCGGCGCCGGTCTCGCGGCTCAGGAGATTATCGACCAGGGCTTGCCCTTGCCCCACCGCGACATGATCCCCTTGAGCCTCGAGGAGAAGGTGGTGTGCTATGCCGACAAGTTCTACAGCAAGTCGCACGTGGCTCCCGCCAAGCCCATCGACGTGGTGCGCAAGCAGTTGAGCAAGTTTGGCCCAGGCACCATGCAGCGCTTCGAGGCCATGGCGCAGTTGCTGGGAGAGCCCGACTACGACGCTCTCGACAGCGACTTGAAGTGAATCTTTATTGTGAAAATTTTTCATTCTATAAAGTTAAATCGCCCAATCTATCTCAATAAATTGGGCGATTATTGCTTTTTAATAGGAGGAAATGTGTAATTTTGTACCCAAATTGCATGGGAGTGTACAATTGGATTTAGGTAGAAACCGCATATTATCCTCATTATTAACTGTTGCAGTGCTTGCAGTGCTGTGCCTGGGCTGTGCCTGGACACAACCGGTTCATGCCCAAGCGCGGCAGGGCAGGGGAGGCGGCATCGCCGCCGCAGTCGACTCGATTGCCGGCGTGAAGCCAGGCGACAAGGTGCAAAATCCTGCCGACACTGCCCGCTTCAAGAAGACCAAGGTCGACCTCGACCACACCGTCGAATTCTCGGCCAAGGACTCGATTGTGATGTATGGGCAGAACAACGCCCACATGTTCGGCTCGAGCACGGTGAATTATGGCGACGTCACACTCACGGCCCAGTTGCTCAACATGGACATGGACAAGCACGAGATCTATGCCGTGGGCGTGCCCGACACCACAGGCGAGATGATAGGCAACCCCACCTTCAAGGACAACAGCGGCCAGTATGAGTCGAAGCAGATGACCTACAACTACAAGACGCAGAAAGGCATCATCAAGGATATCGTGACCGAGCAGGGCGAGGGCTACCTCACCGGCGGCATCACCAAGAAGATGGACGATGGCGACTACTACATGAAAAACGGCCGCTACACCACTTGCGACAATCACGACCACCCGCACTTCTACTTCCAGCTCACCAAGGCCAAGGTGCGCCCCAAGAAGGACGTGGTGACCGGCCCGGCCTACATGGTGCTCGAGGACTTGCCGCTGCCCCTTGCCGTGCCATTTGGCTTCTTCCCCTTCAGCGAGAAGTACCACAGCGGCATCCTGGTGCCCACCTTCGGCGAGGACTACAACCGTGGTTTCTACTTCCGCAACGGCGGCTACTACTTTGCCATCAACGACTATGTCGACCTGGCCCTCACCGGCGAGATCTACACGCGCGGCTCGTGGGGCCTGACGGCGCAGTCCAACTACTCCAAGCGCTACAAGTATCACGGCAGCCTGAGTGCCAGCTACCTGACGACCATCAACGGCGACAAGGGCGACGACGACTACTCCAAGATGCACAACTTCTCGCTCACCTGGTCGCACTCGCAAGACGCCAAGGCCAACCCCAACATGACCTTCTCGGCAAGCGTGAACTTCGCCACCAGTGGCTACTCGCGCAACAATCTCGACACCTACTACAACAGCTCCTTCACCGAGAACACCAAGAGCAGCACGGTGAACTGGACCTACAAGATACCCGACTCCAAGTGGAGCATCTCGTCGACGGCCAGCATCGCCCAGCGCTCGGCCGACTCCACCCTGGCCGTCTCATTCCCCAACTTCACCATCACCATGTCGCAGACGGCTCCCTTCAAGCGCAAGCACGCCGTGGGCAATGAGCGGTGGTATGAGAAAATCAAGCTGTCTTATTCAGGCCGCTTCCAGAATTCGCTCACTGCCAAGGAGAACGAGTTCTTCCACAAGAGCCTGGTCAAGGACTGGCGCAATGCCTTCTATCACACGGTGCCCGTCTCGGCCACGTTCAATATCTTCAAGTATTTCAATGTGACGCCGTCGATGACGCTCAACGACCGCATGTATACCAGCAAGATACGCCAGCAGTGGGACCCCAATGCCAGCGCTGTGGTGCGCGACACGAGCTACAACTTCTACAACGTGTTTGACTTCAACATGTCGGTAGGCTTCAGCACCAAGATCTACGGCTTCTTCAAGCCCCTGAAATTCCTGGGCGACAAGGTGCAGATGATACGCCACGTGATCACGCCCACCATCACTTTCTCGGCCTCGCCCGACTTCAGCACCCGCTTCTGGGGCTACTACGGCCGCTACAACTATACCGACGCCAACGGCGTGGAGCGCACTGTGAAGTATCCCTATTTCTCCAACGGCCTCTATGGCTCTCCAGGCACCGGCCGCACGGGCATGGTGAGCTTCAACTTTGCCAACAACCTGGAGATGAAGGTGAAGAGCGACCAGGACAGCACCGGCTACAAGAAGGTGTCGCTCATCGAGAACCTCACCCTGAGCCAGAGCTACAACTTTGCCGCCGACTCGCTGCGCTGGAGCAATCTCACCTCATCAATCCTGCTGCGCCTCACCAAGGGCTTCAACCTCAACTTGAGCGCCACGTGGGATGTATACAAGTATGCCCTCAACGAGAATGGCACGCCGGTGCGCGTCAATAAGCTGCGCCTCTTGCACGGCGGCGGCTGGGGACGCCTGGCAAGCACGGGCACCTCGTTCTCCTACACCCTCAACAACGACACATTTAAGAAGCTCTTCGGCCGTGGCAAGAAGGACGACGACGACAAGAAGCAGCGGCAGGAAGATGAGCACAACGACTTCTCTCGCGGTTCGGAGGACGACGGCAAGCCCGACAATCCGCGCGAGGAGCAAAACAACGATATCGTGTTGCGCCCCGATGGCTACATGCAGTGGAGCTGTCCCTGGAGCCTCACGTTCAACTACTCGCTGAGCTATGGCTACGGCACCTTCAACTACAAGAAGCTGGAGTATAACGGCCGCTGGACGCAAAACCTGAGTATGAACGGCAACATCAAGCCCACCAAAAACTGGAACTTCTCGTTCTCGGCAAGCTACAACTTCGACCAGCACAAGATTGCCTACATGAATTGCTCGGTCACCCGCGAGATGCACTGCTTCACCATGAGTGCCAGCTTTGTGCCCGTGGGCCCCTACAAGAGCTACAGCTTCCACATCGCCGTGAAGTCGTCGATACTGAGCGATGTGAAATACGACAAGCACTCAAGCTACAGCAATGGCGTGACGTGGTATTAATCTTCTTCTGGATTTCGCGATGAGACTCATTTCGGTTATCGTTTGTCTATTCCTGGCAATTTCGGCTGTGGCACAGCGTGCCGTGGCTCTCGATAGCTTGCGCGAGGGCGACTTGCTCTTTGTGGTCACACCACAGGCCAACGCCATCACCCAGGTCACGCGCGGGGTAGAGGAGATGCCCATCGACCATGTGGCCATCTTCCACTGGCGCACCACCGACAGCATTGCCACCGTGCTGCAGGCCATAGGCAAGGGCGTGGTCATGGAGCCGCTCGACTCGTTGCGCAGCGAGGCTGGCAAGGGTGCCATGCTGCTTGTGGGGCGGGTGAATGCCGACCTCGATGCCCACACCTCGCTCACCCGTGCCATGACCCTGCTGGGCAAGCCCTATGACTACTACTATGGCGCCGACGACAAGGAGATATATTGCAGCGAACTGGTGCAAAAGAGCTACGTCGACCATGCCGGCCGCCCCATCTTCACCCCCATCCCCATGACCTTCCGCGACAAGCAGGGGCGCATACCCGATTATTGGACCCGCCTCTATGCCGCCCGAGGCCTGGCGGTGCCCGAGGGCGCACCCGGCTCCAACCCCGGCGACCTCTCGCGCCGCCCCGTCGTCACGCTCCTGGGTTTTCTCCAGCCTTAATCCCCCCCTCGGCACGCCGCCTTCATCGCAGCGGCGTGCTAAAGTTGCCGATTGCATTCACCCGCTGGTGGACAAATGGGGGGGTGACGCAACGCCAAAGTCAGGCGAAAGATTCCTGAACCTGCACAGTTGCGATTTTTCAAGAAAATGTGGCAAATTTTTTGGAATTGTTATTTTTTTGGAATACCTTTAACAACTTTTACATGAGAGCCTTGTGCAATCGGTCTTCTCATAACTGCCGGTTGCATAGCGCTTCTATCACTAGAACCCCTAATTAGTTTGTATTATGAGAAAAAAATTACTCACTCTGTTGGCCCTGCTGCTTGCGCTTGCTACCATAACGGCGCGCGCCCAGCTCACGGCCGACGCCGAGCACCAGCTCATCGCCTCGCGCATCAATGCCGCCATGGCAAGCGATGCGCAGCATGCCTATGCCACGCCGCCTAGTGTGGCGGCTCTCTCGGCTCTTGTGCCTGGCGAGGGCGAGCTGCAACGGCTGCCACTCGACGCCCCGGCGGCTCCTGCCGCCAAGCAGGCACCCAACTTGATCAAGAGCAAGGCGCCCGATGTGCGCAAGGCGCTCTTCGACGGCCCGCTTTACCTAAACGAGAAAAGCGTGAACTGGAGCACTGGCGCAATCAAGCACAACGGACTCGTGCGCATCGAGGCCCGGGGCGACAGTGCCGTCACCATCTACAACCTGGGCACCATTGCCGATACCCTCGAGGCTATCGTCAACGCCAAGGCGGGCACCGTGAGCATCATGCCTAAAAAGGTGCGCTCCCTGGGCACCACCTATGGCGACGTGTGGCTGGTGTCGGCTCAAGCCGATGCTTCGGGCCTCGTGACGCTGAGCACCACTCAACCCGTCACGGGCAACGTCGATAGCGAGGGTGTGGTCACCCTGCATGGCTGGGGCTTGCTCGTGCCCACAGGCACCTATAAGGGATATGGCTATGGCCTCTACTCCTCGAGCACCCTCAATTTCACCAATGCTGTGGTGACCGAGGTGCTCAACCACACGGGCACCGACTCTACGGTGGTCTATCCCATCTATGCCGAGCAGACGATGGCCAACCAGATGACCATTACCAACTGGGGCAACCTCGATGCCACCATCGACATGACCTTCAATAGCGACTCCACCACCTACATCACCCCGCAGCTCATGTTCTCCAGTCCGCTCTATGGCGACTTCTACTGCTACCGCGCCGAGTGGACTGCTACCGGTGGCCGCGTGCATTACGAGGGCATCACGGGTCAGGGCGATGCAACGTCGGTGAAATTTGGCAATTGGGCCGTCTACACGCGCGGGTCGAGCTACCTCTTGGGCCGGCGCGTGATGAGCAGCACAATCAATCTCACCAGTGGCAGCTTTGTGTATCCCGCCGCTCCCGTGCTCAATCTCTCGGGCTCGGGCACCGAGGCCGATCCCTGGGTCATCAACACTGCCCAGCAGCTGCAGGCCCTGGGCGAGAAAGTGTATTTGGGCGAGACCTACCAGGGCAAGCACTTTGCCCTGGGTGCCGACATCGACCTATCGGCTATCTCGCTCGTGTGGCGACCCATCGGCCGGCTCGAGCACCCCTTTGCCGCCAGCTTCCATGGCAACGGCCACACCATCAAGAACCTGAATGTGAAGGTGGGTGAGGAGAAGTACTACGGCATATTTGGCTGTGTCGACACGCTCACGACCATCGACAATGTGAAACTCGACGCCATCACGATGGATTGCGCTGGCGCGTATAGCGGCCTGCTCGTGGGTCGAACCAAGGGTAATGTGACCGGCATCACCGTCACCAATTCCACGCTCACTCACCGCAACGCGATAGGCGGCGGCATCGTGGGCTGTTTTGTGGGCCCGCTCATGAGCGATTGCACCTTCTCGGGCGTTGTCGCCGGCCAGGGCGCAACTGGCGGCGTGGTGGGCCAGGTCGTGACCCACGCCACGCGGCTTGTCAACCATGGCACGGTGGCCATGACCGGTCTCTACAACAATGCCTACAACGGCTGCGGCGGCGTGGTGGGCGAACTCTTCCTCGACAAGTATCACCACGGTCTGCTCGAGGATAGCTACAACGACGGCACGGTGCAAGGCAACTCTGCCTCGTCGCACATAGGCGGCGTGGTGGGCGATGTGATGGGCGGCGTCATGAAGCGCTGCTTCAACATGGGCCCGCTCTTCACCTCGATAACCAAGCCCTCGAGCACCAATGTCGTCTCGGGCAGTGCCGGCGGCCTGTGTGGCAATGTGTTTGGCGGCACCATCACCGATTGCTACAATGCCAATGTGGTGCGCAACAGCGCCACCATCGACCGCGTGGGCGGCCTGGTGGGCTATGTGATTTCGCCTGTCTACACCTATAGCGGAGGCCGGCTCATCAATGTCACCTATACCTCGCTCATTACCAATAGCATCAACTATGGCCAAGTGCTGCAATTGGCTTTGGACACCACCCAGGGCCTCTATGGCACGACCTATACCGACACCATCTTTGTGAACTGCTACTACGACCAGCAGCTCACGGGCAACGCGGCGCCCAAGCGTGCCATGATGGCCACGCGCCAGCTCACTGCCGGCACCCTGCCCGAGGGCTACGATGCCAGCGTGTGGAATTTCACCGCCGGCCTGCTGCCTCGCCTGAAGTCGACCATGACTGTGCCGGCAGCCATTGTGGGCGCCTCGCCGCTCACGCTGGCCGAGGGCGAGACCACCCGCAAGGTGAAGCACGACTTCATCACCAGCAGTGCCAATGCTGTGCAGTGGCGCATCTTCGACGCCACTTCTAGTCGGCTCACGACCGAGTCGACAGGCCTGGTGATGAGCGGCGACACCGTGAAGCTGAAAAACACGAGTTCGACCGAGTTGATGCAGGCTTCGCTCGCAGGCACCGACGCCGCCAAGCTCGTCACGGTCGCCACCGTCGACCCCTCGGGCTTTGTGGGCTCAGGCACCGAGAGCGACCCCTACCTGATCAATGACCTCGAAGACCTCATCCTGCTCAACAAGGGCGTTACCAAGAATTCGCAGACCTACGAGGGCGACTACTTCAAGCAGACTGCCGACATCGACTGCCAGCGCAGCCCCCTCTTCAAGGGCATCGCTTGCGACAACAAGTCGACGCAATACTTCGAGGGCACCTACGACGGCCAGGGCTATGCCATCCACAACCTGTGGGTCGACTCGGTGAAGATTGGCTCCAATGGCTCTCCGGCCATGTCGGGCACCGGCACGGTCATGGGCTTCATAGGCGCTGCCGGCGAGCACTCCACGATTAAGAATGTGGTGATTGCCGCCGACTGCCACTTCCGTGCCTACTCCTATGTGGGCGCAGTGGCTGGCGTGAGCAAGGGCACAATCACGGGTTGCCGCAACTATGCTCCCGTGGAGTGCGTGAGCAACTATGCCGGCGGCATTGCCGGCTCGTCGCAGAGTGGCTTGATCACCGATTGCTATAATGCCGGCACCGTGAGCACATCGGGCTCCTATGCCGCGGGCATCGTGGGCTCGAGCAGCGGCGTGGTGAGCTATTGCCAAAACGACGGCATGGTGATAGGCGACTCGATCGCGCCCAACTACCGCCGTCAAGGCCTGCAGACCTATGTGGGCGGCATTGTGGCCTTTGTGCTCACCAGCGACAAGGCCCGCGTCGAGGGCTGTGTCAACACGGGCACCATCAAGGCTGCCTATGGCGTGGCTGGCATCACGGTGAACGTCAACAACAACCAGTCGCCCATCACGGGCAACATCAATTATGGCATGATTGTGGCCACCAATCTCGGCAAGACCGAGAATGGCGCCATCGAGGCACGCATGGTGAACGCCTACAACACGGGCGCGTTCGCTAGCAACTACTACGACGGGCAGATTGCCACCTGTGGCGCAGTAGAGGGCGCCGAGGTGCCTGGCACCACCGCGCTCACCACCGCAAGCCTCACCAGCGGCACGCCTCTCGACAGCCTCGAGGCCGACCGCTATAGCTGGAGCAAGGGTTTGTATCCCGTGTTGAAGAGCTTTGCCGCCGAGCCCATGGCCGACGCTCACCGCCGCATGGTGGTGACCTGCGCCCCGGCCGAGGGCATCCTCGACCTGCGCACTCAGGCCCAGCTCATGACCGACTCCACGCTCTCGTGGACTCTCGCTGGCGGCAACTTCACCATAGGCAGCGACGGCGTGCTCACCCCACGTGCAGCCGCCAGTGCCTCCACCTCGGTGCGCGATACCCTCACGGCCACCATCGGCACCTACACCAAGCAGCTGCCGTTGCGCTCCATCACGCTGCCCTTTGCCGGCGCCGGCACGCAAGCCGACCCGTTCCAAATCAAGACCAAGGACGACATGCTCGCACTGGCGCGCATCAGCAACGGCGAGAGCTATCCCTTCAACAACTGCTACTTCAAGATGATGAACGATATCGACTTCGACACCACCGCCTATGAGCCCATCGCCGTGGGTGGCAACACCATCAACTGCGACTTCGACGGCGCTGGCCACAAGCTCGAGAATATCAACTACGTGAGCGACGAGATCTCTGAGTCCTATGTGGCACTCTTCGGCACTGTGGGCCGCCAGGGCAGCGTCCACGACCTCATCCTGGGAAGCGGCAACATCAGCATGCGTGAGCGCGTTGCCGGCTTTGTGGCCAAGCTTTATGGCACGGTCTACAACTGCGAGAACCATGCCACGATACAGTGCACCAAGTATAGTGGCGCTGCCGGCATTGTGCAGTTGATGATGGCGGGCTCGGTGGTGCACGATTGCGCCAACTATGGCTCGGTGGCATCGGCCAGCAGCAACACGGCCGGCATCGCCGGCATCGTGCGCGGTGGCGCGCTTCTCTACAACTGCGTGAACTATGCCGACCTCACGTCGACCCGCAATCAAGTGGCTGGCGTGGCTGGCGATGTATATGGCACGGTTTCGGGCTGTGAGAACAAGGGCGCCATCAGCGGCACCGCAAGTGTGGCCGGCATCGCAGCCTACACCTATGGCGGCACGGCTCGCATCGACCACTGCGTGAATCGCGGCAAGGTCACCGCCACCAGCAATCCCGCTGGCGGCATCCTTGCCATGGTGCAATCCTCGTCGTCTACCTACAAGAATGGCGGTAGCAAGACGCTGCTCACCAATTGCTACAACACTGCCGACGTCACTTCCAAGGGCACTGCCGGCGGTGTGCTGGGCAACTCCAGCAACGCAATTACCATGATCGACAGCTGCTACAATACTGGCACGGTGACCACCACCACGGGCACCTACACGGGTGGCGTGGTAGGCCAAATGGTGGGCAAAACTTCATCCTCCATGGTGTCGCACAGCTACAACACAGGCGATGTGATAGGCGTGAAGTATACTGGCGGCATTGTGGGCTACCTCTCCGACGCCCGCCTCGCCCAGTGCCGCAACTATGGCAATGTGCTCTGCTCTTCCTATTATGTGGGCGGCCTCGCCGGCTCCAGCTATGGCGACATCGACAGCTGCTACAACGTGGGCAATGCCGAGGCCGACCGGTATGCCGTGGGCGGCATCGCAGGTCTCAACTATGGCTCGGTGAATGCTTGCTTCAACGCTGGCAAGGTCACTGCCAATGGCGACCCAGCCACCTCGGTGCACAGCAGCGCAGGCGGCATTGCAGCCTATGCCATCGGCAACACGCTGTATGCCTACAACTTGGGCGAAATCCACTCCAAGGCCTATGCCGCAGGCATCACGGCCAACTTCTTCCGCAACGACAGCTTGCGCTTCGGCGACTGCTACGCCGCCGGCCCCATCGTGACTACGAGCTACACCCAGGTGAGCCAGCTTGCTCGCATCTCGAGCGGCACCGTGCGCGTGCGCAACAACTACTACGACATCGACGTTAACGGCTCAGTCCCGCTCAGCTCAGTCGACTCGATATGCCACGGCGTGACTACCCGCGAGCTGGTCGACGCCAAGTTCACCGACGGGCACTACACCGAGCGCGCGGGCATGTATCCGGTGCTCACCATCTTTGCCGGCGATCCTGTGGCCCTCTATTGCGCAGCCACTCCTGTGCTGGCCCAGGGCGACACGCCCAAGAGCGTGAGCCAGAAGTTTGACCTGGGTTGCCCCGAGGGCACCGTGTGGACTTGCGACAACGACAACCTGGTGCTCGGCGACGGCTACGCCACTCCCGTGAAGACGGGCACCTCGGTGCTCACCAAGACCTATGTCGACGAGGCACTGGGCCTGAACCTGAGCAGGAGCTACACCATCACCATTACCGGCGTGTCGGGTGTCGACGACGTCAACGCCGCTGGCAAGGTGGTGGCAGGTGTGACCTACTACAACACCCTGGGCCAAGCCCAGGCCGAGCCCTTCACCGGCGTCAATGTCGTGGTCACCCGCTACACCGACGGCACCACCGCCACCGCCAAGCAGGTGTTCAAGTAGCCGCCCCGCATCCTCACTTCGTGAGCCCAATCGACTCATTATCCAAAATATCCCCGCTGTGTGTCACCCTGCACAGCGGGGATATTTATTGCCGGCATTTTCACCATGATAGTTGATCGTGAATCACAGTATTATAAGCCCCAGCCTTCAGAAGGTCGAGTTTGCCGATATGTGGCCAATTCACCCCTGCTTCAGGATATAGCCCCAGTTGCCTTTTAATCAACTTTGAGGCATAAAACAGAAAACAAAGTTATCACCACCAAATTAGCAGCCAATTATTTACAAGAAAAATTATCTCACACTTCCAAACTTCAGTTCCCATTTGAAATTTTGCTCATTGTTTGTGGAGTGCTTTGAAAAATGTATTATAAATTTTTGACTTTCAAAAATTTTTTGTAAAATTGCAAAATTAAAATGTGACATTAATCTTCTATGCATACCTCATTTAAAACCATAGAGCCTTTCTGCCGCAATTTTGACGTGAGTGTAGTGATCCCTTTTTATAAGAAAATGAGGGAGTTTAGCAGAGTGTTCCCGAAAAATCGGAAATACTTTGAGCGGAATGGCATTGAGGTTGTACTTGTCCTCGACACGCCCGAAGAATCTCAGGAATTACAGCACTTCATCTTGCAATACCCATTTGTGAACTGGCGCATTGTGATGAATGACAAGCCTCATGAATGGCGCAATCCCGCAAAGCCTCTAAATGTGGGCATAAGGTTCGCGACTAAACTTTTGTAATGGTGTGTTCTCCAGAATCAGAAATGGTAACCGATGTAATAGCTATTTTGCGTAAGTCGTTTGACGACTACTCCGATTGTCCTCATTATGCTATCGGCAGAGTTTGTTTCGCTGACGAGGAAGAAGTGAATGAAGCCAATTTCAATCAATATCAATCTATCCCTTTTGGTAGCATTATGTTTGAAAAACGTCATGCCGAGCAAATTCATGGGTATGACGAAACCCTCTCAAAATGGGGTGGCGATGACAATAATTTTCGTTCTCGCCTTGATATGATTGGCGTGAAGGAACTTTATTTTAATGAGGCGATGATGGCTCATCGCGATATTGACAACCAGGAGGGCAAGGTGAGAAGGGGCAAGCCTTTTGAAAAAACACCAAATGATTTGTTGCGTCATTTCTTTTTCCCCGAGAAGGCCATCGCCAACGATAAGAATTGGGGGACGGATTTTGACAAGTTGGTGTATGATTGGCAAAACAAGCCGGCGTCATCAGAAAAACAATTGAAAAAATTTTGCGCAAATAAATTCACCGATTATAGTTTAGTTAACCATTTTGGCGGAAAAACATTTCCTGTGTTACTGTTGGTCCAGAGCTATAATGAGAGCCACAGAATAGGGCAATTCCTTGAAAAGGCTTCGCACATGTTTGATGGGATTGTACTGCTCGACGATGGTAGCACCGACAACACCTATGAACTTGCGCAGTGCGATAAACTTCTTTTTAAGTGCAAGAAATGCAGAACTGAATTCAACGATTTGCAGAACAGGAACTTGCTTCTTGATTTGGCATCGTTTGTGAACCATAAAATTGCCTTTTTCCTTGATGTGGATGAAATGCTAGATGAGCGGTTTTGTGAAGTTTACCATTATTTGGAAGGCGATGAAGCAGATGCTTATTTGGTTCCCTACATTCACCTTTGGGACACCCCGGGCACTTTCAATTATCAATATCCCAGCTCGATTGATGGCGTATGTTTTCGGTATAAGATGATTCGCAACATAGGCCATGCACAAATCTTTTCTAACCGGGGTAGGCTTCACTTCCATCAAGCCCCTACACTGGCGAAATCAGCAATAGCCGATCGTCTGCTGATTCTGCATTATGGTTTTCTGTCTTCTGAAGATAGAAAAGCGAAATATGAGTTCTATATGGCGGAAGATACAGAAGGGTGCCAGAGTAGTTATGAGCATTTCTGCGAAAAGGCAACCCCCTTGTTAAATAATGTGGCTGAAATAACTGCACAACAATTACACCAGCTGTCACTAAAACTAATTTCCAAGTAATTATGAAAATATATTTAACGGCAACCTGCGCTCAAGCAAAGTATAGTATACTTTATGAGAATCTATATCAAATCTTCTCAAAAGAGAATGCTTTTGAAATAATTGATGTGTGCTATGACGCAGATTGCGTTGTGAGCGTTGGCGACATAACAAATGAGATTATTGACTGTAAGCAAAAGAATAAAATAGCGGTCATTAGATTCCTTTTTAGGTCTGACATATCCCAGTATTTCTACACCGATGTCACACTGGTCGACTACACATTTTGGGTCTGTGACCTGGACATCAACATCCTTTGTCCATATCAGCAAATGTCAGAAAAAATAGCCGTGCCTTTTGACTTCACCCTGGCAGAAAGAGAAAAGAATGATAATGCAAAAGATTTTGACATATATGTGAACACAGGTGAGTTTTTGTATGCCGACAGCGCACTGTTTAAGATTTTACGTACCTTGAACAGGCTCACGCAATTGAAAATTGATGTGTGTAGCACAAACGAAAGCATCAAGCACCTTGCAAACGCCAATATCTGCATAACAGACAGCAGCAACGACATAGAAAGCCATGTTAGGCAAGCCAAAATGGTGATAGGTTCGGGCTATGCTGTACTTTTTGCCATAAAGCACCATAAGCCGTTTATTGTTCTTGGCGAGCGTGGCTATGGGGGGATACCAACTCCTAACAACATTGTGCAGTTTTATAATGAATTTTTCCAAGGAACAATAGGCGGCAGGCTTGACGGACCTTTGCCAGAGAACCTTGTTTATGAAGATATTGTTAATATTCTAAATAATATGAACACGATAGACTTTGCAAGCACGCTATCTGGATATATGCTGAAAATAAAGAATAGGATTATTGAGCAGCTTAACTTCTTAATGTTGCAGAGTCAAATAGCAGATGTATGCAAGCTGAGATTCAATACAGACTATACCATTTTACAAGGGAACGGCAATTGCTGGCTTCTAAACAGATTTACGCATTTTATAGAGAGGAAATTAAATCCTGATGAATTAGAAGTTTTAAAAGGGTATATCAGTGCTAGAAGAGAGGTCTGTACTTTTACACAAAAGAGAATAGAGAAACTTCAACAAGATAGAATCCTAATAACAAATAATATGCTTTAATTAGCATTCTCAATAAACGTTTTATTAACTTCTTAAACAATTTATTATGACCAAACAGAAAGATGACCTTAGAGAATTCGTTGAAGGTCTTGAATTAACCGTTTTGAAAGAAGAAGATGCTGTCCTTTTGGAAGGTATGGTTGGTACGAGTGGAACTGGTACAAACAACTGCAAATGTGGTTTATTTAGCTCCGACAATTGTCAATGTCACGGGAGTAACAACTGCAAATGTGGCTTCTTTAGTACCTTAAATAATGTCAAGCTGTTAGCTCGTCATGGAGTGCCTGTTAGATTGAGGATAAACAGTACAAATGAAAATATAAATTCATTAGAATGCATAACGGCAGATTTTTCTGATTTGAATGAAGATATTTTGAAGCATATATATATATCGACATTCACGTTGTTTGGCAGGAGAGGGACAAACATTTATTGGAAAAGAAAATGCCAGGTGTGATAAGTGCCTTTAAGAAAAATCGACTAGAAGCCACGAAAATGACGTTCAGAGAATTTTGTTATGCCGATAGGCGTAATCAGTGCGTGGTGCATTATAACGGTGATATCTACAAATGTACAGCAATTGATTTTGAGAATACGAAGCGCGATGGGTTCTTAAACGATGAAGGAGAAATTATATGGGAAAATAACAGTTTGGAAAAGCGAATGGAATCAAAGTTTAATTCCAGGAAATGCCTTGATTGTACAATTTTCCCATTATGCCATGGGGGATGCTCAAGTTTTGGACTGAAAAATAAGAATGGTTGCGTGTATAATGATGATTCTACAGCTATGCAAAAAGCTATTAGAGACCGCATTAGCTATAATTTATCTAAGGGTAGATTACGTTACAAGAAACATATTGCAAAATGAAGCGTGCTATTACAATGTTGTCATTAGTGCTTGTGACCATACAAGCCTTTTCATATAATCTTACTGGTAGAGTTCTTGACGAAAAGGATAAACAGCCTCTTCCTGGCGCTACTGTAAGGATTTCGGCTGTAGCGTCTGATTCTGTTCTCAATTACACAGTCACAAATCAGGACGGAAGGTTTGAGCTGAAAAACATACATTACAAAGGGAATGTTTCTGTTTTGCTATCATGCTTAAGTTACAATCCTGTTACCTTTGAGATGAAGGACGTCAGCAAGTCGATAGATTTGGGAGATGTTTTGATGACAGGGATAGTCAACAATCTCGATGAGGTGGTTGTGACTGCAAGTGAGACGATTGAAAAATATGACAGAATTTTAGTGTTCCCAACATCAGAGGAGCGCAAAATCTCGTCAGACGTGATCGACTTGCTTAGCAATATGAAAATGAAATTGCCAGGAATTGACGTGAATCTGATGACTCGCACTATTAACATTAATGGTAAAGAGCCTGTCTTTCAAATTAATGGCAAGGTGGAACCTTTGTCGAAAATTCGAATGATCAACAAAAACAGAATATTGCGTGTTGAGTACAAAAACCAATCCGATATAAGGTTTTCTAACGATGGGATAAATGGTGGTGTGATAAATTTCATTTTAAAAAATGACACTGATGGCGGTAGTGTGCATACTCGCGCAGGAGTTACAGTAACCACGCCGAGAACAAGCGGTGAGGTTGGCTTCACTTATAACAACAAGAGTTCGGAATGGTCTCTGAATTATGATAATGTCTGGAGAAATAGTTCAAAACAATATACTGACAATTATGAAACTTACATTGGAAAAAATTATGAAATTGAACGTCAGCAAATAGGTCTTCCATCTTCGTTCAAGGACTTTGACAACAATCTTTCTTTAGGCTATACCTACAAGCATGACCAAAACACGACATTTTCAACTGATTTTGGCCTGCGATATCACAATGTGGATGAAAGCGACGAATACCTGATGCGCCAGATTAAAGGTGCCTACTCTTTTGACTTTACAAAAATTAACACGCGAAAATCCGAAACCATTGATCCGAAACTGAATTTGTATTTCAACAAGCACTTTGGAAGACGTATGTTGGAATTTGATTTAACTGGCGCATATTCATCGGGCGACTATTCCAGGGGAATGAACTACATATATGGCCCCTCGGAGCAATACATTCAAAACAACAAGACCAACAACAAGAGCTATTTGGCAAGTTCAGAAGTGCTCTTTTCTTGTGTATTTAATAACTTCACTACTAATTTTGGTTTGAATTATTCTTATAATTACGTTGACAATGGCTATTCCGAAAGCGAGAAAGAAATAGACAACACTTTGTCGAAGCATAAACTATATGTGTACAGGAACATCGGAGGAAGCCTTGGCAAATTGAACTATTCAGTCGGTGTTGGTGGAAGATTAGAGGCTGTGTCAAATGATGGCAAGTGCAAGACTGCTATGCGGCCCAATTTGTCGGCTTTAATCAGTTATCCCGTTATGAAACAAGCCAATTTGAGCTTGAATTACACTTATATGCCCTCGCTGCCGTCATTGTTTAACTTTTCAGAAGTGATGCAAACTATTGATGACATTTCACTGCAAACAGGAAGTCTTAACATTGGGCCAACTGAATATCATAGCACAAAGATCTCCTTCCGAACTGTAATATGGAAACTAAGTGCCAACTTTTCGGCCGAGTATTCAAGAAACAACAAACCACTGGTGAATGTATGGGAATATGATTCCGACCCACAGAGCATGTATTACGACAAGTTTATTAGCAGGACTTCAAACGGGAAATACCAAGATTGCATGAATTTTCAAATGGATATTGCAACTCAAAGGTTTCTCAACTGTTTTGCTGTAAATGGACAATTTGGTTGGAACAGGTTTTGCATTTCTGGCTGGAGGGACTACAAATATACACTCAGCAAGTTTTATGCTTCATTAGGGCTGAATGCCGTAGTTAAGAACATTAGCATAATCTCAGTATATGATATCCTCCCGCGATACGCTGTAAATGGCCTTTCTGTTTCCTGTAATTCGGTTTCTTTTTATATGGGACTAAATTGGAGGTATAGGAACATCGTGGCAGGAATTATGGCTGGAAACTTGTTTACGAGAAAGGCTAACCAGGTTAAAACTTCCTACATTTCTTCTGTAAGACCCATGAGCCAAAAATACTACATCAAAGATTTTTCTAATCTTGTGGAACTGACATTTCAATACAATATCGATTTTGGCAAGCAGTATGGGCGAACAAGCCGATCGCTGGAGGGAGAAAATATTGACAGAGGTGTAAATAATGCATATTAAAAAAACAAGGATTTGAAAGACAATAGAAGCACAAGGCATTTTAAAGTTTTTTGGCAGGCGGAAAGTACAGACTACGGACCAGCATGTCTGCAAATGGTCTGTGCTTTTTATGGAAAGAGTGCTGCAATCCTCCGATGAATATGCCAAAACGGTCGGGCTTTTGTTTGGTAAACGATTGATAGATGCAATAAAATCAATATATTAAATTTTGACCATCCAGTTTTGACCGTCATCACGGCTGTCTCATTTTAAAAAACGCATACCTTGATTTTGACTGGTCAAAACAATCTTAAATGAAAGAGCCGTGAGAATTTTTGAAATTTAGGGGCTAAAGATTTCGTGGTTAAGCATTTTTTTGCTATCTTTGCACCGCTTTTTAAACAAAACATAATTATTTAATTTTTACAAGAATGTACTTAGATTCAGAAAAGAAAAAAGAGATCTTCGGCACTTACGGTAAAAGTAATACTGATACTGGTTCTCCTGAGAGCCAGATTGCATTATTCTCGGTCCGTATCGCCCACTTGACCGAACACTTGAAGGCCAACAAACAAGATCATACGACTCAACGTGCTCTGAAGATGCTGGTAGGTAAGCGTCGTCGCTTGCTCGATTACCTCATCCGCAAGGACATCAACCGCTATCGTGCCATCATCGCTCGCAAGGAGCTCGGCATCCGCAAGTAATGCCTCTCTCACGGCACACTCGATCGTAAAATCGCTAAAAGAAACTGCGACAGGCTATGGTGCTTGCCGCAGTTTCTTTTTCACTCCTCTGTGAGGATGTTTCTGCCGCCGCCATGTTGCCCGGCTGCATGGTTTTCTTGCTTTTTAAAGCCTCGTCTTTCACATAAATTGGTAGATTATGAGGCTTATTTCAATTTAAAATTGTAATTTTGCACCCACGTCGGTGTTTTCAGCGATCTCATCGGCACGTGTTACGCAATTATTACGTTATATCACAACATGACGAATATTAACATTGGTCCTTTCAAGTTTGCGCCCTACCTCAAAACGGTGTTGTGGGGTGGCGAGAATATTGCTCCGTTCAAGAGCATATCGACCAATTTGCATAGCATAGGCGAGAGCTGGGAAATCTCGGGCGTTGAGGAACACCTCTCGGTGGTTGCCGAGGGTCCCGAGCAGGGAAAGACGATCGACGACTTGGTGGCCAAGTATGGCCCCAGGCTGGTGGGCGAGAAGGTATACAAGAAATTTGGCAACAAGTTCCCGCTACTGGTCAAGATTATCGATGCCAAGCGCGACTTGAGCGTGCAGGTGCATCCCGACGACGAGCTTGCCCTGCGCCGCCACAATTGCTTGGGCAAGATTGAAATGTGGTATGTCATCGATGCCAAGCCTGGCTCGACCATCTATTCTGGCTTGTCGCAGCCGCTCACTCCACAGGAATATGAGCGCCGCATTGCCGAGAAGTCGATCATGGATGTGGTGGCCCGCCACGATTCGCACCAGGGCGATGTGTTTGTGATTCCTCCCGGCCGCGTCCACTCGATAGGCGCCGGCAACCTGCTGGCCGAGATACAGGAGGCGAGCGACATCACCTATCGCGTCTACGACTTCGACCGCCGCGACAAGGATGGCAACCCGCGCCAGCTGCACACCGCCCAGGCCAAGGAGGCCATCGACTACAACGTCTACGACAATTATAAAATTGCCTACGACCGCCAGGCCCGCGGCCTGACCCAACTCTTCGACTGCCCCTATTTCACGGTGAAGCGCCTCATCGTTGACAATAGCCACACCATGACGCTGCCCGAGCCTCACTCTTTCGTGATTCTCATGTGCCTCGACGGGCAGGTGCAATTCACCTGCAACCATTGCGGCCCAGCCGCCACGATGCACCGCGGCGAGACCGTGCTGGTGCCCGCCATTGCCACCAGGATCGACCTTGAGGGCAACGCCACGTTGCTCACCGTCAATATTGATTGATTATTCCACCATGCTCAAGCCCAATCCATTATTAAGCACTCGAGTAGGGCAGTGGCCCGACAAGGACGCCGCAAGCCCCGAGCAGCGCGCAGCCTCTCGAGCCCGTGCCGCAGTTGACCGCCAAGCCACCCTAGCCAAGCAATCGAGCAAAGGCACGTCAAAGCCACAATAACGCTCACCCCCTTAATAAATGCCGCATCACTCCTGTGGCGCGAGCCGACTTGTAGGGGCCGGTCTTGTGCCGGCCCACGACGATGTCGCATCCTATTTCATTGATTGACAATAGGATAGAACCGTGCTTGTGGGCCGACACAAGATCGGCCCCTACAGGTTTGTATTTGTGCTTTGTCGCGTTGCAGTTGTGATGTTGAAAACCAATTTCCCTAAAACCTGGACGGCCACTAGGGCCGCACCCTGCCAGTTGCACCCTGCCAATTGCATTCACCCACCAGCGAACAATCTGGGATGACACATTGGGTGAAGTCGCCTCCATCGTAAAAACCATCATGGTAAAAACCGACCTGTAGGGACCAGTCTTGTGCTGGCCCACGACGATGTCACATCCTATTTCATTGATTATTAATAGGATGGAACCGTGCTTGTGTGTATTTTTGCGCTTTGTTGCGTTGCAGTTGTAATGTTGAAAACCAATTTCCCAAAAACCGGATGGCCACAAGGGCCGCACCCTGCCAATTGCAATCCGCCAGTTGCACCCTGCCAATTGCATTCACCCACCAGCGAACAATCTGGGATGACACATTGGGTGAAGTCGCCTCCATCGTAAAAACCATCATGGTAAAAACCGACCTGTAGGGACCAGTCTTGTGCTGGCCCACGACGATGTCACATCCTATTTCATTGATTATTAATAGGATGGAACCGTGCTTGTGGGCCGACACAAGATCGGCCCCTACAGGTGTGTATTTGTGCTATGTTGCAACTGTAATGTTGAAAACCAATTTCCCTAAAATCTGGACGGCCACTAGGACCGCACCCTGCCAGTTGCACCCTGCCAATTGCATTCACCCACTGGTGAGCAATTGGGGGTGACGCGACTCCACAGTCAAGAAGTGCTTAGGCCTTCAGGTTGAGAATTTGATTGGCGGCGTCCTTGGTCTGTACCTTCTTGATGATGTCGGTCACTGTGCCGTTCTCGTCGACGAGGAAAGTGGTGCGCACGGTGCCCATGCTCACGCGGCCGTAGAGCTTCTTCTCACGCCACACGCCAAATGCCTTGTTCAGCTCCAGGTTCTCGTCGGCAATGAGCGTGAAGGGCAGGTTGTGCTTGGCGGCAAACTTCTGGTGGCTGGCGGCCGAGTCCTTGCTCACGCCTATCACCTCGTAGCCGGCCTTGCGCAATGCCCCGTAGCCGTCGCTCAGGCTGCAGGCCTCGGCCGTGCAACCCGGCGTGTTGTCCTTGGGATAAAAGTAAATCACCAGTTTCTTGCCGGCGTAGTCGCTGGCTTTCACCTCGGCGCCATTGGCATCGGTGCCCAGCACCTCGGGTATTTTGTCACCTATTTCCATATCAATGTGTGTATTAAAAGAGAAATCAACAGTTTGCTACAAATTTACAACATTTCCTTGCTCCGAGCAAATCGTCCAGGCACCTTAATATTTCAATTTTTCTTCAGCGCTTGCTTTTTCTTTTCTTTTTTGTAACTTTGCCATCGTCAAATCCCGAGAAATAAAAGAATGCACGTTTTTTCGACAACATTTTATTGTATATTGAGTGAAGAAAACCTGTGTATTGCTACTCTATTATTCATTAAATAAAATCAATCAATGAAAAAAATCCTTGTTACCGCATTCATGATTTTGACTACATTGGTCATGAGTGCTCAAGTGCAGAAGAGTATCGTGGTTGAAACTCCTGGCACGCTTGCCGACTTGCTCGGCGACGAGGCCTCGACAGTCACGCAACTCACCGTGAGTGGAAAATTAAACAGTAAGGACTTCAACGTGTTTGCCAAGACCTCGGCACTGCAAGAGCTTGACATGCACGGGGTTTCGATTGTCGACGCCAGCGGGGCCGAAACCGGGGCAATACCCGACTATGCTTTCTACAAGAGCCCCGCACTCAAGCGGGTAGTCATGCCAGTCACGCTCAAGAGCGTGGGAAATAGCGCTTTCTACAAGTGCACGCTTCTGGAGGAGGTTGTCTTCTCCGATGGCGTGACCCGTATTGGGAAGTCGGCTTTCATGAGCGACTATGTGCTCAATAAGGTCAACCTGCCGCAGTCGCTCGAGAAAATCCTCGACAGGGCCTTCTATAAGACAGCGCTCTCGGGCACCTTTGTCACGCCCGACTCGTTGACTACAATAGGCACCACGGCATTCTACGACACGCAGCTCGAACAGGTGAAGCTGGGCGAGAAGGTATCGGCTGTGGGCGAGGCTGCATTCGGCGGATGCCTCAAGCTGGCACGTTTTGAAGTGGCTGCTGGCAACAAGAGCTACAAGGCTGTCGACGGCGTGCTCTATGATATTGCCGACACGCTGCTGGTGGCCTATCCACAGGCCGATGCACGCACGAGCTACTCGCTGCCCAAGACGGTGAGGAGCATCGCCATGTCGGCCTTTGATTGTGCTGCCAAGCTCGAGGAATTGCACATCAACGAGGGCGTGGCTATCATGCCCGTGAGCATGTGCTATGGCGACACGGTGTTGAAAAAAATCTACATGCCCTCTACCACCAAGCTGCTCAAGGCCGGCGCTCTCGACAACTGCAAGCAGCTGGCCGAGCTCCACATTCGTGCCGTCGACCCGCCCGAGGTGGAGACCGGTGCCTTCGGCGTGATGTTCCGCAACTACAAGATGAACCTGTATGTGCCCAAGGGCAGCAAGTCTAAATATGAAAACGCTTCGGGCTGGAGCGACTCGTTCCTTTCTATCAACGAGGAAGATGCTCCTGCCGAGCCCGTGTATCGCGTGCTCATGACCACAAGCCATGCCATAGGCGAGTACATAGGCCTGAGCATGCAGACTGGCGGCGAAGACGTGGAGGTGACCGGTGCCGAGTATGACTCGCCTGGCTACTTCAAGGTGACTTCTCAACATATTGAAATCAAGGGCAAAATTGCACGGCTCGACTGCTCGTCCAATCAGCTCACCATGCTCGATGTCACGCAAGAGCCCGCTCTCGTTGAGCTCTATTGCGACGACAATAAGCTCGACACGCTCAAACTGGGCAACTTGCCGGCACTCACCCGCCTGTATTGTGGCGGCAACCAGCTTGCCAGCCTCGACCTCTCGCAGCTGCCCAGTTTGCAGGACTTCAGCTGCTGGGGTAACAATCTCACGGCTCTTGAGCTGAATGGCAACCCGGCGATGACGTCGCTCATATGCCGCGATAACAAGCTGCAGGGCACCCTCGACCTGTCGAGCAATCCTAAGATCAATCAAGTGAACTGCTACAACAATGCCATCACGTTTATAAAACTGGCACCCAACACCGAGCTCAAGCACATCGAGCTCGAGCGCAACAACATCAACGGCGACAACATGACTCGCTTCATGACCTCGCTACCGACCTATGTAGCTTTCCCGGCCGATGAGTGGGACGACTACGGCGGCTTGAACCTGCAAGGCCTCTATGTGACCGAGATCGACCAGACCTATGAGAAGAACCTGGCCTATGACACCGATGTTAATATCGCCAAGGGCAAGGGATGGCCAGTGTATGCAATCAACATCGACGACTACGGCATGACCAAGCCCACACCCTACAACGGCGTGCCCACGACTGGCATCACCAGTGTCGACCGCGGCCAGGCCTTGCTGCATGTGGCCATGAGTGGCTCGCAGGTGAGCGTGACAGGCCTGGCGGCTGGCGACCCCGTGCGTGTCTACGACTTGCAGGGCCGATCGATAGTCGCACTCACTGCCCAAGGCGAGCACCTTGCTGTTGACCTCGGCGGTGTGGCTGCTGGCGTGTATGTGCTGAAAACCAAACATGGCTCTTGCAAGATCAACGTGAGGTAATAGCCTCGCGCACTTGGCAGCAGTATTGAACAATTTTTTTCTCGTCTCGCAGTTGCCCTGTCATGGGGCAGCTGCGAGATTTTGATTTAGACCGGTGGGGTGGCAGAAGTTGACAATTGTCAATGATTACCCTGCTTTAGCCCCGTTTTAGGACTTTTGGTGTCAAACTAAAAGTGCATTTTTTTGAAGGTGAAAGAATAATTTGTTACATTTGCGGTGACTAATGAACTAATTCAAAAATCTGACATGAACAAAATCATCAGTAAAGAGAAATTCTCTGAAAATGTGACCAAACTCGTGGTTGAGGCTCCTCTCATTGCCCGCGCTCGACGTGCTGGTCACTTTGTGATTGTGCGCAGTGGAGAGAATGGCGAGCGCATTCCCCTCACTATAGCCGACGCCGATCCCCAAGCTGGTACCATCACGCTCGTGATTCAGGCGGTGGGTGTCTCCACCCGCAAGCTGTGCGCCCTCGAACCAGGCGACAGCCTCACCGATGTTGTGGGCCCCTTGGGCCAAGCCACCCACATCGAGAAGTACGGAACTGTGCTGTGCTGTGGCGGCGGCGTGGGCGTGGCCCCGTTGCTCCCCATCCTGCGTGCCATGAAAGCTGCGGGCAACCGCGTGGTGAGCGTGCTGGCAGGCCGCACCAAGGATCTCATCATCCTTGAGAAGGAGGTGCGCGCCAGCAGCGACGATGTGATTATCATGACCGACGACGGCAGCTATGGCCAGAAGGGCTTGGTGACCGTGGGCGTGGAGCAGGTGATTAAGCGCGAGCACGTGGACTACTGCGTGACCATAGGGCCCGCCGTGATGATGAAATTTGTGGCTCTGCTCACCAAGAAATACAATGTGCCCACCGAGGCTTCGCTCAATGCCATCATGGTCGACGGCACGGGCATGTGCGGCGCTTGCCGCGTGACGGTGGGTGGCAAGACGCGCTTTGTGTGCGTCGAGGGCCCGGAGTTTGACGCCCATCAGGTCGACTTCGACGAGCTCATGATGCGCCTCAAGGCATGATGCCACAAGTATTTTACACGATATTATGAACCAATCAAAATCGAAAAAGCATCAATATGGAAAATAATATAGCAGACTCACGCAATGAGCAGTGGCGCGTCGACTTGCGCAAAGCCCACACGCCCAAGGAGCGCAGCGCCATCGAGCGCGTGGTGATGCCCCAGCTCGACCCCAAGTATCGCATCACCTGCAACGAGGAGGTGAACCAGGGCATCGGCGAGGAGCAGGCCATGCGCGAGGCCACCCGTTGCCTCGACTGCGCCAATCCCCAGTGTGTGACGGGATGCCCCGTGGGCATCAACATCCCCAAGTTTATCAAGAATATCGAGCGCGGCCATTTTGCCGACGCAGCCGCTACCCTCAAGGAGACGAGCTCGCTGCCGGCCGTGTGCGGCCGCGTGTGCCCGCAAGAGAAGCAGTGCGAGAGCAAGTGCATCCACGTCAAGATGAAGCAGCCTGCCGTGGCCATCGGCTATCTCGAGCGCTTTGCCGCCGACTGGCAGCGCACCCACGTGGAGCAGGAGGTGCCCAAGATGGCGCCTCGCAACGGCATCAAGGTTGCTGTGGTGGGCAGTGGCCCCTCGGGCCTCTCGTTTGCCGGCGACATGGCTAAGCTGGGCTACAGTGTCACCGTCTTTGAGGCGCTGCACGAGATAGGCGGCGTGCTCAAGTATGGCATTCCCGAGTTCCGTCTGCCCAACTCGATTGTGGATTACGAGATCGACGGCCTGCGCAAGATGGGCGTCGACTTTGAGAAGGATATCATCATTGGCAAGACGCTCACCTACGACGACCTGCACGCCATGGGCTTCAAGGGCGTGTTTGTGGGCTCGGGCGCTGGTTTCCCGCGCTTCATGAATATTCCCGGCGAGAACCTGAAGGGCGTGATGTCGAGCAACGAGTACCTTACCCGCATCAATCTCATGGGCGCCGGCCGTGGCGGCGACACGCCTGTGATGCGCGGCGACACGATTGCCGTGGTGGGCGGTGGCAACACTGCCATGGACTCTACCCGCACAGCCCTGCGCATGGGCGCCAAGCGCGTGATACTGGTGTATCGCCGCAGCGAGGCCGAGATGCCCGCGCGCCGCGAGGAGGTGGGCCATGCCAAGGAAGAGGGCGTGGAGTTTATGACGCTGCACAACCCCATTGAGTATATAGGCGACGACAAGGGCTTTGTCAAGGCCATGCGCGTGCAGAAGATGCAGCTGGGCGAGCCCGACGCTTCGGGTCGCCGTCGTCCCGTGCCCATCGAGGGCGCCGTCGAGGAAATCCCTGTCGACATCGTGATTGTGGCCGTGGGTGTGTCGCCCAACCAGCTGGTGCCTCGCTCTATCGAGGGCCTGGATGTGAGCAACCGCAACACCATCGTGGTCAACGACGACACCATGCAGTCAAATATCAAGGACCTCTTTGCCGGCGGCGACATCGTGCGCGGCGGCGCCACCGTGGTCCTGGCCATGGGCGACGGCCGCAAGGCAGCCCAGCACATGCACCAGGTGCTCTCGCAAGGGTAGCGCCGGTTTCCTTCCATCCCCAGTGGTATAGAGTGCCAGAGCGTGAGTGTTCTGGCACTTTTTTACACTAAGTTATAAGGTATAACGGTTGTTTTGGAGTGACGCATTGGCGAAGTCGCCACCATGGTAATACCGACTTGTCGTGGGCCGGTCTTGTGCCGGCCCACGACAATGTTTTATCCTGTTCCGCTGATTATTAATATGTTGTAACTATGTTTGTTGGCCTACACAAGATCGGCCCCTCCAGGTTTGTATAGTTGTTGTGGAAGCCAAAGTTGAAGAGCAATCGGTATTATTCCCTGCAATCTTGTTGAGACACAGCCATTAATGGCGGTCCTGCGGCCGGGTCGATATATTTTGCATGGTTTATTATACCCCATTTAAAAGTTTTTATTATCTTTGTGCCAAATTAAGGAAAAAATTCTTTAATCAACAACTATACATTTAGAAAACATCAAATTATGAAAGCATTTGTTTTTCCTGGCCAGGGTGCTCAATTCGTAGGCATGGGCAAAGACCTCTACGACAACAATGCACAGGCCAAAGAAATGTTTGAGAAGGCCAACGAGGTGCTGGGTTTCTGCATCACCGACCTTATGTTTAACGGTACTGAAGACGACCTGAAGCAAACCAAGGTTACGCAGCCTGCAGTGTTTCTGCACTCGGTGATCCTGGCCAAGGCTATGGGCGACGCCTTCAAGCCCGACATGGTGGCCGGCCACTCGCTGGGCGAGTTCTCGGCTCTCGTAGCTGCCGGCGCTCTCTCGTTTGAGGAGGGCTTGAAGCTGGTCGAGGCTCGTGCCCTCGCTATGCAGAAGGCTTGCGAAAAGCAGCCCTCTACCATGGCAGCCATCATAGGTCTGCCCGACGAGAAGGTTGAGGAGATATGCGCCCAAGTGCCCGACGTGGTTGCTGCCAACTACAACAACCCCGGCCAAGTGGTGATTTCGGGTTCGGTCGAGGGCGTGAAGAAGGCTTGCGAGCTCTTCACCGCCGCTGGCGCCAAGCGTGCTCTGCCCCTCAAGGTGGGCGGCGCTTTCCACTCGCCATTTATGGAGCCGGCACGTGCCGAGCTGGCTGTGGCTATCGAGAAGGCTCAATTCTCTAAGCCCATCTGCCCGGTTTATCAAGATGTCGACGCTCTGCCTCACACCGATCCTCAAGAAATCAAGGCCAACCTGCTCAAGCAGCTCACTTCGCCAGTGCGCTGGAGCCACATCATCCAAAACATGGTGAAGGATGGCATGACCGAGGCCGTTGAGGTGGGTCCTGGCCGCGCTCTGCAAGGCATGATACGCCACACCGACCGCAACGTGGCTGTGAGCGGAGTTCAGTCGCTCTGATCGTTTATCCCAAGCGATACACGTTATCAATATAAAATCGCTCCCCTGGAAATTTGTCTCGGGGGAGCGATTTTGCTGTTGTCAATTGTTGGCAAAAGTATCCTTTCTAATTCAGAGAGTGGCGGTTGCGGCGGCGCTCGTGGCGGTAGTGCACGCTAGAGCGGTAAAACGCCTTGCGGAAGTAGTGCAGCAACAAGAAGTGCAGCAGCAGGAATGCCACCACAGTGCCGGCCACGTCGGCAGCCCAATCCATCGTGTCGAAGTGGCGGTAGCTGGTCCACACCAGTTGGGCCACTTCCATCAAGAGGCCTATCACTGCAGCTGTGGCCGTGAGCGCTAGCTCGATGTTGAGGCGTGTGTGATGGGGCAACTTCAGTTTGGCATAGTCAAGGAGATAGGCACACTCTAGCGCAAAATACATGATGAAATGGCACAATTTGTCAAATCCTGGAAATGTGGGCAACTCGTTCACATCAAATGGGTCGCTTGCCAGCGAGAGATACACGACGAGGGCTGTGACGACAAGCGAAAGTATGCCGGTGGGTATTGATAGTAGAAATCGTTTCATCTTTGTGCTATGTGTTTATCTAAATAATTGCGTTCTTGTTGATTGTCCAACCTTAACTATATGGCTAAAAACGTGCAAAGTTAACAAAATAAATCGGAAATTTTGCTATCGGGCCTGCAAATTGCATGAAATTGCGTCTTGAAATTTTCAAATGAATGGACAAAAACAGAGTATATTCAGCACAATTTGCTAACTTTGCATAAAATTTGCTTCTGGAGGCATCATTTTGCACAAGAAGCGCTACATTACGCTTTTTATTTGATATAGGCAATGGGCAAGTTGGGTGATTTCTTCTCTATGTCGCGGCGAGAGCGAGTGGGCTCGCTGCTCTTGCTGGCGGCGATAGCGGCAATCGTGGTCGTTGTGGCCTGCAACCGCAGTTGCGGCCGCACGAGCGACAACCAGGGTGCTCCGGCCATGGAGCGATACGACCAGTTGACCGATACCACACAAGTGGTCGAGCAGCAGAAGAAGAAGAAGAAGGCCAAGAAGAAGGGCTCCCGCAAGCGCGGGCACTCCAAGGCCGCCAAGAAATCATCGGGCAGCAAGCGGGGCCGTGGCGCTGGCAGCAAGAAGCCGGCGGGAGCTGGCGCTCCGGCAAGCAGGCCGCTGGAGCCCGTGCCCAGTTATTAAAACCGAAAGGATGAATGAAATGAGTGAAAGAGCACAATTTGTGACCCGCCTGGGCGCTATCGCGGCCACGGTGGGTTCGGCAGTGGGGTTGGGCAACATTTGGCGCTTCCCCTATGAGGCAGGCGAGCACGGCGGCGGCGCGTTTCTGCTCATCTATATAGTCTGCGTTTTCCTGGTGGGCATTCCCGTGATTGTATCGGAGTTTGTGATAGGCCGCGGCACCCACAAGAATGTGTCGGGCGCCCTCAAGCAGGTTGCTCCGGGCACCCCACTGCACTGGTTTTCCTATGTGGGCATCGTGGCATCGCTCATGATATTGAGTTTCTACAGCGTGGTGTGCGGCTGGATTGTGGAGTATCTCATCCAGTCGATCGCGGGCCACATGAGCGGCCACTCGGCTGCCGAGTACAGCGCGATATTCAACAATTTCGTGTCGAGCCCGTGGCGCTCCATGCTGTGGACGCTGCTCTTCCTGCTGTTGAATTTCTTGATCTTGCGCCGCGGCATCGAGAAAGGCATCGAGCGGGTGTCGAGTGTGATGATGCCGCTCCTGTTCTTGATTTTGGCCATCTTCTGCATCTATGCGCTCACGCTGCCTGGGGCTCGCAAGGGCGTTGAATTCCTCTTTGTGCCCGATTTCTCGCAGTTGACGCCCAAGGTGGCGATTGGCGCCATGGGGCAGGCGTTCTTCTCGCTCAGCCTGGGCTTGTCGTGCCTGCTCACCTATGCCTCCTATTTCCAGGACCGCGACTCGCTGGTGAAGAATGCCACCATCATCGCCTCGCTCGACACGCTGGTGGCCATCTTGGCGGGCATCATGATATTTCCCGTGGTGTTCTCTTTTGGCGCCCAGCCCGAGGCTGGACCCAAACTGGTCTTTGAGGTCTTGCCCAATATCTTCCAGCAGTTGCCAGGCGGCTACCTGTGGTCGGTGCTGTTCTTCCTGCTGCTGTTCTTCGCCTCGATCACGAGCACCATCTCGATGAGCGAGATCAGCATCACCTTTTTCACCGAGGAGCACCACATGAGCCGCACCCGCGCCACCGGGCTCAACACGGTCATCGCCATGGCATTTGGCACGCTGTGCGCCCTGTCGTTCAATGTGCTGGGCGACTTCAAGATACTAGGCAAGACGCTCTTCGACCTGTTCGACTACGTCTCGTCCAACGTTCTCTTGCCTGTGGGAGGCATCTTCTTCTCGGTGATGGTGGGGTGGTATATCAACCGCACCTTTGTGCGCGATCAGCTCACCAACCATGGCACCCTGCACTCGTGGGTCATCAAGCCGCTGGTGTTCTGCATACGCTTTGTGGCGCCCATCGGCATCGTCCTGGTATTCCTCTATGGCTTGGGTCTCTTCGACGGGCTGCTGTGAGCCAGCTGGCATGAAGTTATAAAAACTTATAAAAAATGTTTATGACTCAAAACGAAAATTGACGATATCACATTATTTTTATAATTTTGTGATGTTAATCTTCTAAGACCTCATTTTATTCATACTATTTTTTCCTAGGGCATCGCGAAGTGATTTCGAGGTGCTTTTTTTATGCCCGATTTCCACCATGGTGATGCCCGTAATTTTCCCCCGCAACCGCCTGGTGCTTTGCAAAAATCATGCAAATCTCTTGCTTAGGTTATAAATTGTTATTAATTTTGCGGTATTATTTAATGAATTTTTGAAATTTAGGCTGAACTGATTACGAATTGGAATTCGTTATAGTTTGGGTTACTGAAATTTAAGATATGAGTGAACGTGCAAGTTTTGCCACACGACTGGGTGCCATTGCTGCAGCAGTAGGATCGGCAGTTGGTCTGGGCAATATATGGAGATTTCCCTATGAGGCTGGCCAGAACGGCGGCGGAGCATTTATTTTGGTGTATATATTGTGTGTTTTGCTGTTGGGTTTCCCGATTATCCTGGCCGAGTTTGTGATAGGCCGCAGCACCCACAAGAACATGAAGGGCGCGCTCAAGCAACTGTCGCCCGGCAGCCACGTCTACCGTTTTGCCTATGTGTGCGTGCTTGGCGCCATGCTCATCCTGAGCTTCTATAGCGTGGTGTGCGGCTGGGTCATCGAGTACCTGTTTCAGGCGTTGTGCGGCCAGCTCAGCGGCCACTCGCCGCAGCAGTACAGCACGATATTCTCGGCCTTTGTGGGCAACCCGTGGAAGTGCGTGGGCTGGACGGTGCTGTTTCTCTTCATCAACTTTGCCGTGATGCTGGGAGGGGTGCGCAAGGGCGTGGAGCGCACCTCATCAATCATGATGCCTCTGCTCTTTGTTATCCTGATTGTTTTCTGCGTCAACTCGCTGTTTCTGCCCAAGGCCGGCCAGGGCTTGGATTTCCTATTTAATCCCGACTTCAGCCATCTCACGTGGCATGGCGTGGTCGATGCCTTCGGGCAGGCCTTCATGTCGCTCACGCTGGGCATCTCGGGCATGGTCACCTATTCGTCCTATTTCAAGGACGACGCTCACCTCTCGCGCGACGCCTTCACCATTGCAAGCCTCGACACCCTGGTGGCCATACTCGCTGGCGTGATGATATTTCCGGCGGTGTTCTCCTTTGGCATGCAGGCCGAGGCAGGTCCCAAACTGATATTTGAGATTCTGCCCAACATCTTCCAGCAGATGCCGGGCGGCTACGTATGGGCCGTGTTGTTTTTCGTCTTCATCGCCTTTGCCTCGATCACGAGCACGATTTCGCTCAGCGAGATACCCATCACGTTCTTAACCGACGAGTTGAAGTGCACGCGCCGTCGCGCCACGGCCTATGTGGCCGCATTCACCTTTGTCTTTGCCGTGCTCAGCGCGCTCTCCTTCAATGTGCTGGCCGATTTCAAACTCTTCGGCATGAACATCTTCGACCTGCTCAACTATGCCGGCAGCAATGTGTTCATGCTGCTGGGCGGCCTCTTCACCGCCATCTATGTGGGCTGGTTCCTCGACCGCAAGGTGATCAAGGCGCAGCTCACCAATGGCGGCACCCTGCACACCCATGTGCTGCACTACACCGTGTTCTGCCTGCGCTATATCGCTCCCGTTGCGGTGGTGTTTATCTTCCTGCTGTGCATTGGTGTGCTTGACTGAGACGCGCGTCGCGTGGAGCTGCTGCTACAGGGCGGAATCTTTTTGCATTCCGCCTTTTTTATTAGGGCTTTATGCTACGTAATTGCCCAAAGTGTAGTAATTTTGCTCAAGCTGTGCAGGCCGTGTTGCTACCTGCCTGGCCTTTAATATTACATCGCATGGAACTGAAACCTATAGCTCACTTTCACTCGCCATTCACCTCCAAGTTTGGCATACCCAAGCAGAGCGGCCTGGTGGCCCAGCTGCGCGGCGAGATTGTGCTCGAGCGCGATTATCGCGACAAGGATGCCCTGCGCGGCATCGAGGAATTCGACTACCTGTGGCTCATCTGGGGCTTCTCGGCCAACCGGCATGCCGCCACGAGCCCCACGGTGCGCCCGCCGCTGCTTGGCGGCAACGAGAGGGTGGGGGTGTTTGCCACGCGCTCGCCGTTCCGCCCCAATGCCATCGGGCTGTCGTCGGTGCGGCTCGACCACGTGGAGTGGGACACGCCCCGTGGCCCCGTGATACACGTGCTGGGGGCCGACTTGATGCAGGGCACGCCCATCTACGACATCAAGCCCTACGTCGTCTATGCCGACTGCCACCCCGAGGCCCGCAGCGGCTTTGTCGACAAGCACCCCATTCACCGCCTGCAGGTGGTGATTGCCCAAGAGGTGGCCGCCCAGCTCAGCGCCACGCAGCTCGAGGCCCTGCGAGGGGCGCTCGCCCTCGACCCACGGCCTCACTACCAGCACGACGCCAGCAAGGTCTACGGCATGCCCTTTGCCGGCCTCGACGTCCATTTCAAGGTCGACGGCGACACGCTCACCGTGCTGCCCGACTAAATCGCCCAGTTTAGTGGCACGGGCAAGCGGCGCAATGCTGGAAAATGACTACCTTTGCACTCTGTAAAAAAAACAATTTCATATTTTGAACGACAAGCATTACATCATAGGCTACGACGCCAAGCGGCTGGTGCGTAACGGCACGGGGCTTGGCAACTACGGCCGCAACCTCATCAATGCGCTCACCGAGATCGCCCCTCACACCCAGTTTCGCCTCTATGTCCCCGACGAGGGCCGCGCCCACTTGCGAGAGCAGGTGGTGATGCGCGACAATGTGCGCTGGGTCTACCCGCAAGGCATCAACTACCCCTTCAAGAAGGACCTGTGGCGGTCGCGCCTCATGGTCGCCGACTTGCTGCGCGACCATGTGCAACTCTATCACGGGCTGAGCGGCAAGCTCCCTGCCGGACTCAAGCACGCGGGCCTGCCGAGCGTGGTCACCATTCACGACCTCATCTTCCTGCGCCATCCCGAGTATTATCACTGGTTCGACGCAAAGATTTACAAGCACCAGTTCTACAACACATTGCGCGAGGCTACTTGCATCATTGCTATAAGTGAGTGCACCAAGCGCGACATTCTGTACTACAGCGATTATCCCGCCGATAAAATCAAGGTGATATACCAGAGCGCCAGCACCCGCTTCAAGACGCGCAGCACGCCCCAGCAGCTGCAAGCCGCACGCGAGCGCTACCACTTGCCCGAGTGCTATGTGCTCAACGTGGGCACCATCGAGGAGCGCAAAAATGTGTTGCTGGCCGTGCAGGCGCTCGAGCAACTGCCTGCCCACGTGCACCTGGTGATTGTGGGCCGTGCCACGCCCTATGCCACGCGGGTGAGCCGGTGGGCCGCCGAGCATGGGGTGGAGAGCCGTGTGCACTTCTTGAGCAATGTGCCCAACGACGCCTTGCACGCCATCTACCAGCAGGCTGCCTGCTTTGTGTATCCCTCGCGCTACGAGGGCTTCGGCATTCCCATCATCGAGGCTATCCAGAGCGGCCTTGCCGTGGTGGGCGCCACGGGCAGCTGCCTGGAGGAGGCCGGCGGCCCCGATTGCGCCTATGTGGACCCCGACGACGTGCCCGGCATGGCGGCTGCCATAAGCGACATTTTGCAAAATCCCGACACGACCGCCCAGCGTGTCGCCCGCTCACAGCAGTGGGTGAAGCGCTTTGAGAATGCCGATGTGGCCCAGCAGGTGATAGCCGTGTACCAGGAGCTTATTTAGCCATTTTCCCATCCTTTTCATCACTCAGGCCAGCGGGACTCTTGCATGAGCCGGAATAATTTAGTAAATTTGTCGACGTCCGACAAAATGCGTCATCTATTATGCTATTTCCAGAGAAACTGAGAGAGCTGCGCAAGAGCAGCGGCATGCGCCAGCGCGAGATTGCCTCGCGGCTGGGCGTGGATATTCCCATGTATAGCCGTTACGAGCACGGCGAGCGGCGACCCAAGCGCGAGCAGGTGGTGAAACTTGCCCGCATCTTCAAGACCGACCCTAGCGAACTGGTGGCCATGTGGCTGGCCAGCGGAGCCATGAGCGAGATGGGCGGCGGCCCGCTTGCCGAGAAGGCCCTGGGCTACCTGCGCGAGCAGCTGGGCGTCGAGGCCCCTGCCGCCGCTCCCGAGCCCCAGGTGGTGGAGCGCGTGGTCGAGGTGCCTGCCGCCGAGCCCGAGCCGCAGTACAAGGTCGACATCCCCGTGGTCGACCCCAGCCAGCGGGTGATTGTGCGAGAGCTTGGCAACAGCCCCTTTCCGGTGTATTACGAGGGCGATGCCCTGCAGGTGCTGAGCCGCATCGAGGACGAGAGCATCGATTGCGTGATGACCGCGCCGCCCTACTGGCGCTTGCGCAATTTCACCACCGACCACATCACCGCCGACAATGCCGAGCAATACATTGCCCAAATCGTGGCTGTGATGAGCCAGGTGAAGCGCGTGCTCAAGCCCACCGGCTCGCTCTGGCTCAACATCGACGATGCCTACAACAACAAGTCGCTGCTGGGCCTGCCCTGGCGCGTGGCCCTTAAGCTCATCGACGAGCAAGGCTGGATCTTGCGCAACGATGTGGTGTGGAACAAGCAGAGCAGCAGCTTTGACAGCGCTACCGACCACCTGCGCAATTTTCACGAGATGATTTTCCACCTGGTGAAGAGCGACGACTTCTACTACGACGACGAGGAGTTTCGCACTTATTTCAACAACTTGGCCCAGAAGAAGACCGCGGCAGGCAAGACCTCGACGGGTGTGACCGGAGCTCGCTACCGCGCCAATGTGTTGAGTTCGACCGCCCTGAGCGACGACGAGAAGAAACGTGCCATCGCCGAACTCGATCGCGTGGTGGCCATGGTCAACAACGGCGAGATTCCCGACTTCAGGATGTTTCTGCGCTCCCGCGAGGGCGAGGTCATCGATTCCAAGTCGGAGAAGGCCAAGTCGATCAATGAGAAGGGCTACTACTTCTTGCTCTACAACAAGAATGGCGTGATGCCTGGCGACGTGTGGGACATTTTGCCAGAAAAGAGCAATATTGAGCGCTACAACGTGTTTCCCGAGGCATTGTGCCGCCTCGTGATTTCGGCCACTTGTCCCGACTTTGGCATCGTGCTCGACCCCTATTGCGGCCTGGGCACAACGTGCAAGGTCGCCTACGACATGCACCGCCGCGCCATTGGCATCGACGTGGATGGCAGTTATATCAAGCAGGCCCGCAAGCGCGTGCAAAGCCAGCCCTTGAGTATGTTTTAGCACACACACAAATAAAATAGATAATCTGAAAAATGAAATTGCAAGCATTCAAGAAATATAGCATTGCCCTGCGCGATGGCCGCCAGTTGGCCATCGATCACCCGCTGGTGATGGGCATTCTCAACGTCACCCCCGATTCTTTCTATGCAGGCAGCCGCTGCGACGACCCCGCCAAGATTGAGAACCGCGTGAAGCAACTCGTGGCCGAGGGCGCCGACATCATCGACATTGGCGCCTATTCCACACGGCCCGGCGCTGCTGTGGTCACTCCCCAAGAGGAGATGGCGCGGCTCGACAGGGGCATGGAAGCTGTGCACCGCCTGGCGCCCGGCGTGGTGACCTCGGTCGACACCTTCCGTGCCGATGTGGCGCGCCACAGTGTGGAGCAGCTGGGCGTCGACATCGTCAACGATGTGGCAGGCGGCACGCTCGACGAGCACATGTATGCCACCGTGGCCCAGCTACATGTGCCCTACATCGTGATGCACATGCGTGGCACGCCGGCCACCATGCAGCAGCTCACCCACTACGACGAGCCTGTGACCACCGCCGTGGCCCGCTATCTTGCCGATAAAATCGACCAGCTGCACAGCATGGGCGTGGAGAGCGTGATTGCCGACCCGGGCTTCGGCTTCAGCAAGACCGTGGAGCAAAACTATGAGATGATGGCGCATCTCGACGAGTTTATCGCACTCGGCGAGCCACTGCTGGTGGGTATATCCCGCAAGTCGATGATTTTCAAGTTGCTGGGTTGCACTCCGGCCGAGTCGCTGGGCGGCACCACGGTGCTCAACACCATGGCCCTCATGCAGGGCGCCCACATCTTGCGCGTGCACGACGTGAAAGCCGCTGTCGAGGCCCGCGCCATTGTCGAGGCTACTTTCAAGAGCCAGCCTTCGGCCGATAACTGAATTTTTTTTGAATTGAGAATATGGATTTTTTTGGCATCATAGGTTTTAAGGACATTGTCGACATTTTGCTCACGGCAGGCCTGATGTTCTACATCTACAAGTTGATGAGGGACTCGGGCACCATCAACATCTTCATCGGCTTCATGACGTTTATCGTGGTGTGGTTCCTGCTGGCCAAGGTCTTCGACATGCAGCTCATAGGCGCTATCATGGACAAGTTTACCGACGCCGCCCTCTTTGTAATCGTGGTGTTGTTTCAGGACCAAATCAAGCGCTTCTTCAATGAGGTGGGCAGCCACAACCGGTGGAAATTCCTGCGCAAGCTCTTCCACAAGGCCGAGGTCAAGGACAAGCAGAAGTGGGTGATGCCCATCGTGTATGCCTGCATGAGCATGTCGAAGTCTAAGACCGGCGCCTTGATTGTGATACAGCAGCAAATGTCGCTCGACGACTATGCCCGCACGGGCGATGTGATCGACGCCACCATCAACAACCGTCTGCTCGAGAACATCTTTTTCAAAAACAGCCCACTGCACGACGGCGCCGTGATTGTGGCGCGCGAGAAGATAGAGGCTGCCGGCTGCATCCTGCCTGTGTCGCACGACACGGGCCTGCCGCGCTACTTGGGCCTGCGCCACCGCTCGGCCCTGGGCATCTCGCAAGCCACCGATGCCATAGCTGTGGTCGTGAGCGAGGAGACGGGCAACATCAGCTATGCCTATCGAGGCGAGATGCACCTCAAGCTCTCCAGCACCGAGCTTGAGCACAGCCTCTCGGCCCTCACGCAAGAGTAAAAGAGCTAAACACTGAATTTTGAGCACATGAGTAACAACAACAACAACGATAAGCCAGAGGGAATGTTTGAGATTGGCAACACGCTTGTGAGCCTCGACCTGGCCGAGCGCTTCTTCTGTTGCAATATCGACGCCTGCCTGGGTGCATGCTGCATCGAGGGCGACGCCGGCGCCCCCATCACCAGGGAGGAGTATGACAAACTGAAAGAGGTGCTTCCCGCCGTGTGGGACATGCTGCTGCCGCGCTCTCAAGCGGTCATCAAGGAGAGCGGGGTGGGCTACGTCGACGAGACGGGCGAACTGGTGACCCAGATTATCGACGGCAAGAATTGCGTGTTCTCCACCTATCTGCCTGGCGGCGTGTGCATCTGCGCCCTCGAGAAGGCCTACCGCGAGGGCCGCATCAACTTCCGCAAGCCCATATCTTGCTATCTCTATCCCGTGAGGGTGAAGAGCTACAGCACCTTCACCGCCGTCAACTACCACCGCTGGAAGATATGCAAGAGCGCCGAGGTGATGGGCCGCATGCGCAAGTTGCGCCTCTACCAGTTTCTCAAGGACCCCCTCGTCGAGCGCTTTGGCCAGCAGTGGTACGACGAGCTCAAAGCCAATTGCGACCTCTATGTGAAAACCTACCTCGAGGATTAGCCACGCGTCGCAATCAGCTAGTAGCCAAATCGCTACATGCGGCCAAAATGGCCTGCATGATTGGGAAAAAACAAGAAAATCGAGCGATTTTTTTGCCAGGTTGCGTGATTTTTGTATCTTTGCACCACTTTTTGTAACCTCTGTCGAGAAGTTTGTGTGGCTCGGGTATGTTGCAAAGAGACTTTATAGTACTATAAATCAATTAATAAAATGGACTTAATTAAAGTTGCTGAGCAAGCATTTGCTACAAAGCATGATTTTCCCGATTTCATCCCTGGCGACACCATCACCGTGGCTTATCGCATCAAGGAGGGTAACAAGGAGCGTATTCAGCAGTATCGTGGTGTCGTGATCAAGATTGTGGGCGAGGGTGACAAGAAGCGTTTCACCGTGCGCAAGATCAGTGATGGCATTGGCGTGGAGCGTATCTTCCCAATGGATTCACCTTTTATCGACAACATCGTTATCAACAAGCATGGCCGCGTGCGTCGTGCCAAGCTGTATTATCTGCGCAAACTCACTGGCAAGAAGGCTCGTATCAAGGAGCGCCGCATTGTCAAGAAGGAGGCCTAAGCAACCGCTTGCACAGGAAAATATCCAAATGGGCTGCCACTCAATCTACACGAGCGGCAGCTTTTTTTATGTGCCCATTCCCGCCGCTTTTTGCTATCGCCGGGCACGCTTGATGGGGGAGTGGAAAGTTTTTCTTTTTATATGATAGAATTTTTTTCTACCTTTGTACTACGATTGGGAAAATATTGGAATTTTTTCCTTCTAAAGTCAAAAAATAGAGAACAATGGTAGATAAACTTGACGCAATCGACATCAAAATCCTGAAGGTGCTGCAGCAAAACAGCAAGCTCACCACCAAGGAGCTGGCCGAGGCTGTGCACCTCTCGGCTTCGCCCACCTTTGAGCGCCAGAAGCGCCTCGAGCGCGAGGGATACATCCAGAAATATGTGGCTGTGGTCGACCCCGACATGGTGGGCAACGGCATGATCGTGCTGTGCAACATCCGCCTCAAGCAGCATGGCAAGGAGTATGCCCAAGAGTTTGTCGACGCCATGAAGGGCATGGAGGAGGTGACCGAGTGCTACAACACCAGCGGCGACTTCGACTTCATCATCAAGGTCTATGTGCGCGACATGCACCACTATCAGGACTTCGTGCTCAACCGCCTGGGCGAGATGCAGAGCATAGGCTCGGTGCACAGCGTCTTTGTCATCGGCACTGTCAAGGATACCCACTCGGTGCCTGTGGCGCAGTAATCATCTCACACACACACTCTCTCTCAAATTAATTGCAAGCCTCATGAGAACTCGTCTCTTCACCGCAATGTGTTGCCTGGTTTTGGCAATTTCGGCCTTTTCACAGCAAGTGTCGACCATGCCGCGCATCATCGACCCTAAGGTGAAATCGCTGCAAGTGGCGCCTGTCAACAACTTGTACTTGCCGCCCATCTACGTGATGGGCAGCGACAATGTGCTCAACGTCAACTTCGACTACCTCGATTACGACGTGCACTACCTGCGCTACAGCGTGACCCACTGCAATGCCAACTGGCAGCCGTCGACCCTGGTGCAGAGTGAATATGTGAGCGGCTTCAACGAGGCCGACATCACCGATTATGCCCAGAGCAACAGCACCTTTGTGCACTACTACAACTACAACTTCACCCTGCCCAATGCCGACATGCAGCTGCTCAAGAGCGGCAACTACTTGCTCAGCGTCTATGAGCAGGACGACCCCGAGAAGGTGCTGTTCATCACGCGCTTCTCGGTGTGTGAGAATGTGGTGGGCGTGCACGTCGAGGCCACATCGCGCACCGATGTCGACTACAACGGCTCGCACCAGCAGGTGAGCATCGTGGTCGAGGGCAAGCAGGGCCAGATTGCCGACCCCTACAACGAACTCACGGCCGTGGTGACGCAGAATTCCCGCACCGACAACGAGGTGTATCTCACGCGGCCCCTCATGGTGTCGTCGGGACAAATCACCTACGACCACAACCCCGCGCTCATCTTCCCCGCCGGCAACGAGTACCGCCGCATCGAGACGGTCAACCTGCACTCGCTCAACATGGGCGTGGAGCGCATCCAGTACTTTGAGCCCTACTATCATGCCACGCTCAGGATCGACCAGCCGCGTGCCCAGAGCCCTTATCTCTACGACCAGACGCAGCACGGCCACTTCACGATACGCAATGCCGAGAGCGACTACAGCGCCACCGAGAGCGACTATGTGGTGACCCACTTCAGCCTCGCCAGCGATCAGCTCACGGGCGGCCACCTCTATCTGCAAGGCGCTTTCACCCAGGGCCTGCCTGCCTCGAGCTGCCTCATGCACTACGACGCGCAGAGCAGCACCTACACTTGCGACATGCTGCTCAAGCAAGGCGCCTACAACTACCAGTACCTGTGGGTGCCCGACGGCACAAGCGTGGGCCAGACCGCCCTCGTCGAGGGCGACAAATACCAGACTTCAAATGAATATCTTGTGAAAATCTACGACCGGCCCAGCGGCGAGCGCTACGACCGATTGATAGGCTACGGCATCAACTTCGGCGGCAAGTAAGGCCGCGAGTATCAAAAAGAAAAACTTTCTTATCGCATGAGCAGATAGGCCGTGTAGGCGACATACACTGCCAGGAATATCGCGCCCTCGATGCGGTCGAAGCGCTTCTTTCCGAAGGTGTAGGTCACCAGGTAGGTCATCACGGCGGCCAGCAGCATCACCAGGAAGTCGACGATGTTGATGTCGTTGATCACCATGGGGCTTATCGTGGCCGAGATGCCCAGTATCGCAAGCAGATTGAAGACGCAGCTGCCTATGATGTTGCCCAGCGCCAGCTGGGTGTTGTGCTTGGTGGCTGCCACAATCGAGGTGATGAGCTCGGGCAGCGAGGTGCCCACAGCCACGATGGTGATCGATATCACGGCCTCGCTCATGCCCCAGGCGCGTGCCAGGTTGCGGGCCGCGTCGAGAAAGAGGTTGCCGCCAAAGAGCAGGGCTGCCAGCGAGGCGGCCGCCACCACCCACAGCAGCAGCGGCGCCTTGCCCTCAAGCCGGCTCGTGGCCTCCTCGTCGGCCTCTTGCATCGAGGCTTGCGGATTCTTGGCCTTGCCAAAAATCACATAGACCATGTAGGCGATGAAAAACAGCAGGAATACGATGCCGTCGAGCCGCGAGATGGTGTTTTGCAGTATGCCCATCCACTTGTCGTTGACGCAGAGCATCACCAGCAGCGAGGCAAAGATGCAAAACGGGATGTCGCGCTTGTGATTGGTGTCGGCGATGTTGAAGGGAAATATCAGGGCTGTGAGGCCCAGAATGAGCAAGATGTTGCATATGTTGCTGCCCACCACATTGCCCAGGGCGATGTCGCCGTGCCCCGTGATGGCCGAGCTTATCGACACAAATAGCTCGGGCGCGCTCGTGCCCATGCCCACGATGGTGAGGCCTATGATGAAGTTTGATATCTTGGCGCGCTTGGCAATCGCCACCGATGAGTCGACCAGAAACTCGGCGCCCGCCAGCAGCAGTGCCAGTCCCACGATGAGGTATAAGTAGTCCATGCTTTTTCTATCCTTGTTTAATGTGTGTGAAAATTACGGGGACAAAGGTAGTGATTTCTCCCTAAAGCGGCAATAAAAAAGGCATCACCCTAAATGAATTGGATGATGCCTGTGGTTTAACTAGCGTTTTATTGTAGAAGCTCTCCCTGAAATCGAGACCTGGGTGCGCTTACGGGGACACCCTTGGCCGCCGATGGAGTTGCTTTTGTTGTCGATTTAATCGCTCGCAATGCCCTGAGTGGCATCCCGAGGGATTCATCTTCTGGTGTGTGCGTCTGGAGGCTTACAAATGCCCCCTGCTGCCGCGTTTTCTCCAACCCGATGTTGGAAGAAAACTTTTCTTAAGGATATGCGTCTTAACTTTCGGTGGGGATATATACTTCTCCTTTCTTGAAAGCCCCAGTAGTTAAGCGTTGTTGATATCCTTCTTGGTCGACTTAGCGTGTGCTGGCCAGGCTACGTAGCCGTGGCGCATCTCGTGCCTCAGTGAGGCGTTTGGGTGGTATGCGTGTGATGGCAAAGTGTAATACTTGTTGGCATACCTTGTAAACTCTAATTTCTCCATTTACAAATCCTTTTAAAATTAATAAATACTCTAAAAAGGTACCCTCTGGTACACTGATTAAAAATAAATTTCTCGCTTGGTTTACGCCGCAAAGGTCAATATAATTTTTGTAATTACCAAATTTTGCGGCATTATTTTGCACGCTTCTTAATGCCCAGTTCTCACTATCGCACTGTGAATGAGCAAAATACCCGTTTATGCTTTCTTGCAAAATTCATGCTAAACCCATTTTTTTTGCCATTTTGTCACATTTCTTGACCCGAAATTTTCCAAAATCGATAAATTTTTGCTTAATTTGTACTCGAGAAAGTGTGTAAATTTTTCTCCTGATGAAGTATAGTTGCATTGCCCTTATAATATTGATTCTTCAGGTTTTGGCTTTTGCTTCGTGTGATCGCAACACGATGAGCGGCGACGTGATATCGCAAAACGACGCCTACGTCGTGACGGGCGACAGCGTGGTCGAGGGCCAGTATAGCGCCGTGGTGGTATCGCCCACGTGCATCAAGAGCAACTATGCCCCTGCCGACACCGCCCAGCCCAGCGGCATCGTGAAGTTTCGCCTGGCTTTCAACGGCCACGACAACGAGATGAGCTCGTGCTACTACCACTATGCTCGGGTGAGCGACGACACCACCACGGTGGCGGTGGGTGTGCCCGACAGTGTGCCGGCTCCCGCTCGCGTGCGCCCCTTGCTGCAAGACCACGACTGGGTGTTGCGCGTCGACCTGCGGCGGGTGCAGCAGGCCCTCAATGACCATGGGCACTATGTGACTGCCACGGGCGACACCATCTACGCCGACGAGTTCAAGGGCGTGTGGGTGGCCGGCAATGTGGCCCCCATGACGTGGAATTTCATCACGCTCGCCCAGCAGCGGCAACTGCGCCTGCACGAGACAAGCACGCCGGGCATCTACGAAGTCAAGCTGCACTTGCAGCCCCAGAGCCAGCCTGTGACCTACAATGCGGTGTGGAAAATAGACCGCCCCAATCCCGATTTTGCCGTCATCAACACGGGTGTGAACCTGGTCGACGCCCTCTACAACATGTCGATACAAGATATTGTCAATTATCGGCAAAAGAGCGGTGCCCAAGGCTACCAAGTCAACCAGGACTATGGCGCCAATCCTTGCTACGCCATCATTCTCTCGCTCGCCTATCTCGACCCTCAGGTCTCGATGCAGGCCTTGCGCGCAATGGTGGGCGGCGACGGGGCCATCGACCATGCAAGCGAGATGTATCCCATCATTGCCAACGACCTGTCGTGGGCGGTGGCTGCCTGGGAGGTGTATACCGTCACGGGCAGCAAGGCCTGGCTCAACTATGCCTTCAATGTAATTAAGAAGACCATCGATGCCGACATGGCTATGAATGCCGACCAGTATAGCGGCCTCCTGCATGGCGGCCTGCGTTTTGCCTACTCCCAGTCGCAGTTCTATCCCAGCTGGATGCAGCCCAAGGATATCTATGAGACGCAGTCGCTCACGGTCAACCTGCTCTATGAGCGCGCCCTCGAGATACTGAGCGACATGGGCGATGAGCTGGGCAACGAGAACGACTACGGCGAGAAGGCGCTGGCGCTGAAGGAGGGCATCAACGAGACCTTGTGGAGCGAGCGCCACGGCTACTACAGCCAGTACATCGCTGTGGAAGCCTATCCCGTGCAGTCGCCGGGCATCGACAACCTGGGCCAGTCGCTGAGCGTGCTGTGGAAAGTGGCCGACGACGACCGCGCTGTCAACCTGGTGAAAAAGACCCCGATCACCAACTATGGCGTGCCCACCGCCAGCCCCCGCTACGAGGGGCTCGACGAGCTGAACTTGAGCCAGACGGTGACGCCTGTGATACAAGCCTTCTGGAATCTGGCTGCCGCCAAGACCGGCAATGAGCACATGCTGCGCCGTGGCCTGGGGGCCCTGTATCGCGCAGCTGCCCTCTTTGGCGCCAACCGCCTGGCTTGGAATGCCTACACCGGCCAGGCCCTCAACAGCGTCGATGGCGACCTGGGAGCTGCCACGGCCAATGCCGCCATGGTATTCCGCATCTATGCCGGCATGACTTTCTTGCCCGGCGGCATTGAGTTCAACCCGGTGATACCCACATTCATGCCCGGCACCAAGCACTTCTACGGCTTCAAGTATCGCAAAGCCTCGCTCGACATCACCATCGAGGGCACTGGCGACGACATCGAGAGCATCAGCATCGATGGCAAGGTGGGCCACGACAATTTCTTCGACGGCCAGCTCACCGGCCACCACACCATTCTCATCAAGATGCGCACCAGCAGCAAGGCCGACCAAGAAGTGACCTTGGGCGACCAGAATTTCTCGTTGCCGCCCACGCCGGTGGTGCGCTGGAATGCCGACTCGCTGCGCATTTTGAATTATGACCCCGACATCGACTACCGCATGGTGGTCAACGGGCAGCTGCAATATTCGGTGGGCGACTCGGTGGCGTTGCGCCGCGACACGGCCAGCGTCTTCACCGTGAGTTCTATCGTGGGCGCGGGCCGCTATGCGCTCAGCTATATCTCCCGGCCCACCTACAGGTTGCCGCAATGCCAAATTGTGGGCTTGGGCGACGCCAATAAGGGCTACATCACAGTGGGTGGCGGCAGCAATACCGCAATCGAGCTGCATGCCACGGTGCCTGCCGGCGGCGACTATTGCATCGACCTGCGCTATGCCAATGGCGGCCAGCCACAGAGCTGCCCGACCTATGTGCTCAGTGCCAATGGCCACCCGCAAGGCACCATCGTGATGCCTGCCCTGGGAGTGGGAGAGTGGTTGCGCAAGGGCTGGTCGTGCATGATTACTGCCGAGTTGCTGAAAGGCGACAACAAGATCGAGCTCAAGCGGGTCGACGGCAGCGGCGACATGGCCTTGCTATTTTTTGTGAGAATTATTAAGAAATAAAATAGAAATACACAATGTCATTCAGGCCCCGGGCCGCTGCTGGCTGGGTGCCCTGAGTTAAATGTAAATCATGATGAAGAAATTTTTAGTTTTGGCTTTTGCCATTGCCATCACGTCGTCGGTGCTGCCAGCCAGGGCAGGCGAGGGGCGCTTGCTGCGCTTCCCGGCCACCAATGGGCAGCAGGTGGCATTCTCCTATGCCGGCGACCTCTACACCGTGCCCATCACGGGCGGCACGGCAGTGAAGTTGACCTCACACAAGGGTTATGAGATATTCCCGCGCTACTCGCCCGACGGCTCGCAGCTGGCCTTTACCGGCCAGTACGACGGCAACACCGAGGTCTATGTGATGCCCAGCCAGGGCGGTGAGCCCCGCCGCATCACCTACACCGCCACCAATCCCCGCGACGACTTGAGCGACCGCATGGGTCCCAACAACATCGCCATGGGCTGGACCACCGACGGCAAGCAGGTGATTTACCGCAACCGCACGGGCGACGGCTTTGTGGGCTCGCTGTGGCTGGCACCGCTCGATGGCGGCATGCCCACCCAGCTGCCTCTGCCCGAGGGCGGCTTCTGCTGCTACTCGCCCGATGGCACCAAGCTGGCCTACAACCGCGTGTTTCGCGAGTTCCGCACCTGGAAGTACTACAAGGGCGGCATGGCCGACGACATCTGGATCTACGACACCCAGAGCAAGCAGGTGACCAATGTCACCCGCAATGTGTCGCAAGACATTTTCCCCATGTGGATTGGCAATGAGATTTACTTCATAAGCGACCGCGACAAGCGCATGAACCTGTACTGCTACAACACCATGACCAAGTCGACCACCCGGGTGACCAACTTCACCGACTACGACGTGAAGTTCCCCAGCTGCGGCGGCGGCAAGATTGTGTTTGAGAACGGCGGCTACCTCTATCAGCTCGACCCTGCCACCAAGCAATACAGCAAGATCGACGTCACCCTCAACAGCGAGGACAACTACGCCCGCGAGGAGCAGCGCAACGTGAAGGACTTCATGACCTCGGGCAGCCTCTCGCCCGACGGCAACCGCCTGGCTGTGACGGCGCGCGGAGAGGTGTTTGACGTGCCAGCCGCCAGCGGCGTCACGCGCAACCTCACCCACACGCCCGGCGTGCACGAGCGCAACGCCCAGTGGAGCCCCGACGGCAAGCACATCGCCTACATCAGCGACCAGACCGGCGAGACCGAGCTGTGGATGCGCGCCCCCGAGGGCGGCGACCCCGTTCAGCTCACCCGTGGCGCCACCACCCGCATCAACGACTTCCAGTGGAGCCCCGACTCCAAGAGCATCGTCTATACCAACCGCGACAACGAGATACGCCTGCTCGATGTGGCCAGCAAGGCCTCGACCCTGCTGCGACAGGATTCTATCGGCACCTATCCCACACCGCAATTCTCGCCCGACAGCCGATGGATCACCTACTCGCAAACGGCCAAAAACCAGCACTCCATCGTGTATCTCTACAACCTGGCCAGCCACAAGGAGTACCCCGTGACCGATGCCTGGTACGACAGCAACTCGCCCGTGTTCTCGGCCGACGGCAAGTATCTGATTTTCGCCTCGAGCCGCGACTTCAACCCCATCTATAGCGAGGTCGAGTGGAACTTTGCCTATCGCAACATGGAGGGCATCTACCTCGTGATGCTCAGCGGCGACACGCCCTCGCCATTCCTGCCCGTCGACGACAAGGTGGGCTCAGCCACCGATGACGCTGCCGCTGCCCAGCCCGCTGCCGCCAAGGGTGGCAAGAAGGCTGCCAAAAAGGATGCCGCCCCTGCTGCGCCCGAGGTCAAAATCGACCTCGACGGTCTCGCCCAGCGCATCGTGAAGGTGCCCGTGAGCGCCAGCCACTACGGCAACTTCTACAGCGACGGAAAGTCGATATGGTACTACGGCAACGGCGGCACCCACGTCTACAACCTCAAGGACCAGAAAGACGAGGTCGTGGCACAGGGTGCCATGATGGAGGTCACTGCCGACGGCAAGAAGGCGGCCATCTACAAGGGCGGCAACATCTATGTGACGGCTTTGCCCCAGGGCAAGGCCGACCTCTCCAAGGCTGTGAACCTCAACGACCTGGTGGCCACGGTCAATTACCCGCAGGAGTGGCGCAACATCTACAACGAGGCTTGGCGCAACTATCGCGACGGCTTCTACTTGAAAAATATGCATGGCGTGGACTGGAACATGGTGCACGACAAGTATGCAGCCCTGCTGCCCTGGGTGAAAAACCGCGTCGACCTCACCTATGTGATAGGCGGCATGATTAGCGAGCTGGCTTGCGGCCATGCCTACGTCGACGGCGGCGACCACATCCAGGCCGACCGTCACAACATAGGCATGCTCGGTGCCACCCTTGCTCGCGAGGGCAACGCCTTCCGCATCACCAAGATCTACCAGGGTGCCCCCGACCGCGCCTCGCTGCGCAGCCCGCTCACCGAGCCTGGTATGAATGTGAAGGTGGGCGACTACATCACCGCAGTCGATGGTGTGCCCACCGACACGGTGCTCAACATCTACACCCTGCTGCGCGGCAAGGCTGGCGTGCTCACCGAGCTCACCGTTGCCGCCTCGGCAAGCGGTGCCGGCGCCCGCAAGGTGGTGGTGAAGCCCATCCAGGATGAGTATCCACTGCAGCACTACGAGTGGGTGCAGCGCAACATCAAGCATGTGGCCGACAAGACCGGCGGCCGCGTGGGCTACGTCTATATCCCCGACATGGGCCCCGACGGCCTCAATGAGTTTGCCCGCTACTTCTTTGCCCAGGTCGACAAGGAGGCTCTCATCGTCGACGACCGCTACAATGGCGGCGGCAACATCTCGCCCATGATTATCGAGCGCCTGCTGCGTCAGCCCTATCGCATGACCATGTATCGCGGCTCTAACTTCAACGGCACCATCCCCGACATGACGCAGTATGGCCCCAAGGTGCTGCTCGTCAATAAGTACTCGGCCAGCGACGGCGATCTCTTCCCCTGGAGTTTCAAGGCCACCAAGATTGGCAAGGTGATAGGCACCCGCACGTGGGGCGGCATCATCGGCATCAACGGCAGCCTGCCCTACATCGACGGCACCAATATCACCACGCCATTCTTCACCAATTACGACGCCAAGACCGGCAGCTGGATTGTGGAGAACCATGGCGTTGACCCCGATATCTTGATCGACAACGACCCGGTGCGTGAGTTCAACGGCGAGGACCAGCAGCTCGACAAGGCCATCGAGGTCGTGCTCGACCAACTCAAGGATTACAAACCACTGCCCAAGACCCCAGCACCCCGCACACTGCCCGACCTGGGTGTCCCGGCCAACTAAAAAAGCATTGCAACCATGACCTATGTAATCGTACTATCGCTCGTGGTGCTTCTCGCCGTGGGAGCCCTCATCTTCGCCCACAAAATGGCCAAGCGCTCCCGCGAGAACGACCGCAAGCGCGAGCAGCTCGAGCAAGAAATCGAGCTGCTCAAGCTCAAGAGCAAAAAGTGAGCAGGAGAGGGCAAAAGAGGCACCTCTCTATATATCGCAAAATTGGGACAATCGATTGCACACCAGGCAATGGGTTGTCCCAATTGTTTTTGCCGTAAAGAAAACAAAAAACCGCTGTAACCCAATCGGTTACAGCGGTTTCGCTTCTCAGCCGTGGTGAACCCATGGGGAGTCGAACCCCAATCAAAGGAACCGGAATCCTTCATTCTATCCATTAAACTATGGGTCCGAATTTTTTCGCTTTGATGGCACAAAATTACGCAATATCTCTTAACTTTGCAAAAGTGAAGAATAAAATCATTGCAAGATGAATGTGAAAATCGACCCTACGTGGAACCAGGAGTTGGGCCAGGAGTGGGAAAAGCCCTATTTTGTGCAGCTCACCCACTTTGTGCGCCAGCAGTATCACACCTCGCAGGTGTTCCCGCCCGGCCGGCAGATATTTGCCGCCTTCGACGCCACGCCTTTCCCCGATGTGAAAGTTGTCATTCTGGGGCAAGATCCCTATCACGAGTTGGGGCAGGCCAACGGGCTGAGCTTCTCGGTCAACGACGGGGTGCCCTTCCCGCCCTCGCTGCAAAACATCTTCAAGGAGGTGCACGACGACACGGGTGCTCCCATTCCCAAGAGCGGCGACCTCACCCGCTGGGCCCGCCAGGGTGTGCTCATGCTCAACGCCACACTCACGGTGCAAGCCCACCGTGCCGGTTCGCACCAGGGCAAGGGCTGGGAGGAGTTTACCGACGCCGTGATCACCCACCTGAGCGAGCACCGCGAGCACTTGGTGTTCATTTTGTGGGGCTCCTACGCCATCAAGAAGGGCGCCCGCATCAACCGCATGAAGCACCTGGTGCTCACCTCGCCGCACCCGTCGCCCCTCTCGGCCTATCGCGGCTTCTTTGGCAACCACCACTTCTCGCGCGCCAATGCCTACCTCGCCCAGCACGGCATCGAGCCCATCGTGTGGTAGCAATCTATTGTGTTCTCATTTTTTATTATATAACGTAAAAACATATATTTTCATGATGAAGAAATTAGCAACAATATTCAGTGCCTCGCTCGTGGCGATTGCCGCCGCAGCAGGCAACTATACCATCACCGTGAACTTTGCCGACGCCTCGCTCGACGGGCACAAGGCCTATCTCACCAACTACGACACCGGCGTCGACCTCGACTCGGTCGTGGTAAAAGGCAAAACGGCCACTTTCACCGGCAGCGTCGACAACTCCTATTTCGCACGCATCTCGGCCGGCGGCCGCAAGTGCGGATTGATAATTGAGGAGGGCAAAATTGTTGTGAATTGGCAAAACGGAGAGGCCACTGGCACGCCGCTCAACGCCCGGCTCAATGCCTTCGACGCGTCGACCGCCAGCATGGAGACCGAGGAGCAATACATCGCCGCCTGCCTCAAGCTCTACCAGGAGAACAAGGACAACGGCATAGGCCCTTGGGCCTACTACAACTACGTCATGGAGATGGGCTACCCGCTTGCCCAGCTCGACTCGGCTCTCGCCACCGTGCCTGCAAGCTACAAGAGCATGAAGAGCTTCCAGAAGGCCATCAAGAATGCCCAGGCTGCCGAAGCCACCGCCGAGGGCAAGATGTATACCGACTTCACCGTGATGGGCGACGACGGCAAGGAGCACAAGCTGAGCGACTATGTGGGCCGCGGCTCCTACACCCTGGTCGACTTCTGGGCCAGCTGGTGCGGACCGTGCCGCCGCGAGATACCCAAAATCAAGAAATACTATGAGCAATACAACGGCCGCGGCATGAACTTCCTGGGTGTGGCCGTGTGGGACAATCCTGCCGACACCCACAAGGCCATCAACGCCATGGCGATACCCTGGCCGGTGATCATCGGCACCCACAGGCTCACCGAGCCCACCGACCTCTACGGCATCAACGGCATACCGCACATCATCATCTTCGACCCACAGGGCAAGGTGGTGTCGCGCGGCCTGCAAGGCGACGCCCTCAAGGCCAAGGTGGAGTCGCTCATGGCCAAGTAGCCTCGACGACAGTGCAGCCAAGCTGCACCGCACATGTACAAGCAACAAACCCATAATGCTCTCTCTGCGTGGAGTGCGAGCATTATGGGTTTTTCTCTAGGTCTTGCTCGAGACTGCGGGTCCAGGGGGTGGTGCCGATGGTGTCGGCCATCTGGTTGAGGGCGAGGCACTGCTGGCGGGTGATGGGCCGGCGCAGCCTAATTGCAACGCACGTGGAGACCTCGAGCCCTCCTCGCCGCTACTTCACGATAGAGCGGTAGAGGATCGACTGGATGCCAGTGCGGGCATTCATGTGGGAGAATACCGAGTTGTTGCGGGTGGGGTTCACGCGGTTGCTCAGGAAGATGTAGATCATGTCGTTTTTAGGATCTACCCAGAAGCAGGTGCCGGTGAAGCCGGTGTGCCCATACACCTCGGCTGGTGCCTCGGCGCAGGTGCTCGACGCGCGCTGGTTGCCTGGCTGCGGCTTGTCGAAGCCCAGGCCACGGTGCGACTTGGTGCTCTTCTCGGTGGTGAAGGTCTCAACGGTAGAGGCCTTCAGGAAGCGCTGGCCGCCATAGGTGCCGCCGTTGAGCCACATCTGGAAGAGCTTGCACAGGTCGTTGGCGTTGGAGAAGAGGCCGGCGTTGCCTTGCACACCGCCCGAGAAGGCGGCGAGCTCGTCGTGCACATAGCCGTGTATGTGCTGGTGGCGCAGGAAGGGGTCGACCTCGGTGTAGGCAATCTGCGAGTCGGGCCACTTGCTCAGCGGGCGATACATGGTGTGGTAGGCGCCCAGCGGAGCAAAGATGTTGTTGTTGACAAAGTAGTTGAGCGGCATCCCCGACATGTTTTGCACGGCGTTGGCCAGCAGGCAGAAGTTCAGGTCGCTATACACATAGCGCTTCTCGCCCACGTGCTGGTGGTAGATGCGTGCCATGATCGAGTCGTAGGTTGCCTGGCAGCCCCACAGGTCGCGGGCGATGGGCCAGTTAAACTTGTCGGTCTTCTTGGTCGAGAGTATGTCGGTGCGCAGTTTGGCCCAGCGGTTGCCATAGGCGTTGTTCATAAACTTGATGGTGTTGTTCTCGTTGGGCGTGGTGGTGTAGAGCGGGCCGGTGTAGGTCTTGGGGTCAAACATCATGTTCCAGATGTTGAGCATGGGCGGCAGACCCGACTCGTGGTAGAGCAGTTGGCGGAAGGTGAGGTTCTCTTCCTCGGTGCCCTTCATGCCGGGCACGTAGTCGCTCACCTTGTCGTCGAGCTGGAACTTGCCCTCGTCGTAGCACTTCATCACCGAGCTCAGCGTGCCGGTGGTTTTGGATACCGAGGCCAGGCCGAAGAGGGTGTTCTCGGTCACGGGTATGCCGCTGTTGTAGTCAATCTCGCCGTAGGCGCGGTTAAACACCACCTTGCCGTGGCGTGCCACCACCACCTCGCAGCCCGAGAAGGCATGGTGCAGCACGCCGTAGCGGCACACCGAGTCGACGAGCGCCGTGAGGCTGGGCTTGAAGCCCACCTCGGCGGGTATGGTGTAGCCCAGTCGGCAGGCGTCGTATTTCACTCCGGTGCCGGCCTTGAGCTCATCGCCCTGCTTGCCGGTCTTCACATTCACGGGCAGCACGCCCTTGGCAGCATTGCCGCCAAAGATGGTCTGTGCCAGGTAGTCCTCGCTCACGGTGGTGTTGTCGTAGGCCAGCAGCGAGGCGCTCACGTAGCTGTCGGCCAGCAGCGGGCCCACGGCGTCGAGTTGCTGCGGGTCGCACATCACTGCCACCACCACCTTGTGCAGGCGGTCGGCAAAGTGGCTGGCCAGGTAGCGGGCGGCCTCAACGTGGCTCGAGCTGCCCACGCCCACGATGAGCACGTCGGCGCCCGAGTTGCGCACCTTGGTCGAGAGCTCCTGCACGTTGCCGTCGGTGCCCAGGTTGAAGGGGGTGCACTCGGCATAGTTGGCGCAGCGGCGCTGGAAGAGCGACTGCAAGCCGTTCTCCACGCCCATGGTCACCACAGCGATGTGGCGGTTTTGCAGGCCCTTGATGGGCAGCAGGCCTTGCGCGTCGCGCACCACGGTGATACTGGCTGCAGCGAGCTGGCGCTTCAACACAGCGGCACACGGGTCGTTAACGTCGGCCACAATATTGTCGATGTCGACCTTAGGCTGGTTGTACAAGCCCAGGGCATACTTGAAGCGCAACATTTTCTTGCAACGCTCGTCGATGAGCTTCTGCTTGAGCTTGCCGCTTGCTATCGCAGCCTTGATGGCTGCAAGCTGGCCAGGCACCTCGTCGGGCATGAGCAGCACGTCGTTGCCGGCAAGCAGAGCGCCCACACACACGCTGCCACCAACGGCTTTGGCCCCCTCCATGCCGAGAGCATCGGTGAAAATGAGGCCGTCGAAGCCCATTTTCTTCTGCAGCAAGTCGGTCACATAACGAGGCGACATGGTGCCAGGCTTGCGCTCGCGGCTTATTGCAGGAATATAGAGATGAGCGGTGAGCATGCCACCCAAGCCGGCATCGATATAGCGCTTGAATGGGACAAAATCAAAGAGTTCGAGTTCCTTGAGCGATTTGTCAACTGTTGGCAAAGTCTTGTGTGAATCGGCCGTTGTTGAGCCGTGGCCAGGGAAATGCTTGCCCACCGAGAGGATGCCGCCATCTTCAAGGCCGCGGGCAAAGGCAATGCCATGGCGCGACACCAACTCGGGGTCGGAGCCATAGGAACGCGCACCCACCACGGTGCCCGGCCGGTCGATAACGTCAAGCACCGGGGCAAAGTCAACATTCACCCCCAGTCGCTTGAGCTCGCGTGCAACCTCCCGGCCATAGTTGTAGAACATGGCATCGTCGCTTATTGCACCCAAATAAAGATTGCGGGGAAACTTGGGCGCATCCTCCAGGCGCATCGAGGGGCCCCACTCGGCGTCGAGGGTGATGAGCAACGGCACCTTGGCCAGCGACTGGGCATAGTTGGTGATCTTGGCCTGCGACACGATGTCGCTCTCGTTGAAAATGAGGCCTCCCACACGGAACTCACTCACCAGTTTCTTCACAGTCTCGCTGGCAACGGTGTTGCGAGGGTCGACCGCCATGACAAAGAGCTGCGTAATGCGCTCGTCGGGGGTCATGGCGTTGAATTGCTTGTCGACCCATGCGTTCATTGCACGCTTGTCGACCTTGTTGAAAATCGCCGGTTGGCGCTTGGCGCTGGCTGCAGTCGTGACTGCGAGCAGCGCCACAAGAATCAAGAGAAATTTCTTTGAAATTGTCATTATCAATAGTTATTATTGTTTAGTTATCTCTGCCGAAAGCGCGGCTCGTCGCTTGCATCGATGGTCTTGCCCTGCTGGCTCAGGCTTTTCACATAGTCGAGCATGTGGCGGCCATAGCGCTGGTCATCCTTGTAAAGGACCTTGCCGTTTTTCAACGACGTCATGTAGTCGCCGCCATTGTAAAGGAAATCGATGGTGGCCAGCAAGTAGCGGGCTGCAGGTTTCACAGCCTTGCCATTGATGCGAGCCGAGACGATGTTGCAATTCTTGTCGTAGACCACCTTCACGTTGCGGCTCACCACATCGCCGCCACGATAGGCCATCGTCTTGAACGCGTCGAGCAAGTCCTGACCCGAGACCTCAAGCACCATGAAGCGGTTGTCGAACGGGAACATCGATTGAAGCAGACCCTCGGTGACAGTGCCCTTAGGCATGTCGAGACGTATGCCGCCCTTGTTCATGATACACAAGTCCACTTTCTTGCCGCCCTTGTAGAGTTTTGCAATGATGGCATCGACGGCATCGGCAAGCCAGTTTTGCGCTGCCCAGCTGCTATTGGGCATGTAGCGGGCCGACGTGGCCACAGGATTGTTCTCGAGCGAGTCGACACCAGCCTTGTAGCGGGCGAGCCAGGACTGGAATGCCGGGTAAGCCTGGGCTGCGCGGTCCCAAGTGTTGTCGACAGTGATGTGGCTGTAGGTCACCTTGCCGGTTTCAAGGTCGAGATCGTACTTGCCCACCAGCTTACCCGACTTGCCATTTTGCCCGATTACGACAATTTTGCCGTCGGCATTGTGCACAAGCGACTGCTTAGAGCCTGGAGTAATGACGGAGTGGGAGTGGCCGCCAATGATAAAATCGATATAATGACTCGTTGCAGCCACGATTGAGTCGTTGGGCTCGGAGGGCTCCATCGAGTCGTAACCGATGTGTGAAATCATGACCACATAGTCTACCTTCTGCACCTGCTTGAGATATCGAGCCGTGGCATCGGCAACCTGCATGGGTTCAAGAAAGCGCAGGCCATTGTAGTGGCCCTGTGAAACCATGCCTGCGGGGTTGACATTGATGCCGAAGAAAGCTACACGCTTGTTGCCATAGGCCCTCACGCTGTAGGGCACAAACCCCTTGAGCGGCGATGCGCTCAAGTCGTAGTTGGCACTGAGCTTGACAGCCTTCACGTGGTTGTAGTAGTGAGCCAGCGAGTCGATGCCGTTGTCGAGCTCGTGATTGCCCATGATGATCATGTCGTAGCCCAGACTGTCGATGGCCGCATACTCTACTGCACCGCCATAGAGCGAGAAATAGTTGGTACCCTGCACGGCATCGCCGGCATGCACCACGAGCACGTTTTTATGAGCACGGCGCTCATTGTCGTATATAGCACGACGGCGCAAGATACCCCCCTTGCCGTCGGCTGCAGGGTCTATCTGGCTGTGTGTGTCGTTGACTGCAAGCACCACAAGGTGCTCGGCTTGCATGAGCGGCAGCGTGGCTACCAGCATGAGGCATGCACCGATGATTTTCTTGAGACTCTTCATAAAATGTCGAGATTATAGTTTTTAAAAATACGTAAAACTTTACGAAAGTAATAATTAATTGATGAATAGCACAAAAAACAACATTTAAAAATTGTAAAAGAAACAAAACATGCAGCACGAAGAGACACACAGCCTACAGGAAGAAAAAAAACGGCTCCATCGGGTGAGGTAGCCCGGTGAAGCCGTTGTGGTGACACGAGAAGAGAATCACTTCATCATCTTGGTGGTGAGGCGGCTGCCGTCGCTCAGGGTGGTAACCACCACATTCATGCCCGGGTGCGGCCGGGTCGAGGCTACGCCCATCACGTTGTAGTATACCTCGCTCACGGGGGTGGCTTGTGCGGTGGTTATGCCGTCGATGCCTGTTGCCACAGCAGAACTGCTATAGTCCACATCGATGCGCTTCTCGGTGATGTAGTAGTGCCCGGCGGCAGTGCCACTTGCCGAAGCCGCCTTGCGCGGTACCGCGGGGTGAGATTGGGCTTGGTCGGTGCTGTAGAGGCGGGCAATGTAAGTCACTATCCTTGACTCGTCAGCGTTGGGCATGTTGGCAACATACACGTCCTTTACCTGGATTTCGGTATTGCCTGGATAGAACGGCTTGATGTCTTCGTAATCGTTTTTCCAGCCTGTGTTGCTGCTGCTCGGCAGGCTGTTGAGCTGAGTCTCGCCGTCGTCGGCCAAGCGCCACACGCGGTAGTAATAGGCATAGGGGGCTGTGGTCTCTGGCAGTATGGGAGTGAGGTGAATTGTGGCGCCGTAGCCGCTGCGCAAGTTGCCGTAGCCGTCACGCCACTTGTTGG
>OMUK01000049.1 GCA_900314215.1 uncultured Prevotellaceae bacterium
AACCGGTTGTTCTCGTTCAAATTAAACATAGCCTTTTTTGGCCGCAAAGTTCGCAGTCAAAAAAAACTCCAAAAAGTCGGCTCATTTCGGATGGTTACGCATGGTTCGAAGGCATGGAGAAGAAAGCAATAGATTGGCTTTAGTAACCTGAAAAAGAAAAATGAGTAGTCTTGGCTACCAGTCGCGGTAGTCGACGGCGTTGCGGCGGCACTCCTCCTTGATGGGCGAGTCGGGGTCGATGCTGGCGTAGAGGGCCATGCGGCGGTAGCGCGGGCGGCAGATGAAGCGCTCCACGCAGTAGGCCGAGACGAAGTAGATGCCCGACAGCAGCCACAGCATCTTGTAGTTGGTTGCCACCTGCGAGAGCTCGGCGCCCCCGCTCATCAGGGCCACATAGCCGTTGGAGCCCCAAGTGAAAGGTATCATGTTGCCCAGCGCTATCCAGTAGCTCGACATGGCGTAGCGGGGATAGGAGATGCCTGCGAGGAAGACGAAAATCACCGAGCTGAAGGCAATGACCAGGAAGGTCGACTCGCGGTCGTTGACAAAGACCGAGAGCGTCTGGCCCAGCAGCGACGAGGCCAGCATGAAGGGCAGCATGAGCAGCAGGATGTCGAGCGGGTCGCCCAGTTGCGGGAAATCGAAGAACATGGGCACGAAGAAGAGCACATACACCACAGGAATGAAATAGATGAAGGTGTGGCACAGCGTCTTGCCCAAGATCGAGGCCGAGACGCCTGCCCCCACATCCATGGGGTCGAGGCCCTTGTTGCGCAAGCGGCGCTCACGGCTGCCAGCTCGCAACACGCATGTGCCCAGTATGAGACTCTGCTGGATCACGGCCACCAGGATAAACGGCAGCAGGGCCGAGGCTATACCCATCGACTTGTTGATGATGGGCACCTGCTTGCTCTCGATGATGGAACCCTTCTGATAGGTGAGCGGAGCGGTCTTGCTGCTCTGCAACTTGGTGCATATGTCCATCTGCACGGCTGTGAGGCCCGAGAGCATCTGCTTGTAGCGCATGAGCACGCCCATGTCGCAGTAGAGCGACACGTGGCCCTGCAGGCCGTTCTCGATATTGCTCGAGAAGTCGCGCGGGAAGTATACGATGCCATAGGCGTCGTGGCTGGCCACCAGGCGCTGGGCGTCTTGCATGTTGCTCACGTAGTCCATGATGGCAATCTCGGGCGTGGCGTCGAGCTCGCGCACAAACTGGCGGGTGAGCTGGCTGCGGCAGTCGTCGACGACCACCACCTTGATGTCGCGTGCCACCTCGGTGTTGTAGATGAGCGAGTAGAGCACGGGATACATGGCTGGGAGCAAGAGGAAGAAGATGAGCACAGCCTCGTCGCGGAAGCACAATTTGGTCTCGCGCTTCCACACATTGAATATGTCGATAAACCAGTGTTTCATCTTTCTTTGTTTCTTTTTTTAGGGCACATACACCGGGTGCATGCATTCTCTCTTCAATCGCCACTTGAGCACCCACGGGATGAGGGTGAAGCCTATGAGCGCGGCAATGTTGTAGCGGGTGTAGTACAAGGGCAGCCCGTTGAGGGCCTCGTCGCAGCTGAGCAGGAAGTAGTACTTGGCTGGCATTACATAGCCCAGCGCGTCGACCCAGCTATACATCGACTCGCCTGGCAGCGAGAAGCCGCAGAACGAGAAGGTGAGCATGCCCAGCAGGGTGCACAGGGTGCTGCCGTAGCGAAAGTTGGGCGTCACGCACATGGCCATGATGGCCCATGCCTGATTGGCCAGCACAAAGAGCACCATGGCCAGAATCATGACGATGGGGTGGCAATTGAGCGGGAACTGGTAGATGCGGTACATCATGAGCTGTATCGTCCAGCCCACGGCGCACCATATGCACGTCTGCGGCAGCAACTTGCCCGTGAGTGCAATGGTGATCGACTCGCCCGAGCTGCGCAGCCACTGGCGACAGGTGCCGTATTTAAACTCGGTGCCCACGCTGAAGGCGGTGACCAGCAGGATGAGCAAGGCCAGCATGGCCGGCACAAACGAGGCGTTGAGGTAGTAGCTGTAGTTCACCCAGGGATTGTTGACCGGGTGCACCTGCGTGACCACGGGTTGCAGCGCTGCCGATATGGCCTCGCCTCTCACGCCCAGCGTGCGCAACGCAACGGTGGCAATGGCGCCGTTGGCCAGCACGGTGATGGTCTTGAATCCCTTGTACATCATCGAGGCCGGCGTGTAGTAGGCATAGCTCACATAGTAGCTTATGGTGGGGTGATTGCCAGCCAAGGCGCGCGCCTCAAGGTCGGCGGGCATGAGGATGAAACCCATCACGTCGCCGCGCTGCACAGCGTCGCAGGCATCTTGGAAGTTGGAGAAGTGGCACTTGATGTCCACAGTCTGCATCGCGCCCAGGTTGCGGGTGAGGGCGCGCGAGGTCGACGAGTTGTCGAGGTCGACGACACCCACGGGCACGCGTGTGACGGGGCCCTTGTGAATGAGGTCGAGGAAGAAAAAGGCACACAGCAGCGGCATCACGATCATCATCCACACAAACACCTGCCGCCTCACCAGTGAGACGGCCCCGCGCTTGAATGCCTGCTTGAAATATTGCTTGATCATGATTGCTCTCTATCTATTTCTACTTGTTTTGCTTGGTTGCGATAGCTACTGCTGTGGATGCCGTGCGGCTCATTTCTCGTCGAGCAGCACCGACATGCCTGGCCTGAAGTCGGCTATAGGCACGGTGGGCTTGGCTTTGACCTCAAAGGTCTTGCTGTCGTACTGGCCATAGGCCTTGGTGGCATTCCACACGGCATAGCTGCCCATGTCGTGGATATAGTATACTTGCAGTTTCGTCTTCTTGTTGTTGAGTGCCGGGATGGTGACGTTGAGCAGGGTGTCCATGGGCATGAGCGAGAGTTTGTCCTCGCGCACGTTGAACGACACCCACATCTCGTCGAGCTTGGAAATCGACATGATGGGCGTGCCCAGCGACACGAGTTCGCCCTCGTGGGGATAAATCTCGCTCACCTCGCCGTCGCAGGGAGCCACGAGCACTTGGTCCTCAAGCACCGATTCCACTTCCATCACGGTGCCCTTGGCCACGTCTTCCATGCTCTGGGCAGCGGCTTTGTCCTCGGGCTCGCTGCCGTTTTGGGCAAGGCGCTCGTTGCTCTGGGCGGTGCGCACGGCGGCGCTGGCGGCGTCGTAGGCAGCCTTAGCCTCGTCGCGGCGTTGCTGGGTGACCACGCCCTCCTTGAAGAGGTTTTCCATGCGGTCGTAGGTCTTCTTGGCGATATCCTCGGCGGCCTTGGCTTGCTCCACCATGTGGCTGGCGCTTTCCTTCACCTCGACGCGGGTGCCCTTGTCCACCTTCTGGCTCGCGGCTTGGGCAGCGCGCTGGGCGCTCTTGGCCTTGAAGAGCGAGGCATCGGCGACCTTGCTGCTTATGGCAACCAGCGTGTCGCCCTTGTGCACATAGTCGCCCTCCTTGACATAGAAGCGCACGATGCGCCCCGGCAGCTTGCCCGACACGCGCACCTGGTCGCAGTCGGCCTGGCCCTGAATGGTCTCTTTGGGCGCATGTATGAGCAGAATGCCCAGCAGGGCCACGCAGGCCATCACCAGGGTAAACACGCCCAGGGCGGCAAGCAGGGCCTTGTCGCGCTTGCGCACGATGGTGCGCTGGTCTTTTATCTCGCGGCGCTTCGACTTGGGCTTTGGTGACTTCTTCTCGCCGGCGGCTGTGGAATTTTCTTCACTCGATGGCGTCACGCCCTGGTTTTGCGCGAGCTTGCCGGTTTGCTCGGCAGGCTGTGCGGCAGGCGTCGTCTTTTCATCAGCTTTATCCATGTTGTATATTGAGTGTAATTTTTTTGTTGTCAATTTGCAATTAATATCTCATCTCGCCCAGCACCTTCGACAGGTACACGTCGCATAGCTGGATGTCGATTTGGGCGTCGATGTTGTCGCTATAGGCTTGGAACCAGGCAGTCTGGGCGGCGAGCACCTCGTCGAGGTTCATCACGCCTTCCTTGTAGCCCACGGTGGCGCAGCGCAGGTTCTCGTTGGCCGAGACAAGGTTCGACTTGGTCTTCTCGTAGGTCTTCCAAGCCTCTTGGTAGCGATAGGCGGCCTGGTTCACCTGGAGCGAGATTTTCTCTTTGGCGTCCTCGAGCTCCACGCGCTTGATGCGGGCGTCGGCCAGGGCAGCCTTGTACTTGTTGGTGAGTCCGCCCCAGTGCCACAGGGGCACTTTCACCATGGCGCCTACCGAGAAGCCGAAGCCAAACTTGTTCTCAAAGCCGTTGTAGGCATTGGGGTTCATGGCGTGATAGGCGGCAAAGGCGGCCACTTGCGGCAGCATCTCGCTCTTCACCACCTTGGCTTTCTCGTCGTAGATTTTGGTGGCCAGGGTGAGCGACTCTATCTCGTGGCGCCGGTTGTAGACCGAGTCCATGTTGAAGCTGGAGGGGCGCAGTGTGCCCTCGATGTCGTCTTTGTTCTCGTCCTCGAGGGTATACTTGCGGTCGATGGGCTGGCCGCATATCTGGTTGAGCAACATGCGCGACAGGGCCAGGCCGTTCTCGACCTTGGTGAGGTTCACGTTGCCCTCGTTCACTTTCACGTCGACGCTCAGCTTGTTGGCCTGGGTGGCCACGCCCTGCTTGAGCATCTTCTCCACGTCGCTGTCGAGCTGCTTGACCAGGGTGAGGTAGCTGTGCACGAGTTTCTCCTTGGCGCGCAGCGACACCACTTGCCAGTAGGCTTGGTCCACGCTGTAGATCACGTCCTCGATCTTGGTGTCGTTCATCGACTTGGCCAGGTCTTCGGCATAGCGGGTGATGGCGTTCATGGCGCGTATCTTGCCGCCCATGTAGATGGGCTGCACGGCCGTGACGGCGCCGGCAAAGATGTTGTGGATGTCGGCCGTGATGGCGCTCTTGGGCAGCAATGCCACCATCGAGGGCACGATCGAGCCGTCGACCACGGCGGGCATGCCGGTCGAGGGGTCGGTGACCAGGCTGAAGTCGTACTTGCCGGTCTCGGGGTTGTAGGTCTTGATGGGCAGGTACTGGTCTTCCTTCTTGAGCGACACCTTGTGCTGGTTGTAGATGTAGCCGCCCATGAAGTCGATGCTGGGCAAGTAGGCTGCCGCGGCTTCCTTGCGCTGGTAGCCAGCCTGCTCTATCTTGATGTTGCCTTCTTCGATTTCCCTGTTGTTGTTGATGGCCATGCGCCGGCACGAGTCGAGCGACACAGTGCCTTGTGCCCAAGTGAGGGCGGGTGCCGCCATCATCAACATCACATATAGCAATAACTTGCGCATAAGTACTTATTTCTCTTCTTGTCGAGTCAATTATTAAGCAAAGATACGGCAAAATAGAACACAATACTCAAAAAATTGCGAATTTTACCACTTATATTGGATATTTGGACAAAAATAACAGATGGAAACCGGCCTTTTGCCGATTCCCATCCGCTTGATGCTGTGAAATGTGAGTTGCCCCGAGTGTGGCACTAGCTGTTGAGGCCCGAGCCGCCCAGGTAGCAGCGCACCTCGCCAAACGAGAGCCTGCCCACCAGCATGAGGGGCTTGCGGTCGGCGCCTGTCGAGAGCCAGGCGTCGAGGTCGTCGCTCGACTTCCTCTTGCCGTCTTGGGTGAACTTGAAGGTGATGTGATAGGCCTGGTGCTTGCTGTTGTCGCGCAGGGTGACGGTCTGCACGCCGCGGTACTTGATGGTGAGCACCTCCTTGGTCTTGCCCGAGAATATGCAGGTCACGTAGGACTTATTCTTGGCCAATTGGTCGAAGTCGAGATTGCGCAGCATGTAGAACACGCTCAGCATGTCGTAGGCATTGCCGCGGTTGGCCAGGTTGGTGTGCTTGACGCCGCCCTTGCGCCAGCGGGTGCACTTGGCAGTGGTGGTGCCGTTGTTGCGCGAGAATTTCACCACGTCGCGGGCGCGGTACTTCTTCTCGTGGGTGCATTTCTCATACCTGAGGGGCAGGAACTGGCTGTTCATCGTGCACTTCAGCGTGTCGCGCACGGGGTAGAACTTGTCGGCCCACGAGCGGGTGCGGCCCACGAGCTGGGAGTAGTAGCCCTGCGGGGTGCGCCTGATGCTGAGCTGGGCGTTGCCGGCATGCTTCCATATCATGCCCCAGTGATACACGATCTGGTAATTGAGCGTCTCGCTTGTGTAGCTGCGTGCTCCGGCTGGCAATGCCATCACGGTGACGATGGCGGCCAGCACGGCTGTTCTTATCAATCTCAATGTTTTCATCTTTGTCTTGCTTAATTTTGGGGGTTAGACCAAAATTTGTGCCAAAGGTTTAATTATTTCTCGGGTTGCACGATTTTCAGGCGGTCGCCGCTGCCACGCACGATGGTGTTGTAGTAGTCTTGTGTGTAGCCGCCAAAGGTGGGTTCCACGGGCACGCCGTAGTCGTTGTACTCAAATTTCCCGTCTTTCTCGTGCTTGATGTTGCCGTCGAGATATTTCACAAAGAGGTATTTGGCCAGGTCTTGGTATTGCTTGAGATAGACTTGTGCCTCGCCTATGCTGTAGTTGGTCAAGTACTCGATGGCTTGTGCCTCGCTGGTCTTGAGCAGGCTCTGCGCCTTGGCCTCGACGCTGGGCTGGTTGCGCTCAAAGCGGTCCTCGAGGCCGCCCTGCACCTTGCGTATGTCGGGTATCATGTAGCTGTAGCGGTTGTAGGCCTGGTTGGCGATGAGGTTGTTGACCCAGAAGGCGGCGTCGAAGTTGAAGTGATACAAGTCGGCCTTGCCGGCTCTGAAGCAGTCGGGCACCTCGGTGATGCTGCAATACATGGGCACAAAGACGGCCGTGTTGGCATCGTCGACGCCAAACCACAGGCAACCGCCCACTTGGCGGGGCAGGCTGGCGCGCATCTGCGAGACGAAGACGAAGCCCGTCTGCTGCGTGGCGATAGCGCGCTCTTGGCAGTATTGCACGCTGTCGACGGTAAACTCCATGGGGCGGTAGCGGTAGGGCACTTTATACCAGTTGCTGGCGCCTGGATCGACGGTCATGTCGAAGGGCGTGCCCTCGAAGTGGTCGCGCATCATGTTTTGCATGTCGCGCACGCTTATCTTCTTGTCGGGTTTCACATAGAGGGGCATGAGCGCGGCGCCCTTCTTGCCGCGCAGGTAGGGCAGGTACATGTCCATGCCGCTCTTGAAGCGGTTGAAGTAGCTCCACACGCGGGCGTCGCAGCCGCGCAGGGTGTCGAAGTTGCTGGGCGAGTAGGCCGTGGAGAAGGCAAAATCCTTGTCTTTGCCCTTGAAGTAGCCCATCTTGCGGGCAAAGGAGATGACGTCTTTGCTATAGATGCAGTTCTCCTTGTCGTTGAGGGGGAACTGGTAGATGCGGCTCTGGTTGGCATGGCCGGCGATGCAGTCGTCGGGGATGCGCTGTGCCACCCACACGGCGCCTTTCTCCTTGCCACCCTTGCCTATCATCTCGAGTATCCATATCTCATTGGGGTCGCCTATCGAGAACGACTCGCCCTCGCTGCAGTAGCCATACTGCGCCACCAGGTCGGTCATCACCTTGATGGCCTCGCGGGCGGTCTTGGAGCGCTGCAGGGCAATGTAGATGAGGCTGCCATAGTCCATTCTGGCTGTGGTGTCGACGAGCTCGGGGCGGCCGCCATAGGTGCTCTCGGCCACGGTCACCTGGTACTCGTTGATGTTGCCCACCACCTGATAGGTGTGAGCCACCTCGGGGATGTAGCCCAGCAGGCGGCCCGAGTCCCAGTCGACCACGGCGCGCTTGTCGCCGGGCTTGTGGTCGGCGGCAGGCAGATATTGCAGGTCGCCATAGAGGGTGTGGGAGTCGGCAGCATAGGTGATGATGGTGCTGCCGTCGGCGCTGGCGTTCTTGCCCACCAGCAGATTGGTGCAAGCCAGGGCACTGCTAGCCACGATGGCTGCCAGTGCAATGGTGATGTTTCTCTTGTTCATATCGTAGTGCAAAATAATTGTGTTTCTTTTTTATTGAGGTGACGTCGCTCGCAAGTGAAGGTGAGCATAAACTCGTCGCCCATGTGGGTCTCCAGGTAGTAGGGCTCGCCCTTGAAACTGCCTGAGTGGGTGATAGTCTGCCCCTTGCCAGGGGTGGCAAAGGGGTTGACCACGATGTCGCGGGCGTAGTCGTCCACCATGTCGCGCACGCCCACAGCCTTGAAGATGGCCTCCTTGGCCATCCAGGCCACCATGTGGCCCAGGGTGTCGTCGGGGCGCAACCAGGCCTTCTCGCCGTCGTTGAGGAAGAAGTCGCGCACGCCCAGCACCCGGCGGCCATAGCGCTCCACGTCGATGCCCATGCGGTGCTGGGCGTTGAGCCCGATGCACAGCAAGCCGCGGGTGTGGGCAATGGTGATGTGGGCGGGGCAGCCCTCCACATAGGGCTCGTCGTCGCTGTTGTGCTGCAGCGGGGTGTACTCGCCGAAGATGCGCTTCATGAGCAACCGCTCGCCCAGTATCTCCTGGCGGCGGTATTCTGATCTTGCCTCGCAATCGAGGGGCAACTCCTCGGCAGCGCACATGGCGAGCATCTGCTCCGAGGGTTCGCACAGCACCCACCTGTGCAGCACTGTGCCGTCGATATATGTCTTTGTGCCTGCGTAAGCCATGGATTAGCTCATTTTTTTTATTTTTAGTTCTCTTTCTTGTCGCTATCGCCGCTGGGAGTGTCGACCACGACTTTCACCTTGGCAATGCGGAATTTCTTCACCTTGAGCACCGTGAAGTGGCATGGGCCGCAATCGATTTGCTCCTTCTCCTTGGGGAAGTCGCCCTTCACGGCCAGCAGCAGTCCGGCGATGGTCTCGGCATTTTCCAGCAGCTCGTCGTCAAAGTCATCCTCGCTGGTGCCGGTCACCTCGTAGAAGTCGTTGAGCGAGGTCTTGGCATCGAAGATATAGGTGTTGTCGGCCACCTTGCTGTAGAATTTCTCCTCGGTGTCATACTCGTCGTCGATGTCGCCCACAATCTCCTCGAGCACGTCCTCGAGTGTGCATATGCCTTGGGTGCAGCCATACTCGTCGACCACGATAGCCATGTGCACTTTTTTCTTGCGGAAGTCCTCGAGCAGGTCGTCGATTTGGCGCGTCTCGGGCACGAAATACACGGGGCGCAGCAGCGTCTGCCACCTGAAGGTGTCGTCGCGCTTGCCTATATAGGGCAGCAGGTCCTTGGCATAGAGCATGCCCTTGATGTTGTCGGGGCTCTCCTCATAGACGGGCATGCGCGAGTAGCCGTTGTCGACCACGGTCTTCACCACATCGCTGAATGTGGTGTCGTAGTCGATGTCGACCACGTCGATGCGCGGGCGCATGATGTCGGTCACCGTCTTGTCGCCAAAGGTGAGGATGCCCTTGAGCATCTCCTTCTCGTCGGTCGACTTCACGTCGCTCACCTCAAGGGCGCGGTTCAGGTCTTCCTTCGAGATGTCGTCGGGGCGCTTCGACACGGCCTTGCGCACGATGAAGGTGCTCTTCACCATCAATCGGGAGATGGGACTCAGTATTTTCATCATGGCGCTCAGGACCGACGATGCCATCTGGGCAAACTGCACGTTGTGGTTGCTGGCATAGAGCTTGGGAATGACCTCGCCGAAGAGCAAGATCAGGAAGGTGAGTATCACCGTCTGCACCACAAAGCTGGCCACAGTGCTGTTGAAGGTGAAGATTTTGGTCATCGCGTAGTTGAGCACAACCACGATGAGCACATTCACGGTGTTGTTGCCTATGAGTATAGTGGCAAGCAATTGCTCGGGCTTGGAGAGCAACTGCTTTATTCTTGCTTGCTTGGCCTCGTTGTCGATGTCGTCGATATCCTCCTTGGTGAGAGAGAAGAAGGCGAGCTCAGAGCCCGAGTTGAAGGCCGAGTACATCAGTCCTGCGATGGCAACGATGATGGCGATAATACTGCCCACGGTGGGCGTGTTGACGGTGATGGCCTGCTGAGTAGAGACCAAGATGCTTAATAGACACGAAAGAGGGTCAGGATCCAAAATGCGGTATATTTAGTTCAACAATCAGGTGCCATGAGCCCTCTCAATCACGAGAGCTGTGCAGCCTGGAAAATGCGTAGTCACATGTTTTCGACCACAAAGTTACAAAACTCTTGCAATCTACCAAAATCTATCTCCACAATATTGTGAGCGCTGCCATGGCCCAGGGTTTGGAATACAGCAAAATTTATCGTAATATATATAGCTGCGGACGGTCACTAGGGCCGCGCCCTGCCAACCACGCTGCGCCCTGCCAACCACGCGCAGCAGCCACGCTGAGGGCGGCACCTTATAGGGCAGGCGGTGGAGCGCGAAGCACACGAACCCCTGTCATCTGCGCACCTTTATAATTAAAGGTTTTGTTTCCAATTGGTGAATAAATAAAAATGCCAGGATCTTGACGGACCCTGGCATTTATGATGATAGGAATGAGTTCTAAATAGGCTTAGAAGGTGTACTTCAGACCGAGCTGAGCGCGCCAGCGGCTGTAGTAGTCGCTGTAGCTGTGCATGGTGTAGTCGCCGTCGTGCAGGAATTGGAATGCCTTCTTCGATGCATTGTAGGTAACTGGGCTGTAGTAAACCGAAGCACCTGTCGACTCGTAGCGGCCCCACTTCTTGTTGAACATGTTGCCCACGTTCTGAATGTTGAAGGTGAGGGTGAGGGCGTGAGTGTACTTGCCGCAGTTGAACTTGTAGGTCTGGGCGAAGTGGAAGTCGAAGTGGTGCTCGAAGGGCAGGTTGTCGGCGAAGCGGTCGTAGTACTCGCCGCGGTGATCTTTGAGGTAGCTCTCGCTAGCCAGCCACTGCTTCATGTTGGCCTTCTGCTGGTCGGCAGTGTACTTGCTGTTGGCGATGAAGGTCATTTGGTCGATTTGGGCATCGGTTGGGATATACATCAGGTCGTTGCCGTTGCTGCCGTCGTTGTTGTAGTCGCCATAGTAGTAAATCGAGTAGGGCGAACCGCTGTTGGCAGTGTAGATGAGGCCCACGTTGGTGTTCCAGTGCTTAGCATAGTCCTTGTTGTAGAATACCGAAACGGTGATCTTGTGAGGAATGTTGTAGGCGCTGTTGGCCACCTCGGGATCGTTAGGATTGCCGTGAGTGTAGTTGTAGTTGTAGTTGGAAGCTGCCACCGAGCTGCCGCCGTAGTTCACGCTGCGCGATTGCGTGTAGGTGTAGGCTGCGGCCAGGTCGAGACCGAAGTTGAACTTCTTCTCAGCCCTCAAGCTGGCAGTGAAGGTGTGGCCCTTGCTGGTGTTGTCGAGCAGATACACGCCGTTGAAGGGAGTTCCGCCAGTCACGCGGGTCAGGTAAGGACGCTGGTCGAAGCTCAGGCCAGTGTTGTCGGCAACGGTCTTGCTGCCGTCCCAGTTGTAGGCGAGGTTCTTGTAAACCACGTCGTTGAGGGTCTTAGACCAGAGCACCTCGGCAGTCCAGTCGATACCCAGCAGTTTGGCGTCTAAGCCCAGGTTGAGGCGCAGGCTCTGACCAAACTTGAAGTCCTTGGAGAACACGTTGACCACTTGCGAGCCGCTTGCCTTGAGTTTGTTGTAGGCAGCTGCTTGGTTGCTGGGGTCGGTGATGAGGGTGAGGTCACGCACTGCGTTGCCCGAAGCATTGTAGGTGATGAGCTGGATACCCGTGTTGGAGAAGTTGTTGCTCAGCCACACAAATGGGATGCGGCCCGAGAAGAGGCCTGCACCGCCACGCAGCAAGTAGTTGTGCTCGTTGTCGAGCCACCAGCGGAAGCCCACGCGAGGCGACACGAGTGGCGTGCTGCGCAGCTTGTGGTTGGTGCGCACGTCCCAGTCGTTTTGAGTCTTGGAGCGCAGTGGGTTGCCATACTCATGCATCTTGGCAGCAAACTGGTTGAAGGCGACATTCTCGGTTGGAGTGTCGAAGAACAGAGGCACATCTACACGCAGGCCATAGGTGAGCGTGAAGTTGTTGCTTGCACGCCACTGGTCTTGAGCGTACACGCCCACTTGGCCAGCGCTGAACTCGGCCCACCAGCGGGGATCGCCAGTGTACTCGGTGTTGGCTTGGCTGTAACGGTATTGACGAATGTGGCCAGTCTCGCCGTTGAGGGCTGCATAGAAGTCGTCGGGAGTATTGAAGTAGTAGGTACCGTAGTTGTCCTGGATGAAGAGGTTTCTAAACTTGTAGAACTCCTCATGAGTACCGAAGGTCCAAGTGTGGTTGCCCGTGTAGTAAGTCAGGTTGTCGGTAAACGACCAGATGTCCTGATCCAGACCGTTGGCGCAGCTCGAGCGCTCGGTACCGAAGTTGACAGTGCCATTGCCCACGCCCGAAACCGAGATCATGGGGAACACGCCGTGAGGATTGCGAGAGTCGCGCACGCGCACGTAGCTTGCCAGTGCCTCGTTGGCCCAGTTCTGGTTGATGGTGCTGTGGAGCTCGGCGGTGAACGAGTTGGTCACGCTCTTGAAGTCGTATTGATAGTCGGTAGAGTTCAAGTTGCTGGCAGTGGAGTTCTGATTGAGCTGCTTGGCCGAAACGATGCGCCAGCCCAGAGTGAGCTTGTTGTTGTCGTTGATGTTCCAGTCGAGTTTCACACCGCCCTTGTCGCTCTTGGTGTAGTTGTCGGGGTTGTTGAAGGTGCCAGTGTAGCCCTTGGCCTGCAGTGCGGCAAGCATGGCGTTGGCAACCTCAGCGTCGACACGCGATGCGGCCGAGCCGATGGTGTAGTTGTTGTTGTACTCATCGTTGGCCTTCTCATAGTTGGCAAAGAAGAAGAGTTTGTCCTTCACAATGGGGCCGCCCAGAGTAGCGCCATAGTGATAGGTCTTCTCGTGCTGGTATTTCTCCGAGGTCTTGCCGTTCATCAGTTGATATTTCTCACCGATGAGGTCCTGGTTGCGCCAGTCGCCGTAGACCGAGCCGTGCAGCATGTTGGTACCGCTCTTGGTGATTGCATTGATCGAACCGCCGGTGAAGCCCGATTGACGCACGTCGAAGGGAGCCACCTGCACCTGGATTTGGTCTACAGTCTCCATCGAGATGGGCTGGGTGCCGGCTTGGCCACCGTTCTGGCCGTTGCTGGTGAGGCCGAACACATCATTGTTGACAGCACCGTCGATCATGAAGCTGTTGTAGCGGTTGCTCACGCCGTTGAAGGTCATTGCGCCCGATTGTGAGATGTTCACGAGGGGGTTCAGACGGGTGGCGTCGGCAATACTGTGGTCGATCGAGGGCACGTTGGCGATGTCGGCGGCACTAAATGCCATGGCAGCGCCAGTCTTGGTAGCGTCGATGCCGCTACGGCCGGTCACAACCACTTCTTGCAACTGCTGCGAGTTGAGCGAGAGGTTGGCGTCGGCATCATAAGTCTCACCCAGGGTGAGGTAGATGTTGTCGAGGGTCTTGGTCTCGTAGCCAATGTAGCTGATGGTCACGGTGTAAGGACCGCCCACACGCATACCTTGGATTGCGTAGTTACCATTCACGTTGGTCACAGCCGTGTAGCGCGTGCCCGAAGGCACGTGGGTGGCAGTGACGGTTGCACCGATCACGGCTTCATTGTTGTCGCTCAGCGTCACCTTGCCGGCTAGCGATGAAGTCGTCACCTGTGCATTCAGGCCGAGTGCTACAACGAGCATGGCCAACAATGCGAAAAATTTGATTTTCATTGCCATAAATTTTTTAAAAAATATTTGGTTTAAAATAAGAATAATCTTCTGAAAACTTAAAATTCATGTGAACGTAGCACTTAATATTATAAGCCTAAAAGACAACACGCCGTGTCACTATATGGTGGCACAGCGTGCAGTATTTCTTCATAAGAGAGATTATATTGAGAATTCAGCGACCATCGTTGGTCACCAAACAAGTCGTATCGTATGTGAATAAATTCTCGCATTTTGCTGCATTGGGCGCAAAATCTGTTCTTTATTTCGGTGCAAAGATAGATATAATTTTGGTTTTAACTATAGATAATTTAAATTTTAACTAAATTAATTAAAATGCTTAAAATTATGACGTCGTTGTTACAGCTTTTCCCTCCTTGATTTGCACGCGCGGCCTAAATGCTGCTTTCACGCTGTGGGGCCACCATCATGTTGTGCAAGATATTGTGGACAATGCTGGCGAAAAATGATTACCTTTGCATAACGATGAAGGGCGAGCACAGATACCGGTTGACTGCGTGCCGCGGCTACTGCCTTGTGGTGGCAGTGGCTGTGGTGGTGTTCTATGTCTTCAATGTGCTCACGACCCTCAAGCCCGACGACCTGCACTTCTCGATGATGGCGGGCAGCGACGATGTGGTGCCCATCACCAGCTGGGGCGACCTCATGCGGTCGTGGAGCGTGATTTTTTACACCGACAATGGCCGGCTGGCCAATTACCTCACCCAGCTCTTTGCTGCCATTGCGGGCAAGGGCGCGTTTGATATCGCCAATGCCCTGATTTTTGGACTTTTCCTTGTGGTCACTGGGCGTTGCATCACTGGGGGCTGGCAGGAGTCGGCCATCGCGCTGCTCACTTGCTTGGCCGTTTTGCTCATTTTCCCCTATCCAGGCGAGACCATGCTGTGGATGTGTGGCAGCCTCAACTACTTGTGGTCGGCCACGCTCTCGCTCCTGCTTGTGTGCTGTGTCGCCAGCGGGCGGCAAGCGGCGTGCTGCCACGCGCGGCTTGTTGCCGTGACCGTGCTGGCGCTGCTGGCGGGATGGATGCAGGAGAGCGCAAGCTACCCCGTGTGCTTCGGTTGGATTGCATGGATGGCCCTGCGAGGCAGTAAGCCCAGCCGCATGGAGTTGCTGGCACTGGCGGGCTATGTGCTCGGGGCCGTCATCGTGACTTGTTCGCCGGCCGCCTGGGAGCGTCTTCTCGACGCCGGAGCAGGAAGCGACGCCTCGTTGCTGGCCACCGTGATGCAGCATGGCAAGGTGCTGGCGCTGCGCAGCGTGCGCTATGTGGTGCCTGTGCTGGCCTTGCTGGTGATCGTGTATGACGTCTGCAAGCGGGGTGGGCGAGAAGTGGCCCGCGACTGGATGACATGGATATGGCTGGGCAATGTGATCTTGCTCTTCATCCTGGCCGACCCCAATAAGCAGCGGCTCTATTTCTTCTATGTGGTTGTGAGCTACATCATCGTGGCTCGCTGGCTCTATGGCATTGTGGCCGGTCGCAGGCAGGTGCTGCGCATTGCCGCCTGTGTGCTCGCCCTGGCATGTGTGTGCCCCGTTGTGGCCGCCATCGGTGCCCTCAAGGCATATAGGCACGGCGTTGAAGCCGTCGAAGCACGCATCGCCGCCGCCCCGGCCAACTGCGTGCTTGAGTCGTTCAAGCCCCCCTATAGCCGCTGGATAGCGAGCAACTACTTCGACTCGTTGAGTTTCAACGACTACAACACGCTATTCCGCCACCATTACGGCAAGGCCCACATGGCATTTCTGCGCAAGCCGCTCTACGAGCGCTATCAGCGTGCCGATTTCCTGGCCGGCGGCACTGTGGCGCACATGGCCAGCAGCAATGCCAAGGTGATCAAGAATATCTACCTCTTCCCCGGGCAGGATTTCTCTATCATTCCCATCGACTCGGCCGCCATCGACACGAGCTATGCTGCCCGCCACATGGTGCTCGACCTCAATGCCCGGCACAACCGCAACACGGCCCCTGGCATGGTGTCGCACTGCCACCGCCACCTCGATGTGCACAACGAGGTCACCTATTTCTGGGTGAAGCACCGTGGCGATTTCTACTTGATCACACTCCCCGTCGAGGACGATGTAGACCATCTTGAGATACCCGCCATGGCTGGAGCAAAACATATCAAGGTGAAACTCGACCGAGTGAAAAACTTATAGCAACGCATGACTAAAGCACGGCACTACATATCGCGACACCACACACCCGCCAGCAAGGCCTATTATGCGGCTCTGCTTGTGGCCGGTGTGATCTTCTACATCTTCAACGTGCTCACCACGCTCAAGGGCGACGACCTGCTCTATTCCTATATCATAGGCAGCGATTACCAGCCCATCGACTCGCTGGCCGACTTGCTGCGGTCGGTGCCCGGCCTCTATGTGGAGGAAAACGGACGCATGGCCAATGTGTTGACGCAACTCATGTGCGGCATTGTGGGCAAACCCGTTTTCAATGTGCTCAACGCCCTCATGCTCATGCTGCTGCTCCACTTGGTGTCGTTGGCGGTCACCGCTGGAGGCCGCTCGACTGCTGTGATTGCGCTCACGTCGCTCATGCTGCTATGCGTGGCGCCGTTTCCTGGCGAGACGCTGCTGTGGACGTGTGGCAGCCTCAACTACCTGTGGGCAGCCGCGTTCTCGCTCGGCTGGCTGCTCTGGCTGCGTGAGCACGATGGCCGCAAATTGAGTGCTTGGCAGGGCGTGTTGCTCTTTCTTGCCAGTTGGGTGGCTGGGCAAATGAACGAGGCTGTGACGGTGCCGGTGGCCTTCGGCGTGGTGCTGTGGCTCGTGCTCAATCGCAAGCGGCCTGGCGGCCTGCTCATGGTGGCACTGGCGGGCTACTGCGTGGGCGTGCTCATCATCTTGTGCTCGCCGGGTGCTTGGCTGCGCGTGAGTTCGGGCGGCATCACCTTTGCCGGCTCGGTGGCATGGGCGCTGGGGCGCCGCCTGCTCATCGTGGGCTACAAGGCTGTGGTCTATGTGTTTCCCGCCACGGCAGTGATTCTCATGATCTATGAGTGGGTCAAGCGAGGTTTCAAGCAGTTCAGCTTCAGTCTGCTGCCATGGATGCTGCTGGGCTGTGTGATTTTGCTCTTCATTCTGGGCGACTCCAAGAAGCCTAGGCTCTATTTCTTCTACACCCTGGTGGGCTTCATCTACACCATGCAGTGGCTCTACCGCCGCTATGGCCACCAGGTGCGGCCTGTGCGCCTCGTGACTGCCGCCAGTGGCGTGGCGTGTGTGGCCTTGGCGGCTGTTACCATCGTCGTGCTCAAGCAATACAAGACTTACAACGACGGCGTGGTGCGGCAAATCGTCGCCGCCCCGGCCAATTGCGTGTTGCCCGCGGCCAAGTGGCACGACAACGCCTGGAGCCGCCGCTGGATTGCCCCCAACCACTACGACAGCGAGAGTTACAGCGGCTACAACGACATCTATGAGCAATACTACGGCAAGCAGCATGTGGCTTTTGTGCGGCCGGGGCTCATGGCGCGCTACAAGAGCTCCCGCTTCCTGGCCGGGACCCAGCTGGCCCCCATGCGCAGCAGCCGACCCGACTTGATCGACAAGGTGTATCTGGTGCCCCGCGCGACCTACTCGATTATCCCCATCGACTCGGTCAATCTCGACAAGCACAATTGCGGCCTCGACTTCAATCTCGACCCGGTGCACAACCGCATGACCCAGCCCAAGCCAGGCTCCGGCTTCTACTACGACTGGACCATCAGGGTGCAAAACCACCTGTCGTTTTTCAACATCTTCCATCGCGGGCAGTGCTACCTCATTGTGCCCGCCGTGGAGCGCGATGTGGTGCACTTGAGCATTCCCGTGGTTGTGGGCGGCAAGGAGATGTGGGTCGATTTAGATAGAAAATGAAATATTTATAGCATATTATGATTGTATACAACACAACATTTCACATGAATGATGCCGATGTCGACGAGTTTCTCGACTGGCTGCGTCATTACTATGTGCCCAGCGCCCTCTCGGGCGGCATCGTGACCAATCCCCAGCTGCATCGCATCATGGGGCACCGCGGCCTCGATGACGGCGGTGTGAGCTATGCCCTGCAGGTGCAGGCCCCCTCGCTGGGCGACTTGCAGCGCTGGCACCTGGCCACCGGCAAGCAGCTCATGCAGGGCATGATGAGCCGTTTTGGCACTCGCGTGGTGGCTTTTGCCACAATGATGGAAAAAATTGAGATTTAAATGGCTGAGAATTACGATAATATCATCATAGGCATCGACCCGGGCACCAATGTGATGGGCTACGGGTTGCTGGGTGTGAAGGGCAAGAAGCCCCATCTCATTGCCATGGGGGTGCTCAAGCTCAACCGCATGGAGAGCCACTACATGCGCCTGCACCGCATCTTCACGCGCGTGACCGGACTTATCGAGGAATATTTGCCCGACGAGATGTCGATCGAGGCACCGTTCTATGGCAAAAATGTGCAGTCGATGCTCAAGCTGGGCCGCGCCCAGGGCGTGGCTATGGCGGCTGCCCTCAACCACGATGTGCCCATCACCGAGTATGAGCCCCGCAAAATCAAGCAGGCCATCACCGGCAATGGCGGAGCCAGCAAGGAGCAGGTGGCCATCATGCTGCAGCGTGAGCTCAACATCTCGCCCAGCGAGATGCCCGATTTTCTCGACGCTACCGATGCCCTGGCGGCAGCCTTGTGCCACTTCTATGAGCGGCAGAAGCCCGCTTTTGCCCGCGGCGTGCACAGCTGGAAGTCCTATATCGCGCAGCACCCCGATAGCGTGGTCAAGCGCTAGGTCGCCCTCCAAGCCGCTCTACCGGGGCTTTTATTGCTGAGCGGGGTCCAGAAGTGCAGCTCACTGCACGCGCAGCAAGTAGCTGCCGGCCTGGTCGAGCACGATGTTGCTGGCCTTGCCGTCGATCACCTGGTGAATGAAGAGTTCTACGGGAGTGTCGGGGGTGGTGCACACGCATTGTATCTCGGGCACGTTGTCGACATAGTTCACGGGCGCCGCCACCTCGCTGCGCACGTCGTAGGTGGCCTCTACCTGGTCGCCCTTCATGAGCACGATGGCAGTGAGTGGCGAGATTTGCGCCCCGTCCATCCACACGGCATACACATTGTAGGTAGCCGCCCCGTTCTGCTTGCTCGTCCAGCGGGCGAGCCACTGGTCGCGCACGATGCTGCGGTCGTAGAGTGCCTCGATGCTGTTTTTGGTGCCAGGGGTCATCACTTGCTTCTTCTCGCCGCTTTTCCAGCGTGAGAATTGCACAAAGGTGTGCGACTTGCGAGTGGCGTCGGTCATTGCCACGGGAAACACCTCGCTGCTGGCATAGCCGCGAAACATCTTGGCCTTCACCTTGGCGTTCTTGAGTTGGAAGGCAGCCTGCTTGGTAGCAGGCACAATGTCGCTCACCGTCGATTTGAATGCCATGTGCTTGTATTGCTTGGCATTGCTCACGGCGGCTGGGTCGTAGGCAAAACGGTTGCCCTCGATGTCGGCGGTGAGCATCACCGGGCGCTCGCTGCGGGTGGAGTTGCCACTCCAGTGCAAGCCCATGCTGGTGATGGGCTCCCAGTTGAGCTGCTCGGCGTCGACGGCCTTGGCCTTGTCGGCTTTTTTCAGATATTTCTTGGCATATTTATTGGCCTCCTTGGCATTGCTCAGGCCGGCCACGGTGTAGTCGTGCTTGTATTGCGCCATGGGGCCGTAGCTGTCGTCCTTGATGGTGCGCTTGTCGGTCACCACCTGGCCGGCGGCGCTTCCCTTCACGGGGGTGTAGGTGAAGATGCTCGTCGACTTGTCGACGTTTTCGCCCAGTATCACATTGGCGCCCCGCACCTCGATGGTCTTGCTGCCGTTGGTGGCGGCCAGCAGCGAGAGCTTGCCGCTCTTGGTGGCGGCCATCAGGGCCTGGTCCAGGCCGTCGTAGCTGCGCAGCCACAGCTCGCTCGCGCCGTCGCCATCGATGTCGATCAAGGCGTAGCGGTAGGGATATTTTGCCGTGAGGCCAGCACTCTTCCAGGCTTGTGTGACTTCATTCATGTGGGCTATGAAATAGGAGGCATTTTGTGCCATGCCGGCTGTAGCGCCCAGCAGCAGCGCAATGCAAGTGATGATTTTTTTCATTTCTAGGTGTTCTTTTTTAAAATCAATAGTCAAAATCAATAGTTAAAACGAAACGGCCCGGCAACTATTGTGCCAGGCCGTGTCTTAAATTATGTTTTCGCTTGCTTCAGGTGTTGTGGCCTCGGCAATTGCTCAAGTTTATTTCACAACTTTGGTGGTCTTGGTCGAACCGTCGGCATACTTGGTAACTACCATGTTGACGCCCTCAAATGGGGTCTCGCTCTCCATGCCAGCCACGTTGTAGTAGCGCACGCTCTGCACCTGAGCGGCCGAGTTCACGTCGTTCACGCCGGTGGTCACGCTTGCTGCGTCGAGTGCGTAAGCAATCACATTGGCGTGGGCGCCCATGTCGCTAGAAGCAACCTTGGCAGGAGCCGATGCGTTCTTGTCCCAAGCGCTCTTGAGCTCGTTGACCACAAGCACTTTCACGCGGTTGCCGCTAGTGCCTGCAAATGTGTAGTCGTTCCAGTCGGCCTTCTTGAACTGAACAAACTGGCCGGCGGCGTTGTTGTCGCTGTAGCCGGTGAGCACAGGATCGCTCTCGGTGTACTTGCTGCTGTAGTTGCTGCCCAGCTTGTCGAAGTAGAAGCCGTTGATGTAGGCAACCTCGTCGGCAGCAGGAGCAAAGTGCTCAGTCAGGTTGTAGGTGGCGGGAGTCACAGCAGTGGCAGCAACCTGAGTGGGTGCTGTGCTTGCAGTGAGGGTGGCGTTGCCATTCTCGGTGCTGTATACGCCGGTCACGCTCACGCCGTTGTAGCTAGCTACGGTGCTGTAGTAGTCGCCTGCGTTCACCTTAATCCAGTTGCCCTTGCCGTCGCTGGCGAAGAGCATCTTGGCCTTCTCCGATTGAGCAACCACTGCCAGGCTGTCGGTCACCTTGTAGGTCTTGCCAGCCACGCCGTTGGCCAGCAGGTTGGCCAGTGTGGTAGGTTCGGCTACAGTGACTATAAATGTGGTGGCAGGAAAATATTTGTCGCCAACGCCGCCGGGAATCCCTGTAGAGGCTTTGGGCGGCATGTCGCTTAAGCCGTCGACGGTGCAAACGTACTTGCCTGGGACTACCGTGTCAGGCACATACATTTTAATATCGAAAATAGGCTTTCCTGTTGTAGTGGCATATAAGACCCTCTTGTTGGTCATTTGCACACCCACTACTCTTAACTCATGACTTTGGTCGGTTTTAGTGACAGGATTACAAGTGTAGCTTACCGAAAAGCCTTGGTCGGCATATTCTACTGAACGGCCAACTCCTTTAACCCAGGTATAGCTTTTCTCTCCTGCTATCGTAGTTGACGATATTGGTACTATACACACGCCCTCAGGTGTCTTGATTGAGTTTTGTAATGCGCAATAAGCTGTTGCATTTACAAGATTTACTGGAACTTCGGCAGTATCGCCTGGCGCAATTGTGAAGTCGTCAATATAGAGACTGTCGGTCGATGAGACGGTGTCGGTCTTTGAGACTGTTGTAGCATTGACAAATAATGCAAATGTTGCCAATAGAAAGGTGAATAATGTTTTCTTCATATTGCTTAGTGTCTTGTTGTTGTCTTATATTTATTTTTGGGTTCAAAGATACTAAAAAAAATGATTGAATTGTAATTCTTCATTAAAAAAATGATGCGGAAGTCACGGCTCTTTCATTTAAGATTGCTTTGGCCTGTCAAAATTAAGATTATTTTATAGCGGGTGTCCGGACGGTTTTTCCCGCCCGATTCATGGCTTTTCCCCATTGCTTTTGGCAGTCGCAGAAAGTGGACGTGCTGCAATCTAATTTCTTAAAAATCAGGAAAATAAGCGGTTTAAAAAATTGGCCAAATGGCCAATTTTTCGTAACTTTATAGTTGACAATCAGAAAGTTATGATTGAAATTGAACCACTTGACCAAATACGTTCGAACGGTGCGCAAGCACTCGACCGGACCTCAAAATTACAAAAGAAATCTGAGTCCCGC
>OMUK01000072.1 GCA_900314215.1 uncultured Prevotellaceae bacterium
ACTCAAAGTTGATGCGTGCCGTGTGCTTGCCTATGGCTGTGGGCTTGTAGGTGAGGTTGACGGTGGCGCTGCCGCTGCCTGCGGGTATCTGGGCGAGGTCGACGGCATACTGGTCGCTGTTCTTGCCAGTGAGATACACCTGGGTAGCCGAGGGCAGGTTGGCGTAGTCGACTTTGTAGGTGGCATAGGTCACGGCTTGACCCAGCGCTGTGGCGTCGTCGCTGTACACCACTTGCGGGGTGACGGTGAGTGTGGGGTCCTCGCTGGCCGACGAGTCAAAGAGGTCGGCCCAGCTGCTGGCGATGCGCATGGCGTCGACCACCACTTGCGGGCCGGTGAGGCTCGACGAGCTGCCCTGGCGCAGCTCCACGGCCTGCAGGCGGTTGGCATCGGCGCTCGTGTGGGTGGTCATGTCGGTAATGGCCGCTGTGGCAGCGGGCTCTTGTGCCTTGTCGGCAGGATTGACCCACAGCTTGATGATGTCGTTTTTGGTGCCGTCCACCAGTTGGTACATGAGCACGACCAGATAGGTCTTGCCCAGCTCATACTCATCGCTGGTGACCTCAAACTGCGTGCTGCTGTTGCGCGAGATCTTGAGCTTGTATTTGCCCTCGCTGCTGGCCACGGCCAGCAGGCGTCCTATTTCAGAGGCGGTTCTCTTGTCTTGCACGCCAGCTTTGCCGGGAGCGATGTAGGAGAGAAAATAAACATCGTCGTCGGTTACCGATTTCACGTTGATCAAGGCCGCTGTGTAGACAGCGCCGCTGGTGATGGGCTGGTCGGCAAACTTCAGCATCACGTCTTGGCCACTGGCAGTGTTGCCTATGAACGCGGCCTTGCCTATTGCGGTGGCCTGGTAGCCAGCCATGGTGAGGGCGGTGTCGACCACCTGCACAGAGTCGGCACTTTGTGTGCCATACTGCAGCCAGTTGCCCTGGCCATAGAGGTTGCCCTTGGGGTAATCAAAATTCTCGGTCACGTAGCGGTCGGCTTGTGCGCTCAGGGCAGTGCACAGGCAGGCCAGCACGATGGCGATTGCGCCGGCAAGACGCCGTGTCGCTGGGTGTCTTCTTTTTGTCATTTTGTGTTATGTTGGGGTTTAATTGGTTATAATAAAAAATGATTGAGCTATAATTGGGATATAGAACTATGCAAATATATATAATAAAAATGATATTCCAAAATATATTTTTACAATCACACAATAAAGCAACAGCCCACGACGCAATCGCGCCGCGGGCTGTGATGCATGCTAGCCTCTCGGTGAAGCTATCGAGGGACTAATTGCCATCGGCAATGCGGGTGATGAGCAGCGACACATCGCTGCTGTTGACCTTGCCGTCGCCATCGAGGTCGGCCTCGGTGGTGGCAGGAACGGTGCCCAGTATCATGTTGATCATTGCGGTCACGTCGCTGGCGTCGACACGGCCATCGCCGTTCACATCACCATCGGTTGCAATGGCTGCGCCATCGGGGCAATTCAGTCGCAGGGCAATCACGCGCTCATGGTTGCCCATGGTAGCCACAAGATTGTAGGTGCCCACTGCGTTGGGTTTCATGCCCACCTTGCCGCGTTGCGAGATGATGTAGATGCTGTCGCCCGTCCACTGGCAGCCATCGAGCGTGCCCACGGCAAAGGCCTTGGTCACAGCAAATCGCGTGTCGGCGCTGTCGAGCACCACTGGCAGCGAGTAGAGCTGCGACACGGTGTCGGTAGCCAAGTCGGCAATTACGGGGTAGCGCCCAGTCTGCTGAGTCCAGTCGTCGGTCAAGTTGCTCAGGTTGCCGGCAATGAGTTGGGCAGTGGGCATTGCGGTCACGCCGCTGTAGTCGGCGCTTGTCACAGCCTTGAGCGAGGCGTTGTTGAACTGGCTGTCGTAGTACACCTCGGTTGCAGTGAGGTGGCTGCTGGCTTTGCCCTGGATGGCACCGCCCGTATTGGCAGTGCCCGTCATGGTCACTGTGCCGGTAGAAAACACGCGGGTGAAGGCATATTTAGAGTAGGTCGACGACGGGGCGCCAAGGATGCCGCCCACATTGGAGACTGCAGTGATGTCGCCAGCATTGACGGCGTCGACGACGACGGGCAGCCCCGTTGCAACGATGCCGGCAGCTGCGCCATAGGAGCTACTCACCGAGGTTGCGGTGCAACTCACGTTGCCATAGTTGGCCACGTGCTCAAGATTGAGATTGGTCGTGCGGCCCACGATGCCGCCCACATGGTAGCGCGAGCCCGTGATGGCGCCGGCATTCAGCGCATTCTTAATTAGGCAAGTGTCGGCCGTAGTGTTCTTGTAGGAGTAGCCCACGATGCCGCCCACATTGGCCGTGCCGGTCACTGTGCCATAATTCTTGGCACCGACAACGCTGGTGGTGAGCACCGTGTAGCCCAGTGCGCCGCCTATCGAACCCGTGGTGCTTGTGCCGCCCGCGATGGTGCCATAGTTCAAGATCGAGTCGTAGTTGGTGGCGCTGGTGTAGCCCGCGATGCCACCCACATAGTAGGCACCCGTGATGTTGCCATGATTGGCAAGACGCGAGGCAGTGGTCTCGGCAACACTATAGCCCACGATGCCGCCCACATGGCTCGACTCGCTGGTCACGGTGCTGTAGTTGGTGAGGTCGCTCATCGATGCGGTGGCTGTGGCATTGCCCACGATGCCGCCCACGTGTGAATGGCTGCTCGTGACTGTGACTGCTGGCTGCACCACGATGTTTTGCAACTTGCCTTGCAGGTTGCCCACAACGGCGCCCGTGTTGCTGCCGCCAGTGATGTTGCCCGAGGCGATGGTGAGGTCGCTTATCTGGCCGGTGATGCCCAGGTTGCCAATGAGGCCCACGTTGTCGGCTGTGCTGTTGATATTGAGGTTGCTTATCGTGTGGCCGTTGCCGAGCAGGATGCCAGCAAACACCTTGCTGCCTGCTGCGATGGGCACGTAGGCTGCCGTGTCGGTAGCCATGTCGATGTCGGCTGTTATCGAGAAGTACTTGCCGGCATAGTCAAAGCCCGATGTAGCGATGGCTTGGGCCATCTTGTCGAGGTCGGCGCGCTTGTCGATGATGTAGGGGTCTTGTGCCGTTCCACTGCCGGGCAGCAGTTGGCCCACAGCACCTATAGGTATATGCTTGACGATGCCGCCCAAGGTGGCCTTGAGGGTATCGGCAGCCACATTGTTGCTGGTGGTGTAGGTGAGGGTGCTGCCGCTTATGCCGAAGTCCTTGCCCCTGGCGAGCGACCACGAGAGCCCGTCGGCTTGGGCCAGCGTTGCCGAGGCGCTCACCGTCGAGCGGGTGTCGGTGCTGGCAAAGGTCACAGGCAGAGTGCCCAAGATGGCACCTTGCTCGCTCTCAAAGGCCTTGAGTGTGGGATAGCGCCCCGTGGTGTGGCTCCACTTGTCGCCGGTGATGGTGGTGGCGGTCACTTGTGCTGTGGTGGCGCCAATCACGCCACTGGCAGCGGTATTGGCCAGCATGGCGATTTGTGAGTCGTAATAGGCGTTGCTAAACTTGGCGCTGGCATTGATGTCGCCTGCCACTGCGCCCGAGGTGGCCGATTTGCCCGTGAAGAGCACCGGTGCTACCGAGAGCGCTCCGTCGAGGCTCGACGAGGAATTGGTGGTGCCCATGATGCCGCCCACATCCTCGGCAGCACTCACCAGGCCGGCATTAACCACGTTGCTTATCGTGCTCATGTTGGAGCCCACGATGCCGCCCACGTCGGTGCCGCGGTCAAACTCGGCTTTCACCTCGCCCACGTTGAGGCAACCATCGATGGTGGCGTCGCGCTCGTTGCAATAGGCGATACCGCCCAGGTTGCCGGCATTCTGTGCCGAGATCACATTGCCCTGGTTGTAGCAGTCGACGATGCTGCCGTAGTTGAGGTATACCACGCCGCCGGCATAGCCCACCTGGGTGTGGACGTCGGCATAGTTGCGCACATTGCGCACGGTGCCGTAGTTTATGGCTGCGATGGGGGCAAAGTTGCGATAGGCTTGCAGGTCGCAGCTCTTGTCGATCACGAGGTTCTCGACCACGCCATCGGTGCCGATGAAGGCAAAGAGGCCGCCGTTGAGCTTCTGCGACGCTACCGAGTTGAAACTCCAGCCCTTGATGGCATGGCCGTCGCCGTTGAAGGTGCCCGAGAAGGCACAGGCCGTGCTTTGCGATATGATTTGGAAAGTGGTGTCGTTGCCCAGGTCGATGTCGGCCGTCATCTTGAAGTATTCGCCGGCAAACGACATGCCCTCGCTGTTGGTGGCCTTGGCCAGGCGCTCCAGGTCGGCGCGGTTGTTGATCAAGTAGGGATCACTCTCGGTGCCTGCGCCCGAGAAGATCACGGGGTAGATTTGCACCAGGGCGCGCTTCTCGTAGTCGCCCAGGTAGGCGTGCAGCACCACATTCACCATTTCGCTTTGCGGTGTCACGGTCACGGTGTTGCCACTCAGCCGGGCAGCAGCGCCGCCGCCAGTGAGCTGCCACTCCACGCCGCCCTCGGTCGAGACGGTGAAGTTGCTCCTTACCTTGTCGTGGGTCTCGCCATCGGCCAGATAGAACGGGGTGGCATAGAGCTTGGCAATGTCGAGGGAGGCGCTGCCTGCCAAGCGCGGGTAGAGCTGTGAAGCAAAGGTCCACACGCTCGTGTCGTAGCCGTCGAGGGCTGTGCCGCTGGTGAGCTGGCGGGTGGTGAGTGCCCCTTGGGTGGAGCCCCAGCCAGCCACTTGCGAGTCGAAGTAGCAACCCGACATGTGCGGCGAGAGCTTGGAGTAGGAGTCTCCGCCCACAAACTCACACCCCTCGGTGCGGGCCATCAGGGCGTTGAAGATGGTGCCCAGACTCAGCACATTGCTCCACTGCGTAGTGCCACTGGTGACTGCATAGTAGCCCGCGATGCCGCCCACATAGGCCGACGACTCGTTGTAGACGGTGCCGGCATTGTAGCAATCGGCCACGGTGCCGTTGTTGTAGGTGCCCATGAGGCCGCCCGTGTAGCCCGAAGCCGAGAGGTAGCCGCCATTCCAGCAACGCAGCATGTGGGCTGTGCGGAACGAGCCCGCGATGCCGCCCACATTGTTGCCCGATGCGCCAGTGATGTTGCCCATGAAGTAGCAGTCCTCGATGGTGGCTGTGTCGCCCTTGAGGGTGAGCACAACGCTGGCGATGCCGCCCAGGTGGGTCGAGGTGCTTTGCACGGCGGTGCTCACAATGGTGGCGTCGCTCCAGCAATGCTTGGTAGCGCCGTAGTTCTGGCCCACGATGCCGCCAAACGAGCCCGATACTTGCGCATTGCCCGAGAATGAGCAGTTTTGCACCGTGGCTCCTGCTGCCGACTGGCCCACGAGGCCGCCCTTGTAGGACCCGCTAGTGCTCACATAGGTGGCTCCTGTCACGGTCACGCCATCGATGAGGCCGCCCGTGTTGACCATGCCGGCAACCACGCCGCCATAGCTATTGCTGGCGGTGAAATTGGGGTTGGCAATTTTAAGATTCTTCACTGTGCCGCCCTGGCCGATGAAGCCGAAGAGGCCCACGTAGCGGTCGCCGTTGAGCACGAGGCCGCTTATCGTGTGGCCAGCGCCGTCGAGGGTGCCGGCAAAGTTGATGGTGGCCGACTTGCCTATGGGGGTGAAGGTGCTAGATGCGTCCCAACTGATGTCGGCGCCCAGCGCGAAGTACTTGCCCTGATAGGTTTCGCCTCCATTCACCTGGGTCGACAGCTCGGTGAGCTGTGCCGCGGTGTTGATGAGGTAGGGTGAGGCCGCTGTGCCGTCACCGCCGCCATAGGTCTGCGCGCTGGCTATGGGCCCGCAACATAGCAGGGCCGCCGCCAGTAGCGTGATGTGAAAGTTTTTTGTCATAAGTCTATATGTTTTGGTTTACTAAATGTTGCTGCATTGAGTGTGTCAGTTGCGTGCCACCTTGAGCGAGCGTTGAGCCTGCGGGGTGGCGATGTGCACAATGTATACGCCTCGTGGCAGGTCGCTGGTGCTCAGCACGTGCTCCTCTCCAGTAGCAATGCCGTTGAGCCTCACGGCGCTCACTTGGCGACCCTGCAGGTCGCACAGGGTGATGTCGCTGCGCGTGGCTGGCTGCGTGAAGAGAATGTGGATGCCGTCGGCGCGGTTGCTTGTCACAAAGGGGCAGCCCGAGTCGCGATTCACGCTGGCAATGCCAGTCTTGGTGTTGAGCAGCCACTTGAGCCCCTGGTAGGCATCAATCTTGCCGTAGCCAAACACGTTGTTGGCCTCGGTGCCCGTGTACTTGTCGTGCACGGCGGTGGCTTCAAGTGCCTCGCGCACTTGCGCTGGGGTGAGCGTGGGGATGAACTGCAGCCAGGTGGCCACGATGCCTGCCACTTGCGGTGCAGCCATCGATGTGCCCTCATACACGCCATAGCCGTGACGGCGGCCGTTGAAGAGCTCGCTACTCATTGTCACATAGGAATCGTTGTTCTCGCTCAGGTAGCTGCTGAAGGCGGCGGCCACCCAAGCTCCGGGAGCGGCCACGTCGGGCTTCATGCGCCCGTCGAGTGTGGGGCCGTGGGCCGAGAAGGGGGCGATGTCGCCCTGCACAAAGGCGTTGTCGATGGTGTCGCCCTTCAGGTTGAGCAGCATGCTCTTGGTGGTATAGGCTCCCACCGTGATGATTTGCTTGCCCGTGCCGGCAATCTCGGTGGTGAGGTAGTCGTAGTCGGGCTTGTCCATCGTGGGCAACCACTGCTGCCAGCAGCAGGTAGTGGTGTTGGTCCAGCCGTGCACGTGCTGGCCGGCCTCGGCAGTGATCATGATGGCTACCACGGCGCCGGGCTTGTAGTCGGCGATGTGGAGCTCGATGTGGGCCATGGGCCGGTTGTTGAGCGGGCTCATCTGAGTCACAATGGTGAAGTAGCCGCTGGCCTGGTCGTAGGGCTTCTGCAGTGTGACGGTGGCGCTATAGTTGCGCGAGGCATTGTAGCTGCGACTTTGGTATACGGGTTGGCCTGTGGTCTTGCTTATCGTGCACACAGCCACCCTGAAGCTACCGCCCACGTCGCCCCACAGCTCGAGCAGACCTTGAGGCGTGCCGCCAATGCCGGCGTCGGCAAATCCCACACCCACGAGCAGCGTGTCGCCCCCGGCAAAGGTGCGTGTCACGTGGGCACTGTTGAAGCCGTCGTTGCCAGCCGAGCCCACCAGAATGTGGCCAGGGCCGGTGAGCGCGTCGGCAATCTGGTCGCGCAACGAGGTGCCGTCGTGCGGGCCGAGCATGGTGCCCAGACTCATGTTGACGACTGCCGGCTCGCCCATCGAGTCGGCATAGTTGAAGGCATACTTGATGGCATCGGGTATGCCCACATCGATATCTTTGAAATTGGAATACACCAGATCGGCATCACGGGCTATTCCGTAGTAGGGATTGCCGCCAGTGGTATCGGCGCCGGCAGCGATGCCCAGCACGTGGGTGGCGTGGGAGTAGCTCGACATGTCGGTGCCCTTGGCAAGAATGGCCTCGGGGGTAGCCAGCTCGGTGCCGTAGCCAAATGCGGCTGGTGCCTCGCCCGAGGTGTCGGTTTGCAGCCACACGCGGCGCAAGCGGCTCTCGCTGCGGTCCATTTTCCATAATGCGGGATGGGTGAAGTCGAGCCCGGCATCGATGTCGCTGATGACCACGCCAGTACCCAAGGGCGTGATTTCCTCACCCTGCAGCGATTGCATGGGGCCTTGTTGCAGCAGGTCGACATGGGTGGCGCGGCGCGCGCTGTCCATGAGCATCGTCACGGGCTGTGCGGCCTCTACTGCAATCACGCCCTGCAGCGCAGTGACCTTGGCCATTGCCTCGAGCGGGATGCTTGCGGTGGCCACGTTGCCGGCCACTGTGCCTGTGGTCACGCCCAGGGCATGCAGCGAGTCGAGCGTGGCCTGAGAGTCAAACTTGATGAATGCGGCCATGCGGCCCTTTCTCATTGCGGGCGCGCGGTGTCGTGCCTCGAGAGTGATTGGACCATTGTTTTGCTTCCAGGCCATCAGTTGGGCAATGGTGCCGCCTGTGAGTTTGCCGCTATACTCGGCAAGTGCAGCAAGCGCGGTCGAGAGCATAATAATCAGAAATATTTTTTTTGTCATATTACTTGGAACGTATTGGTTTGTTTATCCTTAATTCCGCACCACATTAGCTTAGAAAAATTTATAAGTTCCTGAGCAACAATATGTTGCCCAAGAACTTGCCATGTCGGAAATTTCACTTAACTTAGTGGTGCTAATAAAATCAAATAAAACACCAACACGGCATGGCAAAAATAGCAATTAAATCTGAGAGACTGACACCTTTCGGCGGAATTTTTCCATCATGGTGTATTTTGACCACAAATTGGCTCCAGTTATAGACAAAGTTCTTGGTCGGCGCAGACAGTGGCAAGACACTGCAATCACTATTATATCCGTTGCAACCGCTGTCAGGCCATGTACAACGACATCTTTGCCTTGCGTGGATGGAAGCG
>OMUK01000038.1 GCA_900314215.1 uncultured Prevotellaceae bacterium
AAAAAATGCTGGCAACTTGCAATGCAGTAAGTTGTCAGCATTTTCTTTTCGGCAAACAATGCTCAATCAGAGCAGGGCATCGATTTTCTCTTTGAGTTTATCCTTGGTGGCACTGCCCACATAGCGCTCTACGAGCTTGCCATCTTTAAAGAAAAGCATTGTGGGAATGTTGCGTATGTTGTATTCGCCGGTGAGATCGTCGCCCTCATCCACATCATACTTGCCAATCAGCACTTTGCCGTCGTATTCCTCGGCCAGTTCCTCTACTATGGGTGCGATTCTCTTGCAGGGCACGCACCACTCAGCCCAAAAATCGATAACTACTGGTTTGCCCGATTCAATTTCTTGCTTAGCGTTATCGTCAGTAAAAATGTAAGCCATATTCTTATTTCAGTTCTTGATTAAATTCAACAATTATTTTGCCAAAAAGCGGTACAAAGATAACTAAAAAACGCAAACTTCAGCAATAGTTTTCATCCTAAAAATTTACAATTTAGTGAACCATGCTATTACCTAGCGTTTCACCTAAAGTTAACTTCATATTTTATATTCATCTCGTTGAGCTTCTCAACCACCTCTTTTTGCAGCGGCATCTTGAAGCGAGATTTCAGGTCGACCGTGCGGTCGATGATTTTGTCGTGTATTCTGAAGTACACATCGCAACGATTGGTGGTGGCATCGGTGATGCACGACTTGAGCTGCGACAGGTCGGAAAGCCGGTCGTCACTTATCTCGAGCCTGATGCGGTTCACCAGTTTGCCCTTCACGTCGTTGAGCAACTTGATGTCCTTGATATTGAAGTTCACGCGGTCGTTGTAGGGCGACTTGTTGAAGGCGCCACGCACCATGATGGCCTCGCTCGGGATGCCAAACTTGCGGAATTCCACAAAGTCCTTGCCGAAGAGCATGAGGTCGTATTTGCCGGTGTAGTCCTCGAGCGTGATTTTGCCGAAGAGGCCGCCTTTGCGGGTGGGCTTCTCCACATAATCGACCACAATGCCGCCAAAAGTGATTTCCTCATTCAGGTTGTCGCGCCTGTCCTCCACTTGATTGAGTGCGGTGTTGCAGCCAAATTGTATCTCGATGTAGTACTTGTCGAGCGGATGGGCCGACAGATAAATGCCCACCATCTCTTTCTCCTTGTTGAGGCGCTCGATGTCGCTCCACGGCTCGGCTTTGGGAATTGCAGGGGTTGCAATCTCGATGGCCTCGTCGTTGCCAAAGAGCGAGTTCTGGCTGAGCTGCTTGTCGTTTTGATACTTTTGTCCGTAGTGCACCAGTGTGTCGAGGAAGATGACATCGTTGTCGTCGGTGGCAAAGAAATTCTCGCGGGGTATGCCGAAGGAGTCGAAGCCGCCGGCATAGGCAAGCGACTCAAAGGCCTTGCGGTTGACCGAGGCGTAATCGGTGCGCTGGGCAAAGTCGAAGATATCCTTGTAGGGGCCATTCTTCTTGCGCTCCGAGATGATTGCCTCGGCAGCTTTCTGGCCCAAGCCCTTGATGGCTGCCAAGCCAAAACGTATCTGCCCCTTCTGATTGACACCAAACTGGGCGTAGCTCTCGTTCACATCGGGACCCAGAGTGGACACTTTGCAGTTTTTGCACTCGTCCATGAGCTTGGTCACCTCCTTGATGTCGCCGCTGCGCCGAGTGAGCAGGGCTGCCATGTATTCGGCCGGATAGTGGGCCTTGAGATAAGCCGTTTGGAATGCCACCCACGAGTAGCAAGCTGCATGCGACTTGTTGAAGGCATAAGAGGCAAACTTCTTCCACTCTTCCCATATGTTGTGCAGCGTCTCGTGGTCGTGGCCGCGAGCCTCGCCACCCTCGTAGAAGAGTTTCTCGAGTTTGTTCATCTGGTCGATTTTCTTCTTACCCATGGCCTTGCGCAGGGTGTCGCTCTGGCCACGGGTGAAGCCTGCCAGCAGTCGGCTCAAGAGCATGACTTGCTCCTGATACACTGTGATGCCATAGGTGTCCTTCAGGTATTTCTCCATCTCGGGGATGGGGTAAGTGATGGGCTCCTTGCCGAGCTTGCGGGCGATGAAGCTGGGTATGTTGTCCATTGGCCCCGGTCGGTAGAGGGCATTCATAGCAATGAGGTCGCCAAACACCTCGGGGTGCAACTCGCGCAGATACTTCTGCATGCCAGGCGACTCAAACTGGAATGTGCCCACCGTGCGGCCCTCTTGATAGAGCTTGTAGGTGAGCGGGTCGTCGATGGGTATGTTGTCGAGGTCAATCACCTTGCCAGTTGTTTCCTTGATGTTTTTAACGGCCTCTTTCAACTCCGAGAGCGTGCTCAGTCCCAAGAAGTCCATCTTGATGAGGCCGGTCGACTCAATCACGTGGCCGTCGTATTGCGTCACAGGCACTTTCACGCCCTTGAAATCGGGATCGTCGGCTGTCGATACGGGCACGTGGTCGTCGATGCGGTCGCGGCATATGATGAAACCGCACGCATGGATGCCGGTGCCGCGCACGGTGCCTTCGAGTTTCTTGGCATACTTGATGGTGTTGCTCAGGTGAACGTCGGTCGACTTCTCGGCATTCTGCAACTCGGGGGTGCACTTGATGGCGTTTTTCAAGTTCATCTTCAAGCCATCGGGCAATCGGTCGGGGATGGCCTTGCACAGGGCATTCACCACATCGAGCGGCACTTTCTCCACACGTGCCACATCCTTGATCGAGTTCTTGGTGGCCATGGTAGAATAAGTGATGATGTGGGCGCAATTCTCGTGGCCGTATTTATCCATTACCCATTGCAGCACCTTGCCGCGGCCCTCGTCGTCAAAGTCGGTATCGATATCAGGCAGCGAGATGCGGTCGGGGTTGAGGAAGCGCTCAAACAGCAGGTCGTATTTCAACGGGTCGATCTTGGTGATGCCCAAGCAGTAGGCCACCACCGAACCGGCGGCCGAGCCACGGCCAGGTCCCACCATCACGCCCAGCTCGTCGCGCGCCGAGTTGATGAAGTCTTGCACAATCAGGAAGTATCCAGGGAAGCCCATGGTCTTCATCACGTGCAGCTCAAAGTTGATGCGCTCTTTCACATCGTCGGGCACAGGGTCGCCGTAGCGTTTCTTAGCTCCCTTGTAGGCTAGAAACGACAGGTAGTCGGCCTCAAACTTGATGCGGTATATCTTGTCGTAGCCGCCCAGGTGGTTGATGCGCTTTTGGGCATCTTCGGGCGACATCAGATTCTCGCCGTTTTCATCAGAGCAGAATTCCTTGTACAGGTCTTCCTCGGTGAATTTCTTGCGCCAGTCTTCCTCCTTGCCAAACGATTCTGGAATCGGGAAGAATGGCATGATGGGATCGTGCTCGATGTTGTAGATTTCGATTTTATCGACGATTTCCTGGGTGTTGGCCAATGCCTCGGGCACGTCGGCAAACACCTCGTTCATCTCGGCTTGCGTCTTAAACCACTCCTGCTTGGAGTAGAGCATGCGCTTGGGGTCGTCGAGGTCCTTGCCGGTGGCCAGGCACAGCAGGTGGTCGTGGGCCTCGGCATCGTCCTCGTTGATGAAGTGGGAGTCGTTGGTGCAAATGAGCTTGATGCCCAACTCGTGCGACATCTCGATGAGCACCTTGTTCACTTCTTGCTGCTTGGGATAGGTCTCGTGGTTGGCACGGGCCACAGTGGCCTTGTGACGCTGCAGCTCCAGGTAGTAGTCGTCGCCAAACACGCCCTTAAACCAGCGCGCAACCTCCTTGGCCTTCTCTATTTGCCCGTTCATGATGAGCTGCGGTATCTCGCCGCCCAGGCAAGCCGAGCTGCAGATGATGCCCTCGTGGTATTTCTCGAGTTCGGCGTGATCGGTGCGCGGGTGCATGTAGAAGCCCTCGGTCCACGCTTTCGACACAATCTTCAGCAGATTGTGATAGCCCTTCTCATTCTTGGCGAGCAGTATCAGGTGGCGGCCTATGTCGTGCCGGTCGACGTGCTCCTTGAGCGATTTTTCGGCCACATAGACCTCGCAGCCAAATATGGGGACAAAGAGCTCGTGCTGGGCCTCGTCGAGTTGTTGCTTCAGCTCGTCGATGGCGGCAGCATCGGGCGACTCTTGGCTTTGAGCCTCCTTGATTTGCCCTTTCAGCGTCTTGATTTTCTTCTTGGTGTCACCATTCACTTTATTGGCGTAGTCAAAGAATTCCTTAATGCCAAACATGTTGCCATGGTCGGTAAGCGCCATGCCACGCATACCGTCGGCTTTGGCTTTGTCAACCAGGCCTTTAATCGATGCTTGACCGTCGAGTATCGAGTAGTAAGAGTGCACGTGGAGGTGTACAAATGGAATCATATCTCGTAATCCTCTCCTTATTTTTTAGTTGATGAATATTGGTGTAAAGTTACGGCTAAAATCTTTCTTTCTCAAGAAATTGGGAAAGAAGTTATCAACAATATTACAGGTGTGATGTAGCTGTGTGCTGGTTGAGTCTCTATTTCAAGAGATTGAGCTGGCCGAAGAATTGGGGACAGTGGAAGTTGGGGCGCTCCAAGTCGATGGGAGCCCACGACAGATAGTGTGGGTGGGCAGTTTTGTCGGCGCACTTGTAAAGGTTGCCCATGATGCAGGGAGTGCTGTCGTCGACCCCAATGAGGGCGCAAGGAATGGCGACAGTCAAGCGCCACGTGTGCCAGCCATGCCGCTCGTCAAAGGGGGCCGAGCCCACAGTGGAGTGGCGCAGTATGGTGGCGATTTGCCCGTCGGTGAGCCGTGTGGGATTGGGGCGAGTCTCTCGATGGCTGGCGTTGACGGCGCCTATGCAGTTGAACTCAAAGTTCCAATACTCCTTGCTGCCTGGCACTTGCAGGAAAAACTCCACGCAGCTGTCTTGAGCGACGGGGCTCAGATTGGCCGAGTTCACAGCCCTCAGGTCTTGACCGGTCGTGGTGAAAGAGACATAGATGTAGCGTGCCGAGTGAGCTATCGAGAATGCGCTTATGGGTTGATAGGGAGCTACGGCCTTCCAGTCGACACAGGCTATGAAGTGCTTATCGCAATGGAGTTCCATCCACTCTCCCACTTTGTCAATGGAAATGCCGTCGAGGGCATCGATGTGAGGTATGTCAAGTTGCATCATTCTCTTTTAAAGTGTTATAAAGCTTTGCAGACCTGTGGCCAAGCCATAAAGCGAGAGCAACAGGATGATGCTGCCCATGATGGTATTGATGATCCACATGCTGCGTATGTTGAAGTGCTTCCTCACCTTGTTTACAAGATAGGTGATCACGGTCCACCAGCACAGGGCGCCAGTGAAGATAAACAGGTATCCCACAATGATGACTGGCCACGGCAGACCTGCCGGGAAACCAAAGCGTGCAAAAAGCGGGAATATCAAGAAAATGATGAGCGGGTTGGAGAGGGTGAAGGCAAAACCCGAGGCCAAGTCGCGGTAGCGTGATTCTTTTGTGTAGATTGCACTGTCTTTTATATTGGCTGCCGTGTTTCTTTTAATGATTAAGTAAATGGCATAGATGAGCAGTATGGCACTGCCTATCACTTGCAAGATGTCCTTGTGGCCGTCGATGAAATCGGTGACAATCGATATGCCCAGGCCCGACAACAGGCAGTAGAACAAGTCGGAGAGTCCAGCCCCTATACCGGTATATAGGCCCGACTCACGCCCTTTGTTCAAAGTGCGCTGAATGCACAGGATACCAATTGGTCCCATGGGGGCTGACAAGATAATGCCAGTCAAAAAACAACCAAACAATGTCGTTAATATAGATATCATTATCAGGACTGCACAAATGCAGTGTGCAAAGATAACAAAAATTATTTAAAAATCGCCACATTTTCACGTTTACTCCATTTTGCTGAAGCAAAGTGTTGATTTTCAAAATTAAAACGTTAACTTTGTGATGCTAAATAAACCAGTGCCGATGAGAGCTAGATTCATATTGTCCATTTTGCTGCTTTTGGCGACGGGCCTGCTTGCCCATGCCACCGCTATATACAAAACCAAGTATAATGGCTATGCTGGCCTTGCTCGCATTGCCGATGCCCAGCTGGAAGATGGTAACCTGCTGGTCGACAACCGCCACGACACTTCTCTTGTGATGCTCGACTCCATGAGCTTGGTCACGCCCAGTTACCGATATTTCGCCCGCATGGCCAATTTCCATAATGGCGAGGGCAAGCAGTATGCCGTTGTAGATGCCGAGGGCAAGAAAAAGCATGTGGCCTCGACTCGATGCGGTATCGTATTCAATGCCGCCAACGACAGCAACTACTGGGCAGTGCTCTCCTCGTGCGGCAACACCCGCTTGCACGACGACCTGCTCGACAAGCGATACATGAGCGTGGAGCTCGTGCAGGTAGTCGACAATATTGAGACGGTTGTGAAAGAGGCGCGGCTCAGCAAGGATGTGAACTTGAAGGACGGCTTGAACGCCATAGGAGTTGATGTGAATCAAGGTGCTGTGACTGTGCTTGTTGGGAGCGATGAGTTAAACCAAGTGTTTACTGTCGAGTTGCCTGCCGTTTTGCCGCAATCACATGCGGGGTGTGTGGTGGGCCCAGGAGCCAAGGTTGAAATTGAGCGAACGGTGCTCTCCTATAAAACCAACGACCAGATGCAAGTGACTACGCCATGGTCCCGTGATGAGCTCGACGCCCATTTTGCCCAATCGCGCAACCCCTATGAGGGCTACTGGGAGTATCTCGACCGCGACATGAACGACGACGTGCTGCGCCTTGGCGGGCGATACACTGTGGCCCTGGTTGAGACCGACAGGGGCTACGACATCATCTATGTGAACGGCGGACAAGTGAGAAAAAGCCAGTGGGAAACCGGCATGCTTAAGGGGCGGCTCGAGAAAACCATTTTTACCGACAATTTCAAGGCCATGTGGATTGATGCCACCTTCCGCCCTATCGACCAGGATGTGCAAGCCGCATTTGAGAGCGGTGTCATTCTCAATGTGAAGTTCCCGGTGTATAAATCGCAAGTGCGCTTCTCCAAGGTGCTGAAATAAAAAAGGGCTCAGCCACATTGAGCTGAACCCTTGATAGGTCATGAGCAGTCAATTCCCAGGCGCGTGCGCGTTATGCTATGCCCAGGTCTTTGGCAATGCGGTCGAGCTTGGAATCGCCCCAGTCATTCTTGGCATCGTAGTCGGCAGCCTTCTCGAGCTTGTCGTGAATCTCAAGATAGAACTTGATTTTAGGCTCGGTGCCCGATGGGCGTATCGACACCTTGGTGCCATCCTCGGTGTAGTATTGCAGCACATTGCTGGTGGTAGGCATCACGAGCTTGGTCGTCTCGCCAGTCTTCACGTTGGTCTCTACCAGCGATGCATAGTCGCGTATCTTCACCACAGGCGAGCCATCGAGCTCCTTGATGGGATCCTCGCGGAATTTCTTCATCAAGGCCACAATCTCCTCGGCGCCGCTCTTGCCCTCGCGCACTACCGAGATTTGGCGCTCCTTGCTGTAGCCATAGGTCATGTAGATGTCGATGAGCATATCGTTCATCGTCATGCCCTTCTCCTTGGCCCAAGCAGCAATCTCGGCCATGAGGGAGATTGACGATACCGAATCCTTGTCGCGCACGAAGGTCTCGGGCAGGAAGCCATAGCTCTCCTCGCCGCCGCCCAGGTAGCGACCCTTGCCCTCATTCTCGGCAATCACATTGGCAATCCACTTGAAGCCAGTGTAGCAGTCGTACATCTTGATGTTTTGCTTCTTGGCAATCTGAGCGATGGTGTCGGTAGTCACGATGGTTTTCACGATGTATTCCTTGCCGGTGAGGCGTCCCATCTCCTTGTTGCGAGCCATGAGGTAGTAGAGGAATATCATCACGATTTGGTTGCCGTTGACGAGCGCATATTTACCCTTGGTGTTCTTGATGACAACGCCGATGCGGTCGGCATCGGGGTCCGAAGCCACCACCAAGTCGGCCTGCACCTCTTCGGCTTTGGCAATTGCCATGGCCATGGTGGGAGCATTCTCGGGATTGGGCGACTCCACTGTGGGGAATTCGCCGCTTTGCACATCCTGCTCGGGCACGTGGATGATGTTGTCGAAGCCCCAGCGCTGCAGCGAGCGTGGAACCAGATACTTGCCGGTGCCGTGGATTGGGGTGTACACAATCTTCAGGTCGTGATGCTTCTTGATCACGTCGGGGCTTAGCGAGAGCTTGGCGATTTCCTCGATGTAGTCGTTGTCGACGTTCTCGCCTATCATTTCGATAAGCTCGGGGTTGCCTTGGAATTTCACTTCCTTGATGTCCTTGATTTTATTGACATACTCGATGGTCTTCACATCGTGTGGAGAGATCATCTGTGCGCCGTCGTTCCAGTAAGCCTTGTAGCCATTGTAAATTTTGGGGTTGTGCGAGGCAGTGATGTTGACACCGCTCTGGCAGCCCAAGTGGCGAATGGCGTAGGAGAGCTCGGGCGTGGGGCGTGGGGCGTCGAAGAGGAATACCTTGAAGCCATTGGCCGAGAATATGTTGGCCACGGTCTCGGCAAAGAGGCGGCTGTTGTTGCGCACGTCATAACCCACAGCGACCTTGATTTGTTTCACATCGCTGAAGGCAACTTTCAGATAGTTGGCAAGGCCTTGGGTGGCCGAGCCCACAGTGTAGATATTCATGCGGTTGGAGCCAGCGCCCATGATGCCGCGCAGGCCGCCGGTGCCAAACTCGAGGTTCTTGTAGAACGACTCGATGAGCTCATTCTTGTCGGGATTGTCGAGCATGCGTTGTACCTCGGCTTTAGTGTTCTCGTCGTAACCATCACCAAGCCAGGTTTTTGCCTTGGCGGTCACTTCTTGCAAGAGTTTTTCGTCAGTCATGATTTTTTATGTTGTTTTAGTTGTTTTATTCTGCTTATAAATTTAGTTATTTTCCGGCTAATTGGGGCTATTGTTTAGTAAAAAATTTCTTAAAAACTTTGATCATGTTCAGGTGGTCGTCGACCGAGCCAGTCTCGCGCACCGAGTGCATGGCCAGCAGCGGGTTGCCCACGTCGACGCCCTCGATGTCGATTTGGCCAGTGAGTATGTTGCCCAGGGTTGAGCCGCCAGCCACGTCGCTGTGGTTCACAAAGTACTGGAAGGGCGCTCCGGCGTCGATGCACAGGCTCTTGAAGATGGCGGCCGAGTGTGCGTCGGTCATATACTTGCAGTTGGAGTTAATCTTGATGCAGGGACCGCCGCCCAGTGCCGGGTGATTGGCCGGGTCGTATTTCTCGTTGTAGTTGGGATGGAAAGCGTGGGCGTTGTCGGCCGAGATCATGAACGAGCGGTTCACAGCCTGGCAGAATGCCTCGTAGTTGCCGCCTTGCTCCTCGACCATGCGTTGCAGCACGTTGGCAAGCACAGGCGAGCCTGCGCCTTGCTTGGTTCCGCTGCCGGTCTCCTCGTTGTCAAATATGGCTGCCACGCAAGTTGCGTCGTCGTCGGCCACGTCGGTGATGGCCTCGATGGCGGCATGCACCATGCTCAGGTCGTCGAGCCGTCCGGCCGAGATAAACTCGTCGTTCACGCCAAAGGTGCATGGCTTCTCGGTGTCGTAAAGCAGGAGGTCAAAGTCGAGAATGTTTTCGGGCACGATGTGCAGCTCGTCCGACACCAGGTTGAGCAGCAGGTTGTTGCTCTCGAGCGTATCGGTCACCTTGCACAAGATGGGGAGCATGTCTTTTTGCTTCGAGAGCGGGTTGCCCTCGTTGACGGCGCGGTTGAAGTGGATGGCCAGGTGTGAAATGCTGAGCAGCGGGCGGTTGAATTTCACCAGCTTGGTCACTGGGTGCAGGGCATCCTCACCCTTCACAATCACGCGGCCGGCAATCGAGAGCGGCCGGTCGAACCACGTGTAGAGTATGGGGCCGCCATACACCTCGGTGTCGAGCTTCACGATGCCGCCGTCGCACAGCATCTCGGCGTGCGGCTTGATTCTGAAGCAGGGCGAGTCGCTGTGGGCCGTGATGATCTTAAAGCCCGTCTCGGCCATGGGCTGCTTGCCCACGGTGAAGGCAAAGATGGCGCTGTCATTCTTGGTCACATAGAATTTCTCGCCAGGCTTGACGTTGAGTTTCTCGGTGAGCTTTTTTTCGGTGAAACCGTTGTCGTTGAGTATAGTTTTAATCGTGTTCACAGCCCAGAAGTCGCAAGGGCTGTTTTCAAGAAACTTGAAAAGTGATTGGATTTGATCGTTCATAGTGGAAAAAGTATTTTTTAAGTTGGTTTAAAATTCTTCTTGGCTCGAAGGGTTGTAATAGACGGTGTTGAGCGCGCGCAGCACGTTGCACAGCGTCTGGCCCCAGTAGTTGCGGAAGTTGGCCTTGCACAGGCCGATGAGCTCTTGCTGCACATCGGTGTCGGCATTCTTCACGCTGGCAATGAAGTTGTAAAACTCCTGGTACAAGTCGGCCAGGTTCTCGCTCACCGTGGTGGCGATGGGAGTGTCGCTATATTTCATGTCCTCGACAAACACCTCGAGATACACGTCTTCCTCTCCCATGAGTTGAGCGATGAGCTCGCGTGCTTGGTTGTAGGCTTCCTCCTCGAGCGAGGGCAATATCTCATAGTCGCTGTAGGCCAGGTCCATCTCCAGGTCGCTTGCCACGATATAAATGCGCGGCAGCAGCTTGAGCATTTGAGCCACAAACTGGTCGCGGTCGCAGTCGGCGGCCGTCTCCATGGCGTGACAATACTCATTGGTGAGGGCTATAAAAGTCAAGCTATTGGGTGACAATTTCTTTGTTTCGTCCATTTCTTTTAATCCATGTAAAGTTTGTTTTCAAGTATATAGCGATACACGTCGTCGGGCAGGTAGTAGCTCATGTTTTGCATGTCTTTGATCTCTTGGCGTATCACCGTCGAACTCACTTCAACCACAGGGGCGTCGATCACTTGCACGTGGGCCTTGTATTGCTCGGGAATCTCTATTTTGTAGCCCTCGCGCGGATACACCATCACGTGGTACTTCGCTAAGAGCTCGTCGTGCCCTGCCCACCGGTCGAAGGCCTCCCAATTGTCGGCCCCGATGATCAGGTAGAACTCATCGTCGGGGAATTTCTTGCTCAGGGCATTCATGGTGTCGACGGTGTAGGACGGGCGCGGCAGCGAGAATTCAAAGCCCGAGGTTTCTACATTTTCGAGCCGACGGCTCACCAGTTGTGCCATGCGCAGGCGGTGCACGTCGTTCACCTCGCCCTGCTCCACCTTGAAGGGGTTCAGCGGCGATACCATGAGCCACAGCTTGTCGAGCCCGCAGTGGCGTATCACGTAGTTGGCGATAATAGCGTGGCCCACGTGAATGGGATTGAATGTGCCTCCAAAGATACCTATCTTCATGTCGCTAGTCGTGTTGAGTGTTGAAAGACAAGTTATTGGTTCACAAAATTCTTGATAATGTCGTGAGCCTCGTTGACCGCTGTCGTCAGGTCGTCGTTGACCACGATATGGTCAAACTTGTCGGCAAAGGTGCTTTCATACTCAGCCTTGCTGATGCGGCGCTCTATCTCTTGGGCATTGTCGGTGCCGCGGGCATTGAGGCGCTTGCGCAGCACGTCGATGCTGGGTGCCTTGATGAAGATGGACAGCGCTTGGTCGCCGTAGGCTTTCTTCACATTCACCCCGCCCTTCACGTCGAGGTCGAGAATCACATTGTTGCCATCGGCGTTGATGCGCTCGATCTCGCTCTTGAGCGTGCCATAGTAGCGGCCGGGATACACCTCTTGATACTCGGCAAACTCGCCGGCGGCGATTTTCTGCTTGAAGTCGTCGACGCTCATGAAGTAGTATTCCTTGCCGTTTCTCTCCTCGCCGCGAGGGCTGCGAGTGGTGGCCGAGATAGAGAATTCCAGGCGCAGGCTGCGGTCTTTCATCACCTCATTGATGATTGACGACTTGCCTGAGCCCGACGGGGCCGATATGATGATTAATTTTCCTGTAGCCATGTCGATTGCTCTTTTAAGTTGTGTTATAGCACGTTGAGTACCTGTTCCTTAATCTGCTCAAGATGGTCCTTCATGCCCACCACCAGTTTCTGCAATTCAGCCTGGTTGGCCTTGGAGCCCATGGTGTTGATTTCACGACCCATCTCCTGGCTGATGAAGCCCAGTTTCTTGCCCTGAGCCTCGGCGTTGTGCAGCGTGTCGAGGAAATAGGTCAAGTGATTCTGCAGGCGTAGCTTCTCCTCGGTGATGTCGAGCTTCTCGATGTAGAATATGAGCTCTTGCTCAAAGCGGTTCTTGTCATATTCCACGCCTTCAAGTTTCTGCAGCGACTCGAGGATGCGTGCTTTGATTTTCTCCACGCGCGATTGCTCGTAGGGTGCCACGCTGTCGAGCAGGTGCTGGATAGCGTCGATTTTCTCTTCAAAGAATTTGCACAGGCGGTTGCCCTCCTGGGTGCGGAAAGCGATAAGGCCGTCGATAGCCTCCTTGACCACGTCGACCACCACAGCCTTCTCGCTGTCGTCGACCTCATTGTTGTTGGTCTCGCTCTTCAAGGCGTCGGGCAGGCGCAGCAAGGTGGCATACCAGTCCTCGGGCTCGGGGATGCCCAGCTGCAGCGACATGTCTTGAATCTGTGTCTTGTATTGCTTGAGTGTCTCGATGTTGATACTCGTAGAAACGGCGCCCTCGATGGGCTCGCAATAGATAAATAGGTCGACCTTGCCACGGTGCAGCGACTTTGCAATGATGTTGCGCAAGTTTAGTTCTATCTCCCGGTAGGCCTGTGGCAGACGTATCGACAAGTCTAATTGTTTGCTATTGAGCGATTTGATTTCGGCAGTGATTTTCTTGTTGTCGTACACTTTCACAGCCTTGCCAAATCCTGTCATTGATAATATCATAGCATTTAATTTTTTTTATACGCAAATTTACGGCTTATTCTTGTAAAATCGGGTATAAAAGCGAGAATTTTGTTAATTTTGCAACGAAATTTTAATTCTTCATGGCAAATATACTGAATATTGAGACTTCAACCAGCGTGTGCTCGGTTGCACTCACGAGCGAGGGTCAGGTTTTGGAACACTACGAGAACTATGAGGGCCAGACTCATGCCACGCTGTTGAGCAAGTTTATACAAGATGTGCTTAAATATGCCCGCACCAGGGAGATGAAGCTCGACGCCGTTGCCGTGAGCATAGGCCCGGGTTCTTACACAGGCTTGCGCATAGGCCTCTCAGAGGCCAAGGGCTTGGCTTTCGGCCTGGGCATCCCGCTCATTGGCGTCAACACCCTGCAATTGCTCACCGTGACCACGATGTTTAACCACTTTATCGACGACGACGAGGCACTCTACGTGCCCATGATTGATGCCCGCCGCATGGAGGTGTACACGGGTGTGTACAACAATGCACTGGAGCCCGTGGTTGAGCCGCATGCCAAAATCATCGATGAAACCGCCTTTGCCGACCTGCTTGAGAGCCATCACATGATATTTATGGGCAATGGCTCAGACAAGGTGCAGAAGGTGATCAACCACCCCAATGCCGAGTTCTTGCCAGGCATCAAGCCCGAGGCCCTGCACATGCTTGCCCTCGCCGAAAAGGCTTTCCGCGAGAAGCATTTTATCGACGTGGCCTATTCCACCCCGCTTTATCTCAAGGAATTTCAAGCCACCCGCAAGAAGAAAAAGGTGTTCTGATTTTAAGAGTCAGAATTTTATGGTTATCTTTGCATTTTAATAACGACAAGAATTTTATGTACAAATACAATACCCAGTTAAAGAAACTCGCACTCCCCGAGTATGGACGCAACATTCAGCAGATGGTGGATTACTGCTGCACCATCCCCGACAAGGAGGAGCGCACCAAGTGCGCCTACACCATCATCAAGACGATGGGCAACATCTTCCCCCAGTTGCGCGACGAGGCCGACTACAAGCACAAGCTGTGGGACCACCTCGCCATCATGAGCGACTTCAAGCTCGACATCGACTACCCTTATGAAATCGTGAAGGAAGAAAATCTTGAGACTAAGCCCGAGCCCATGAAATACAAGCTCGAGCCCATCAAGATGCGCCACTACGGCAAAATCATTGAGCGCATGATTGCACGAGCCTGCGAGTACCCCGATGGCGACGAGAAAGACGCATTTATCATGCTCATCGCCAATCACATGAAGAAGCTCATCTATCTCATCAATAAAGAGGACGTTGACGACGCCAAGATTTTCAAGGACCTCGCATTCTACAGCCAGGGCAAGATAAACCTTGACCCTGCCACCCACTCGCTTCACGAGTTCAGGGAAGCCCCGGCTGCTTCGGCCCAAAAGAACAACTCGAAGAAAAAGAAAAAGAAATAAGCAACAGCAATAGAATGATCACGCGTGACGAACTTGTGGATATAGGGCGATACAACAAACCCCACGGGGTGAATGGCGAAATCTCGGCGACGGTAGATTGCGATATCGACGTGCTGGAAAGATTCTCCTGCCTCGTGAGTGACGTTGATGGCATTTTTGTGCCCTTTTTCATTAAGCAGTTGCGCACCAAGTCGGCGCAATCGGTGTTGCTCACGGTCGACGGCATCAACGATGATACCGAGGCCGCACTCCTGGTCAACAAAGACATCTACGTGCTTAAACGGGAATACTCCCGCATTGCCCAGGAGAGCGAAAGCGACGACTACCCCATCGACTATTTCATAGGTTTCAGCGTCGATGAGCAAGATGGCACCGTGCTGGGAGAGATCGTCGATGTCGACGACACCACGGCCAATGTGCTCTTCAAGGTCAAGACCCCTGGCGACAAGGAAGTGCTGGTGCCTGCCGTCGACGACTTTATCGTGGATATCGACATCGACAAGCGCCAGTTGACAATGAATATACCTAAAGAATTACTTCAATTATAACGACGAAATATTTTTTAAAATGAATCATTTCAAGAGCATCATATTGAAACTTACTGTGATTGCAGTGGCATTGGGCTGCTACAATCCAAGTCAAGCCAAGAAAGTCGACATCTACGACTTGTCGCTCGACGAGAACCTCGCAGTGCCTGAAGTGAAAAGCAAGCAGAAAGATGCGGTGCAAGACTACCAGTACAAGCAGGCTGTGGAGCTCATCAAGCAAAACTATGAGGTGGAGCTCATGCGCGACAATGAGATCATCATCGTCACTATCCCTGCCGAGAATCTCTTTGCAGCCAACGACACTGCACTTACCATGCAGGGGCGTGATGCATTGAAGCCCATGCTCAGGTTCTTGAAAAATCCCGGTTTCTACAAGATGCTGCTGGTGATGCACAGCGACGACACCGGCTCCAAGGCCTACACTGTGAAGCTCACCCGGGCAAGGGTGAATGCCGTGTTTGACTGGATTGATGCCAACGGCAGCGTCGACTACGTGGTGCCCTATGCACTGGGGGGCAGCGACCCGCTCAATGCCAACGACTCGATGGAGAAGCGCCGCAAAAACCGCCGCTTGGAGATTTATATCGTGCCAGGCAATGTGATGATTGACCAAGCCAAACGTGGCAACATCAACATCAACGCAATTAGGAGTAAATAAAAAAAAACTTTGTTATAAAATAAAATGGCTAAAGAATTAAAAGATCTCACCAAGAGAGCTGTAAACTACTCTCAATGGTACAATGAATTGGTCGTGAAAGCCGACCTGGCCGAGCAGTCGGCCGTGAGAGGCTGCATGGTTATCAAGCCCTATGGCTACGCTATATGGGAAAAGATGCAGCGCAAGCTCGACGACATGTTTAAAGAAACCGGTGTGCAGAACGCTTATTTCCCCCTGCTCATCCCCAAGTCGTTCTTGAGCAAAGAGGCCGACCACGTGAAGGGCTTTGCCAAGGAGTGCGCTGTGGTGACCCACTACCGCTTGAAGACCGACCCCGAGGGCAAGGGCGTTGTCGTTGACCCCGAGGCTAAACTTGAGGAAGAACTCATCATTCGCCCCACGAGCGAGACCATCATTTGGAACACCTTCCGCAACTGGATTAATTCTTACCGCGATCTGCCCTTGCTCATCAACCAGTGGTGCAACGTCTTCCGCTGGGAAATGCGCACAAGGCTTTTCCTGCGCACTGCCGAATTTCTGTGGCAAGAGGGCCACACGGCTCACGCCACTGCCGACGAGGCTCAGGCCAAGGCCGAGCAGATGCTCAACATCTATGCCGACTTTGCCGAGAAATTCATGGCAATACCTGTGATCAAGGGTGTGAAGACTGCCAACGAGCGCTTTGCCGGCGCTCTCGAGACCTACACCATCGAGGCTATGATGCAAGATGGCAAGGCACTGCAGAGCGGCACGTCGCACTTCCTGGGTCAGAACTTTGCCAAGGCCTTTGATGTGAAATTTATCGACAAGAACAATAAGCTCGACTATGTGTGGGCAACGTCGTGGGGCGTTTCGACCCGACTCATGGGCGCCCTCATCATGACGCACAGCGACGACAACGGCCTCGTGCTGCCTCCTGCCCTGGCTCCTATACAAGTGGTGATTGTGCCTATCTACAGGAGCAGCGACCAGCTTGCCCAGGTTGATGCCAAGGTGGCTCCGGTTGTCGAGAACCTGAAGAAGCGCGGCATCTCGGTGAAATATGACAACGCCGACAACAAGCGTCCTGGCTTCAAGTTTGCCGACTATGAGCTCAAGGGCGTCCCGGTGCGCCTCGTGCTTGGCCCCAAGGATATCGAGAACGGCACCATCGAGGTGATGCGTCGCGACACGCTCGAGAAGCAGAGTGTGCCCTTCGACGGCATCGAGGACTATGTGGCCCATCTGCTCGACGACATTCAGGCCAACATCTACGACAAGGCCCTGAAGTTGCGCGAGTCGAAGACCTTCAAGGTCGACACCTGGGATGAGTTCCAGGCCCAAATCGAGAAAGGCGGATTCATTCTCGCTCCATGGGACGGCACCACCGAGACCGAGCTCAAAATCAAAGAGCTCACCAAGGCCACAATACGATGCATCCCGCTCGACAGCGTGCCCGAGGAAGGAAAAGACATGCTCACTGGCAAGCCCAGTCATCGCCGCGTGATTTTCGCCCGCAACTATTAAACTGATTGTCATTTTGCTTAAATTGGTTGCTTTTGGCTGATAGATACACCACGTTTTGGCATTTTTGCTATCGTAATGCACGGCAATTGGTGATAAATGTTTAAATTTGCACCCAATTAAGCAAAAAATTAAAAATAAAATCGAACAGAAATGACTGAAGTGATAAGAAAAAAACTGAGAGACTCTAAGTCGGCGCGCTGGACGGCGCTTTGCCTTGTGGCATTTGCAATGCTGTGCGGCTATTTCCTGGCCGATGTGATGGACCCACTCAAACCATTGCTGGAGCAGGAGAAGGGCTGGACGAGTAGTGAATATGGCATCTTTACCAGCGCTTATGGCTGGTTCAATGTGTTCTTGCTCATGCTCATCTTTGGCGGCATGATACTCGACAAGATGGGTGTGCGCTTCACTGGCGTGGCATCTTGCTCTGTCATGGTGATTGGCTGCGCCATCAAGTATGCCGCTATCGCCGGCTATATTGGCGACATGCACTCCACCATGTTTGGCATTCACACCATGGTGCTTTATGCCAGCTTGGGTTATGCTATATTTGGCGTGGGCGTTGAGACCGCCGGTATCACTGTCTCAAAGATTATCGTGAAGTGGTTTAAGGGCAAAGAGATGGCTCTCGCCATGGGCCTTGAGATGGCTACCGCGCGCATTGGCACCATGCTTGCCATGGTGGTGACTGTGCCCTATGCCAAGGCCTTCGGCGGCGTGGCTGCTCCTGTGTTGCTGTGCCTCATCCTGCTGTGCATTGGCCTCATCTCGTTTATCACCTATACTGTAATGGACCGCAAGCTCGATGCCGAGATCAAGGACGAGCAAGAGGAGCCCGAGGAGCCTTTCCGCTTGAGCGATGTGATACCTATTATCAAGAATAAAGGCTTCTGGCTTATCGCACTGCTCTGCGTGCTGTTCTATTCGGCTGTGTTCCCATTTTTGAAATATGCTACCGACCTGATGGTCAACAAGTATAACGTAGACCCGTCGCTGGCAGGTAATATACCTGGCATTCTGCCACTGGGAACGCTGTTCTTGACGCCATTCTTCGGCAACCTCTACGACCGCGTAGGCAAGGGTGCCACCATCATGATTATCGGTGCGCTCATGCTCATCGGCGTGCACGTGTGCTTCGCCCTGCCTTTCTTCAATCACTGGCTCTTTGCCACCTTCCTGATGATTGTGCTGGGCATCGCCTTCTCGCTGGTGCCATCGGCCATGTGGCCCTCGGTGCCTAAGATCATCCCCGAGAAGCAGCTGGGCACCGCCTATGCGCTCATCTTCTGGGTTCAGAACTGGGGCTTGATGGGTGTGCCGCTGCTCATTGGCGTTGTGCTCGACAAGTTCTGCAAGATACCTAATCCTGTGCCAGGCGGTCCCACCTACGACTACACCTTGCCTATGATCATCTTTGCTTCATTTGGCGTGCTCGCTCTTGTGTTTGCTTTGCTGCTCAAGGCCGAGGACAAGAAGAAGCATTATGGACTTGAGGAGGCCAACATCAAGAAATAACCGACTTTAATTCTTATCTATAATGACAGGCATGTCCACACATTATCACATGGGTTGTGGGCATGCCTTCATCTTTTAATATCATCAATAAGGGATATGGCAATACTTCGACAAAAGAAGTTGAACGAGAGTGCCACGATGCGATGGACGGCGCTCTTCATTGTTGCAGTGACCATGATGCTGGGCTACTTTGTGGCCAAGGAGATGTCGTCGATTGAGGACTTGCTCGAGCTGCCCGTAGCTCAAGGCGGATTGGGCTGGACAAGCAGCGAGTATGGCTTTTTTGCCGGCTCGCGCAGCTTCTTCAATGTGTTTCTGTTCATGCTCTTCATTGGTGGCATCATCCTCGACAAGATGGGCGTGCGCTTCACGGGGTTGCTTGCCTGCGCGCTCATGGTCGTGGGCGTGAGCATCAACTACTATGCTATCGAGGCCATGTCGCCACGGCCCACCACGTTTGTCAACCTGCCGCTCATCGGTTCCTACCTGGGCCTCAACCATGCTTGGATCAAAGACCAGGTGCTCACGGCCGCCTTTGGCTTTGCCGTGTTTGGCGTGGGCTATGAGATGTGCGGCATCACGGTTTCAAAGGTGATGGTGAAGTGGTTCACGGGCTTTGAGATGGCGCTTGCCATGGGCATACAAGTGGCCATGGCCCGCTTTGGCACCGGGGCAGCGTTGTTGTGCAGCCACCCGCTGGCACAGCGTTTCCACCTGTCGACTCCGGTGTTTTTCGGCCTGGTGTTTGTGAGCATCGGCCTAGTGGTCTACATCATATATTGCGTGATGGATGTGAAGTTTGACCGCCAGCTTGCTGCCGATAAAATCGATGCCAACGTCACCCCCGAGGAGGAGAAGTTCCACTTCAGCGATCTGGTAGTGACTCTGAAGAATCCCGGCTTCTGGCTCATTACGCTGTTGTGCCTGCTCTACTACTCGGCCCTGTACCCATTTCTTGACTTTGCCACCAAGATTATGATCTACAAGTATGGCGTCGACCCGTCGTGGGCTGGCGCAATACCATCGATACTGCCATTCAGCACGATTGTGTTCACCCCGCTCTTTGGCGCTTTATACGACCGCAAGGGCAAGGGTGCCTCGCTCATGATACTAGGAACGGTGACTATGACCATGGTGATTTTTGTATTCACCCTGCCCATCACGTCGAGCACGGTGGCTATTGTGCTCATGGTGATACTTGGCATCGCATTCTCACTGCTTCCCAGCGCCATGTGGCCCTCGGTGCCCAAGATTATCCCCATGAAGGGATTGGGCACGGCCTATTCCATCATCTTCTACATTCAGAACATCGGTCTCATCCTGGTGCCCATGCTGGTAGGCCGTGTCAATCAGGACCACACCGTGGGCGGCCAGGTGGATTTTACCCCGTCGATGTGGATATTTACTACGATAGGAATTGCCGCCGTCGTTGTCTCGATATTGCTCTACTTGCTCGATAAGAAACGCCACTACGGCCTGCAAGAAGCCAACATGCAGAAGAAATAACTGCGCAGCGCGGCACATCACCGCAACTGCTACAACAAGGGCACTGCATCACTACCGCGCAGTGCCCTTGCTATTTTTACCGGTGCATTAGAGCGCATCATCATACATCTTCATCGCCTCCAGGCGCCCCGCATTCAATCTCGATGGGAAATGGGCATCGCTGTTGAACACCACTGGAGCCTTGTACTTCTTGAGCAAGCCGAAGAAGCGCGCGTCGGGGAAGAAACGCTGGTGCTCTTGCCAGGCTTTGGTGTTGACCTCTACAATGAGATGATGATCCATAATCGATTGAAACTCGTCAATCACAAGCGTGTCGTACCAAGGCTCCCGGCCAATTCCCGCCCTGAACATGCTAGCATTGAACCCAATCTTGTCGAAGTGCCCAATCATGTGGAAGCCGCCCTTTTCAATCATTGCCATCGACTGGCTGTAGAACGTGCGCACTACCCTCTCGATATCGTTGTGGAAATACTTGCCCATCTTCACTTTGAAGGAGTCAAAGTGTCCGTCGATGTCGACATATTCATCGGGATTTTCAAACGAAGGGATGAAGTGAACCGACCCTATGCGATAATCGAGCGGAATCGAGTCAAAAAAACTGCTGCTGGGGCCGAAATCGCCAAGATAGTCGATTTCCATCGACGCGTAGATGTTGATTTTATCGCCGTATTTCTTTCTGAGCCGTGCGATTTCACTCATATAGCTAGGCACCTCGGCTTTGGCCATATTGCAATTGCTCTTAAACGGGATGGGCGAATGCGGGCTGAAGCCCAGATGGGTGAAGTGCGCGTTGATGGCCGCCGTCACAAAATCTTCCATGGGAGCATGCCCGTCGCAAAATTGAGTGTGGGTGTGAAAGTTGTAGAGCTTGCAACTGGAGGCTATGTGTAGAATATCAATCATGATTTACTTGTGGTTAAAAAAGATAAATTGTTAGGCATTTTCATACATCTTCATCGCCTCCAGGCGCCCGGCATTCAACTTCGATGGAGAATGGGCGTCGCTGTTGAACACCACTGGAGCCTTGTACTTCTTGAGCAGGGCAAAGAGCCGGGCGTCGGGGTAGAATCGCTGGTGCTTTTCCCAGGCTTTGGTGTTGATTTCGACAATGAGATGATGATCCATAATCGATTGAAATTCATCCAACTCAAGTTTTTTATACCAGGGCTCCTGCTCAATTCCTGGCTTTAACATGCTTGCATTGTACCCAAACTTGTCGAAGTGCCCGATCATGTGGAAGCCGCCTTTTTCAATCATTGCCATCGACTGGCTGTAGAACGTGCGCACTACCCTCTCGACGTCGTTGTGAAAATACTTGCCCATCTTCACTTTAAGGGAATCGAAGTTGCCGTAGATGTCGACAAATTTATTAGGATTGTCAAAGGCTGGGATGAAGTGAATCGACCCTATGCGATAATCGAGCGGAATCGTGTCGAAAAAGCTGTTGCTTGGGCCGTAATCGCCAAGATAGTCAATCTCCATCGAAGCGTAGATGTTGATTTTATCGCCATATTTCTTCCTGAGCCGCTCGATTTCATTGATATAGCTTGGCACATCGGCCTTGGCCATATTGAAATTAGTCTCAAACGGGACGGGTCCATGTGGGCTGAAGCCCAGGTGAGTGAAGCCGGCGTCGATAGCTGTCGTCACAAAATCTTCCATGGGAGCATGTGCGTCGCAAAATTGTGTGTGGGTATGTAAGTTGTAGAGCTTGCAACTTGATGCAATGTGTGGAATGTCAATCATGATTACTTGCGTTCAAATAGCTAAATTTCAAAACATCTTTTCAATCTGCTCATTGGTAATGAGCTTGATGATGGTTTTGCCGTCGGGGGTGTAGTTGGGATTCTGCAACTTGAGCAGGCTGGAGAGCAACTTGTCCATCTCGTCGGCATTGAGCGATGTGCCATAGGGCAGCGCTGCGGCTTTGGCCACAGTGAATGCGATGTGGTCGTAGACTTTCTCGCTTATCGACGCGCCCCCGCTTTCGGCCGAGTCGATGACTTGCAGTATTGTGTCCTTGATGTCGATATGGTCCATGCCAGCCGGCACGGCATTGATCGACCAGTCGTTGCCGCTGAGCCGCGAGAAGTTAAACCCTATTTTCTCCATTTCGGGCTCAAGCCCGCTCAGTATGGTGTCTTGCGCTGGCGTGAGTTGCAGTATGTCGGGGAAAAGGATGCTTTGCGAAGTGATGTTTTTCCCGTCGATGTTGGCCATGTATTGGTCATAGAGCACCCTGAGGTGTGCCCTGTGTTGGTCGATAATCATGAGCCCCGACTTCACGGGCGACACGAGATAGCGGCCCCTCACCTGGATGCAAGGTGTCGACACGTCGACATTGAGCAGTGAGCCCTGCAAGTTGGCCTCGCTGCTTGCCATGGTTTCGCTCGATGGCGATGGCGCTGACGGCTTCGTTACGGCCTCGGTGCCTATTGAGTCGAGACCAGCTTGCTTGCTGTTCTCAAAATTTTGATATAGCAGTTCCCAATTGGTCATGGGCTTCTTTTGGTTAAAATCGGGAGTATAAGTGCTGGCGCCGCCACCCTGCCCCTTGCGCTTAGGCTTAAAGGGGTTGTAGGTGGGGTCGATGCCCTCGGTGGGGGCACTCACCACAGTGTGCTCGTTGTAGGCTGGTATGTTGGGGGCATCCTCGGTGTCGAAATCGATGGTGGGCACTGCGATGAAGCGCCCAAGCGACTCTTTCACAGCGGCGGCGAGAATCTGCCATATCGGCATTTCGTTCTCAAATTTGATTTCGGTCTTGGTAGGATGTATGTTCACATCAATCGACTCGGGATCGACGGTGAAAACCAGGAAATAATTGGGCTGCTCGTCGTCGGGGATGAGTTGCCCGTAACTCGACATGATGGCCTTGTGGAAATAAGGGTGACGCATGTAGCGGCCGTTCACAAAGAAGTATTGCAAATAGTTGCGGCGGCGCGCATTCTCGGGCTTGCCAATGAAGCCGGTGATTTTGCACAGCGACGTGTCGATGTTGAGCGGAATGAGTTGCTGGTCGATGTTGCGCCCCCACACCGCGGCGATGCGCTGCTTGAAGTTGCCCGGCAAGAGCTTATACATGATGTTGCCGTTGTTGACCAGGGTGAACTCCACATTGTGATTGACCAGAGCCAGCTTCTCAAATTCCTTCACGATGTTGCTCAGCTCCACCTGATTGCTCTTCAAGAACTTGCGGCGGGCCGGCACGTTGAAGAAGATGTTCTTGACCATGAAATTGGCACCCTCGGGGCACACGTCGGGCACTTGGCTCTCGCAGGTAGAGCCGTTGAGCGTGATTTTGGTGCCCACTTGCGCCCCCTTGGCACAAGTGCGCAATTCCACTTGCGAGATGGCGCATATCGAGGCCAATGCCTCGCCGCGGAATCCCATCGTGTGTAGCTCAAAGAGGTCTTCGGCTTTGGAAATCTTTGACGTGCTGTGCCGCTCAAAAGCCAGACGGGCATCGGTGGGCGTCATGCCCTTGCCGTTGTCGATCACCTGAATGAGGGTGCGTCCGGCTTCTTTGAGTATAATTTGCACATTGGTTGCTCCAGCGTCGATGGCATTCTCCACCAGTTCCTTCACCACCGAGGCTGGGCGTTGTATCACCTCGCCGGCGGCGATCTGGTTGGCCACGCTGTCGGGGAGCAATTTGATGATGTCGCTCATTTCTTGGTCCTCCTGTTTCCTATTGTAGGGCCGTTGCCTTTGCGGGCAGCGCCGCCTCTACCCTGCCCGTTGGCAGGTGCGGCAGTGCTGGCGCTGGCATCGGCCTTAGCAGCGTTGTTGCGCTTTTTCTTCACAGGCTCGTTGATGCTCACGCTGTCCTCTATGAGGTAGGGCTGACTTATCATCGCTCTCATGTCCTCACTTATATTCATCACGTCGTAGGGCTGCTTGGGCCGCAAGTTGTCGAACCACTGGTACTCGTCGAGCAGCAGGTCGGAATTCTTGGCAAGATAGAGCGGAATGACCTTGCCCGACACCTCGGGCCACATCTTTATCTTCTCTATCTGTTGCTTTTCCTTCATGTCGACACTCATGTAACCGCTCTCGGTGCGCACACACTTGTTGTAGGTCGAGTCGTTTTCCTGGGGGAAGAACAGCGCTCTCACGTTGCCTATCACCTCGGCGTGTCGCAACTGAGTGTAGGTAGAGTCGGTACCGTCGTCGCGGTAGTCGGTGAACTTCTCAAAGAAGGCCTTGATGCGCTTGCCGCTCAACTGATTGTAGTAGATTTCGCCCAAATGCTCCACAATCAGACCCTTGTTGGGCATCAATGCCCAATCGACTGTGGTGCTGTCCTTCATGTGCACGTCGATCTCGTTGTCGCTCGAGATTTGCCGGGCGTCGCTCCACACCACCGGGTGGTTGTAGAGCGAGAGTATGGAGTCGCGTTGCGAGAATTTCAGGTAGCCGCACAGTCCCTGTATGTCCTTGCGATAGAAGCGCGAACCGTTGGTGGCTGTGATCACACGCATCGAGTCACCCTTCACACTCTCATAAAAAGTGCGCAGGGTGTCGCCGTGGAAGAAGAGCGTGTCGGGTTTCACGTTTTTCCGCTTGTTCTCCTTGCTGTATACACGGGCCAGTGCCTGCTTGGTGGCATACGACACGTGGGTCTGCTCGTTGTGGTAGCCGTAGCCGCCGGTGAGTATCACGTTGTGTTTGGGGTCGTTGATGCGCATGTGGCCTTGGGCGTAACCCTCGCTCTTGTGGCGGCTGTAGTGTATCTCGTCACCCTCTAGGGTGCGGTCGTCTTTGGCAAAGAGCTTGGGCTGATGGCCGTTTTTCTTGTACAGCGTGGCTTCCTCGCTCACGGTGTTGTAGTTGCCGCTGTTGGTCACAATTTTATTGTCGCGCGAGGTGATCACGGTGTGCTCGACCAGCGTGGCCACATTGGTGCGCGTGCTGTAGTTCATGCGGTTGGTGTTCATCACGTAGTTGTCGCGGCTGTTCACCAGTTGCACGTTTTGGGTAAACACTGCTTGGTCGGTATTGAAATTGTAGGTGCCAATGGTCGACGTGAGCACATTCTTTGGGTCTTCGAGCCGGCCGCCGGTGGTATACTTGCCCGTGTTTGAAAGCACGTAGTAGTCGATGGCGTCGGAAGTGAGGGTCTTGTCGTCTTTCACAATGCTCACGTTGCCCTTGAGGTTCACGATCTCGCGATTGCCGTCGTAGTGCAAATTGTCGGCACGTCCGCTCAGGCGGTCGGCACGCTCCATTCTCACATTGCCATAGGCGTCGATCGAGTTGTTTTTGTCGTAGAAGTGGGCACTGTCGCAATACAGGTGCATGTCGCCGCGCGAGAATTCGATGTTGCCCTTGAGCACAATGTAGGAGCTCTCGACAGCTCCGTTGGGCCCCGATATCATCGAGTCGGCACGCTCAAGAAACACCTTGTTGCGCTGGTAGCGGTTGGCCTTGGGTATCTCGGGCTTGTAAACTGTGGTTGTTGGCGTCTTCGACTTGGTTTGCGCCACCATGGGCTGTGTGCCCAGGGCGAGCATAAGCATGAAAACGCATAAGATGGCTTTCAAGGCCGCCTTATGCGTAATCGTTGTGTCGGTGTTGCTATGTCGATTTAAAATCACTATATATGTGTGTAGTGCAAATCAATTTATTTCTTCAACCAGTTGTATTTGAACTCGCAATTGCGCCAGCCATCCTCGATGCGCACATAGGTGTTCTTTTGCTTCTCCTTCACCCAGTTCTCGATGATTTCTGACTTTTTCTTTTCCTCATACATGTCCTTGATGCGCTGGTAATCTTCGGCCAAGTCGGCCTTGTGGCCGTCGATGCGTTTCACCAGTTTCACCATGGCCACTTGCTGGCGGTTGTTTTTCTCGTTCATCATGATGAACGGTGCCGAGATCTCGCCTTCTTTCATCTTGTCGACAGTCTTGCCGATTTCAGAAGGCAGGTCGGCCATCTCAAAGAAATTGGTGCGAGTCTTCTCGTTGAGCATCAAGCCATTGTTGTTGCGCGAGTCCTTGTCTTGCGAAACATACTGGGCAGCCTCTTCAAAGGTGAACTTCTTGCGGTCGATTTCGGCCTTGAGCGAGTCGAGTTTCACCACGGCCGAGTCAAGGTCTTTCTGGCTCACCTTGGGGCGTAGCAAGATGTGACGGGTGTTGATGCGGTCGCCGCGCTTCTCGATGAGCTGGATGATGTGGTAGCCAAACTCGGTCTCCACAATCTTGCTCACCTTCTTGGGGTCGTTCAGGTTAAATGCTACGTTGGCATACTCGGGGTCGAGCTCGGCCTTGCTTCTGAAGCCAATCTCGCCGCCATAGCTCGACGAGCCGTCTTCACTGTAGAGGATGGCAAGCGTCGAGAAGTCGGCCTCGCCATTGTTCACCTTTTGCGCATAGTCGCGCAGGCGGGCCTTCACCTCGTCGATTTCCTGCTGTGGAATGATGGGATTGACGGTGATGATTTCCACTTCCACTTCCTTGGGTATGTAGGGAAGCGAGTCCTTGGGCAGCTCGTTGTAGTATTTTCTCACGTCGGCAGGGGTGGCTTTCACGTCCTTGGTGAGGTTGCTCTGCACCTGCTGAATGGTGTACTGGTCGCGTATTGTGTTGATGAGCTGCTCGCGCAGTGCCGCCATGGGCTTGCGGAAGTACTCTTCTACCTTCTCTTTCGAGCCCAGGTTGGCCACAAAGTAGTTGATGCGCGAGTCGACGGCTTGCTGCACCATCGAGTTTTGCACCTCAATGGTGTCGATTTTGGCTTGATGCAGAAACAGCTTCTCGATGGCCATGCGCTCTGGAATCACGCAATAGGGGTTGCCGTCGATGTCGGCACGCTCGTAGAGTGCCTGCTGGTATTGCTCTTCGATCTCTGATTTATAGATGGGTTCATCTCCCACTACCCACGCCACTTCCTCGGCCACATTGTTTTGTGCGCTTGCCGCCAGGGCAATAGCGAAGAAGAACAGGCAGGTTGATAAGAATTTAAAATTCACTTTGCAATTGTATTTATTGTTATGAGCCTAAATTAAGAAACCTTCATGCCCTCTTGTGGCACAAGTTTCTTATTGCAAATTTCATAATTTTCCTCCACTTGGCAAAATCTAAACACTTTAAATATGCTTTATTTCCTTTATTTCTATTAATGAGGGCATCAAAAATCCCCCTTTTGAATTCAAAAGAGGGATTTACTGTGTTTTTTTGCGATTGTCGTTTTGCCTGCGGGCTACAAGGGCTTCACCTGCTTGAGCACGGCTTTGTTGATTTCAACCTTGTATTTAGCCTTGAGCCCTTTCTCCCACTGGTTCTCAAGCACATCTTGATAGTCGCTGGTGACCTGGCCCTTCACATCGGCCACATCACGGGGCTGGCTGTAGACCTCGCCTTGACCTGGGAGCAGGAAGCTCACGGGATATTTCTTGTCGGCAGGCGCTGGGCCATGGAATACCACATAGTCGACTAGCTCGTTCTCCCCTTGGGCGAAGAACATGCGCTGCATCCTGATCTTTTGTCCATACTTGTGATGCAGGGCCTCGGTGAGCGTGTCGTTTTTCTCGCCCAGCATGGCTATGTCGGCCTTCACGGCATTGGCTACCGAGTCGTTTTGAGCCGACACGATGATGCCGCGGAAGTGGGGCTTGTCCCACGTGTACTTGCTGCGGTTGGCCTCAAAGTAATTTTTCAGGCCCGTAGTGTCGTTGCTGGCTGCCTGCCACACCTTGCGGTTGCTGATCTCAAAGAGCAGCATGCCGTCGCGGTACTCGTTGAGCAGGTTGCGGTAGCTCTGGTTGTCGTTGATGAGATTGTCGATATAGTACTGGAATATCTCATTGTCGGCATAGGGCTTCACTTGGCTGTCGATATAGCCGGCAGCGGCTGCGTTGCTCACAAACTGGGCCTTGGGGTTGACCTTGCTGGCCAGCACCGATGCCAGCACTTTCTTCTTGCCATCGGCATAGCTGAAAATGGGATATTTTGATTTAGCGAGCACACTGGCCACAAAGGTGGAGTCGTAGTGGCCGTGCTTGTTCAACTCGTTGGTTAAATACTTGCGGAAGGCTGCGCCGTCGTAGTTGAACTTGTATTGCTTCTCAACCTGCTCAAGCTTGGCATCGCGGGCCATGGTAGAGCGCTCGTCTTGCTGGATCATGGCGTCGATGGTTTTCTTAGCCTCGTCGAAGGTGGGCACGCCCTTGTGCTCGAGCTTCTTCACGATGTGATAGCCATAGGCAGTCTCAAATGGCTTGGAAATCTCGCCGTCGTTGAGGGCAAAAGCCGTTTTCTCAAATTGAGGCACCATGCGGTTGACGCCAAACCAAGGCAACTTGCCGCCGTTTTTGGCCGTGCCGCGGTCTTGCGACAATGCTCTGGCCGTTTTCTCAAAATCGGCGCCATTCTTGAGGGCGGTGTAGATTGAGTCGATGCGGGTCTTCACCACAGCCTTGGCGCTGTCGTTGGCACCACGGGGGAAGAGCAGCAAGATGTGCTCTACGAGCACTTGGCCAGGGTCGTCGCGGCGGGCGTTCACCCTGATGAGGTGGTTGCCGAAGTCGGTGGCCACAGGATTGCTGATCTTGCCCACAGGGGTGCTGAATGCGGCATATTCCCACTTGTAGGGGAACATGCCAGCGGCTATGTAGCCATAGTGGCCATTGTTGTTTTTCACCGATGGGTCGATCGAGAATTTCTTGGCAAGCTCGCCCCAGTCCTCACCATTCTCGGCGCAGCGCTTGATGCTGTCGAGACGGGCCACGATGGCGTCATCCTCGGCCTTGTCTCGGCCGCGCGGCAGCATGATGTGGTCGACGTCGACGTTGCTCTTCATGCGATCATAGGCCTCATGCTCGAGGCGCACATTCACAGTGGTGTCGACCAGGTAGTTCTTTACGATGTCGGCCTTATAGCCATTGAACTCGGCTTGGAAGGCTGCCGAGGTGTCGATGCGGGCAGCCTCGGCGTCGGCAACCTTGAGCTTGTAGTTCACAAAGCGGTTCACATAGTCATCGAGCGACTCCTTCTGAACCTGTTGCTGGCCATTCTTGTTATAAAGATATTCAAATTCTGATAAAGTTACGTTTTTTCCATTGATTTTCATCAAGACCGGATCCTTGGCAAGCGCTGCCAGGCAAGCGGTCACGATGATGGCACAAGTCAATAATTTGATTTTCATAATTTGTTATGTATATTCTCTTCCTAAATATTTACAAAATAAGTTACAACATTTTGTAACGCAAAATAGCGCACTAAAGTATTGCGCCTGCTTCAATATTTAGAAATATTAACGACGACTGTAGTTTGGAGCCTCACTGGTGATGGTGACGTCGTGAGGATGGCTCTCATTGACACCGGCATTGGTGATGCGCACAAATTGAGCGTGATGCAGGTCCTCGATCGTAGCCGCACCGCAATAGCCCATGCCGGCACGCAGGCCGCCCAGCATCTGATACACAACCTCATAGAGGGTGCCCTTGTAGGGCACACGTGCTGCGATGCCCTCGGGCACGAGCTTCTTGGCGTCGTTCACGTCGTTTTGGAAATAACGGTCTTTAGAGCCTTTCTCCATGGCCTCGAGAGAGCCCATGCCACGATAAGACTTATACTTGCGGCCGTTGAAGATGATGGTGTCGCCAGGAGACTCCTCCACGCCGGCCAGCAAGCCGCCCATCATCACCGAGTAGGCACCAGCGGCCAGAGCCTTCACGATGTCGCCCGAGTAGCGTATGCCACCGTCGGCGATGAGCGGAACTCCCGTTCCCTCAAGCGACTTGGCTACGTCGTATACGGCGCTCAGTTGCGGCACACCTATGCCGGCAATGATGCGCGTGGTGCATATCGAGCCAGGGCCAATGCCCACCTTCACAGCGTCGGCTCCGTTGTCAACAAGATATTTGGCAGCCTCGCCAGTGGCGATGTTGCCCACCACCACGTCGACTTGCGGGAACGACTCCTTCACCTGGTGCAGCGTGTCGACCACGCCCTTGCTGTGGCCATGGGCAGTGTCGATAACGATAGCGTCGACGCCAGCGTCGACGAGAGCCTCGGCGCGTTGCAGGCTGTCTTTAGTCACACCTATGCCGGCTGCCACACGCAGGCGTCCCAGTGCGTCTTTGCAAGCGTTGGGCTTGTCTTTAGCCTTGGTGATATCTTTGTAGGTGACCAGGCCTATGAGTTTGCCTTCCTTGTCAACTACTGGCAATTTCTCGATTTTGTAGGTCTGCAGTATTTTGGCAGCCTCCTCCAGGTTGGTGGTCGAGTTGGTGGTCACCAGGTGGTCCTTGGTCATCACCTCGTCGATTTTGCGCTCCATGTTGTCCTCAAAGCGCAAGTCACGATTGGTGACGATGCCCACCAGTTTTTTGTTTTCATCTACTACAGGGATGCCGCCTATGTGGTAGTCCCTCATCATGTTCAGGGCATCAATCACGCGGCTGCCACGCTTGATGGTCACGGGGTCGTAGATCATGCCGTTTTCGGCACGTTTCACCGTGTGCACTTGGCGGGCTTGTTCCTCAATGCTCATGTTTTTGTGGATCACGCCTATGCCGCCTTCACGGGCGATGGCTATGGCAAGGTTCGACTCGGTCACAGTGTCCATAGCGGCCGAAATCAGAGGCACGTTGAGAGTGATGTTGCGAGAGAAGCGGGTCTGCAACTTCACATCTTTTGGCAATACTTCAGAATAAGCAGGAATAAGGAGGACATCGTCGAATGTGAGTCCTTCCATTTTTACACGATCAGCAATAAATGACATAAATATAGTAGTTAAAAATAATTTCTCATTCATGAGTTACAGCTGCTATGCCATTGGCAACGATGCTGCTTCATTTATTGCGTACAAAAGTACGCATTTTCTCTCAATTCCCACACAATTTTTGCAGGAATTAACAAGTTTTTCTTGCAATGCCCATTATTGTCGCATATTTCTTACTTCACAGCAAAATAAATGAGCAGCCAGCTGCGTTATAAATAATTTGAGTAAACAATTTTAAGTCATGCAAGTGTTATTAATCAATGGCAGCCCTCACGTCGACGGCTGCACGGCAACTGCCCTTGCCGAGGTATCGTCCACGTTGAATGATTGCGGCATCAATACCAAGGTGTCGTGGATTGGAGCCCGCCCCATGCCTGGGTGTGTGGGCTGCAACCAATGTGACAAATTGGGCCGGTGCGTGTTTAATACCGACATGGTCAATATCGTTGCCGCCGAGGCGCAGGACTACGACGGCTTCGTATTTGGCACGCCAGTGTACTACGCCAGCCCCAATGGCGCAATGCTCGCCTTTATGGACCGCTTGTTTTACTCGTCGGGCGACAAGCTGGCTTTTAAGCCTGCCGCAGGCGTGGTGAGCTGCAGGCGTGGCGGGGCTACGGCCTCTTTTGATGTGCTCAACAAGTACTTCTCGATCAACAACATGCCCATCGTCACTTCTCAATATTGGAACCAAGTGCACGGCAACACCCCCGACGAGGTGAAGCAAGACCTTGAGGGCATGCAGACGATGCGCACCCTGGCCCGCAACATGGCTTGGTTGCTGAAGTGCATCGAGGCAGGCTCCAAGGCAGGAGTCAAGCGTCCTGAGCTAGAACCATGGCAAAGCACTAATTTCATACGTTGATTGAAAACAATAGATGACAATGAAAATAAATTTACGATTTATAAAAATGGTATCGATCGTGCTGGCGACTGCGACAATCGTGTGCAGCATTACGAGCTGCAAGGGCGGCATGAGCGAGAAGGAGAAGGAAGCGGCCCGAAATGCTAAAAAAGAGAAACCTTTCTATTTCAACGACTATCAGGACGTGCAGCTTGCAGCTGCCAAAAAGTGGGGCATCACCCCCATTGCCAGCCGCGACACCGATTTTTCCAAGATACCGCAGCTTGAGAAGATTGAGACCTGCGACCTCTATGAGGTGAACTACTTGGCACACTCGGTGCCCTATCTCACCCATCACGCCAAGGCCTTGCTCGAAACCATAGCCCGCAATTATCAAGATTCGCTTGCGGCACGCCATGCCCGCGTCGAGAAAATTGTGGTAACGTCGGTGACCCGCACCTTGGAAGACGTGCAACGCTTGCAGAAGGTTAACACCAACGCGGTGGCCAACTCGTCGCACTGCTATGGCACTACATTTGATATCGCTCACAACAGCTTCACGGCAGTCAACAAAGAGGGCGAAGAACTCCCCTACGCCGAGCAAAAAATCATACTTGGCCACGTGCTCTATCGCCTGCGCATGCAGCACAAGTGCCTTGTGCTCGTCGAGGAGCGCCAGCCTTGCTATCACATCACTGTCAATTATTAAGAGAAACTTGTAGAGAGAATTACGGGCTGCATATCGTTGATTCACATTTTGCTAATGACGAGAATGCAGCCCCGATTGTGTCTATGTCCCGTCGGCCGGCCTAAGGTTGTTCAGCGTCGAGGTCACGCGGTGCTGGCTTGACCAAGAGCGCGCTCATCTCATAGAGGATGTAGATGGGCAGGAACACGATGGTGAGGGTGAATGGATCGCCCGTGGGGGTGATGACAGCGGCCAAGACCAAGAGGATGACAATGGCATGCTTGCGGTATTTCTTGAAGAATTCCCGGTGCAGCACCCCCATTTTGCCCAACAGCCACGCCAGAAGAGGCAGCTCAAAGACCACGCCCATGATGAAGATGAGCATCAAGAAGGTGTCCATGTAGCTGTCGAGCGAGATTTGGTTGGGCACCAGCTCACTCACGTGGTAATCGGCAAGAAACCTGAGCGTGATGGGGAATACAATGAAGTAGCCCACCAGGACGCCGAGCAAAAACATCACATTGCCAATGGAAAAGGCCAACTTAAAGCCGCGCTTCTCATTGGGATACAATGCCGGGCTCACAAAGGTCCACAGCAAGTAGAGCATGATGGGAAAGGTGAGCACCAGGGCAAACCAGAACGACGACGACATGTGAATGAAAAACTGCGATGCCAATTGGATGTTGATGAGATGCACTTCAAATCCCCGGGTCGAGAAGTCGGGCACAAAGGGAATGCCCGTGGTGATTTTCTCAAATACCCTGTACAGGACGAAGTCGCCCTTGCACGGTGCCAGAATGACGCTGTCGAATATCGTGGGCATGAAGCAGAAAAGCACGCCAGTGGCTATCACCAGGACGATGATCATCTTGATGAGCACAGCGCGCAAGGCATCGAGGTGATCCCATAGCGACATCTCCTCGAGCTGATCTTTGCCCTGCCCTTCAGCCATTATATATCTTTAGGTGCTTTTTTATCGGGGTTGGTAGCCGAGTTCTTATTCTCGGCCTTTTCCTCAGGCTTGTCGGCATTCTCGATTTCTTCTTGCACCTCATTCATGCCCTGCTTGAAACTTTTCACCCCCTTGCCCATGCCGCGCATGAGTTCGGGAATCTTCTTGCCGCCAAAGAGCAACAGGATAACGAGCACGATGAGCACAATTTCGCCCGTGCCAAGATTTAGAAATAGCAATATTGAATTCAACATCTTTTCTTTTATTTTTTACAAAGATAATGAAAAATCCATCAAAATCGAATGTGAGGCCCAAGAAATCGCATTGAAAATAAAAAAACTCCGGCAACAGATGTCGGAGTTAATTTTTCTGCCTTATTGTGCTTGCCAGCAATTCGGGCTCTAAAATGAATTGTGCTTTTCAAGAAAAAGTTAGCAAATGTTTGAAGCTTTATTGTTGCAGCGAAAATTGTTTTATTATGAAATTCAACTCTTTGACTATTGCGAATGAAAATAGTTTAACTGCAGCTTGCAGAATTTGCATTTGTTAACCTATTGGCCAGCACATTTTATTTCCTTAACACTATCCGAAGAGGTAGCGGAAGGCTTCCTCGACTTTAGAGACCTCGATGAGCTTGATTTTCAATTCCTCGACATGCATGCCCTTGATGTTGTTGGCAGGAATGATGATGCTCGTGAATCCCAATTTCTCGGCTTCGCCGATGCGCTGGTCGATGCGGGTCACTTGCCTGATTTCGCCCGAGAGGCCCACCTCTCCGGTCATGCACACGCCCTTGTTGATGGGCATGTCGACGTTGCTTGAGAGTATAGCGCATATCACAGCCAGGTCGAGCGCCGGGTCGTTGACCTTGAGGCCGCCTGCAATGTTGAGAAACACATCCTTCTGCGCCAGCTTGAAGCCCACGCGCTTCTCGAGCACGGCCAGGAGCATATTCATGCGCCTAGGGTCGAAGCCAGTGACCGAGCGTTGCGCAGTGCCATAGGCGGCAGTGCTCACCAGGGCCTGGGTCTCGATGAGAAACGGGCGGGCCCCATCGATGGTCACGCCTATGGCCGTGCCCGAGAGTGGCTCGCTACTTTGCGAGAGCAGCATCTCGCTGGGGTTGGTCACCTCGCGCAAGCCGTCTTCCTTCATCTCATAAATGCCTATCTCGCTCGTGTTGCCAAAGCGGTTCTTGATGCTGCGCAAAATGCGGTACATGTAGTGCCGGTCGCCCTCAAATTGCAGCACGGCGTCGACGATGTGTTCCAGCACTTTAGGTCCGGCGATGCTGCCCTCCTTGTTGATGTGTCCGATCAAGATGACGGGGGTGGCCGTCTGCTTGGCGTATCGCAGGAATGCTGCGGCACACTCCCTCACCTGGCTCACGCTGCCTGCAGCCGACTCGAGCTGGTCGCTGGCAATCGTCTGGATGGAGTCGACGATGATCAGGTCGGGCTTGTTGGCCTTAATGCTGGCAAAGATGTTGTCGAGCGAGGTCTCGCACAGCAGGTAGCACTCGCAGTCCATGCGGCCCCCGGCGATGCGGTCGGCACGCATGCGCAACTGTTGCGGGCTCTCCTCGCCCGAGATATAGAGCACTTTGCGTGAGCGAATGCGCAGCACGTTTTGCAACACCAGCGTCGACTTGCCTATGCCAGGTTCGCCACCTATCAGAATAATTGACCCTGGCACCAGTCCACCGCCCAGCACGCGGTCGAGTTCGGCGCTTGGCAACTTGATGCGGGCCATCTGCTCGGCCTTCACATCACTTATCTTAATAGGTGTGATGGCTTTGTGCTCGGTGTCATCGCCCAGCAGGCTACCGTGTTTCGACTTAGGAGCGACAGGCTCCTCCACATAGGTGTTCCACTCGCCGCACGAGGGGCATCGCCCTACCCACTTGGGCGACTCGGCTCCGCAATTCTTGCAGAAATACATTGTTTTTACTTTAGCCATGACGTTTAGTTGCGTTTTTAGTAGTCATTAGGTCGGCACGTCGGAACTCGCTGATGGTGATGGCAGCTGCCACGCCCACATTGAGCGACTCGCTGCCGCCACCCTCATGAGGCCATGCTGGTATCAAGAGCCGCTTGGTGACTTTGCGTGCCACCTTGGCACCTATGCCTTGCCCCTCGTTGCCAAACACGACAAAGCCCTTGCTCTCCAGCTGGGTGGAATAAATGTTGTCGCCATCGAGGAAGGTGCCCCACACTGGCAGGTTGCCATAGTGGTCGAGCAGCTGCTCCAAGTCGCAATAGTGCACCTTCACGCGCGAGATGGCGCCCATGGTAGCCTGCACCACCTTGTGGTTGAAGACGTCGACCGTGCCTATGCTGGCAAAGATATTGTGGATGCCATACCAGTCGGCAAGCCGCATGATCGTGCCCAGGTTGCCAGGGTCCTGCACATTGTCGAGCACAATATTGAGGTTGCTGCGCACCTCGGCATCGTCGACGCTGTAGTGTGGCAACTCATAGACGGCAATCACCTCGCTCGGCGTGTTGAATTGCGACATGCGGGCCATCTGCTGGTTGCTGGCCAGCACAATCTTGTCGTGCATGGTGGCATTGGCCAGGCGATCGTGCCAAGCCCGGGTGCATATGAGCCAGCGGCAATTGAAATTGCCCCAGGTGTCGCGCACGCATTTTGTGCCCTCGGCCACAAAGAGGCCCTCCTCGTCGCGATATTTCTTCACGCCAAGCGAGCGCACTGTCTTGATGATACCATTGTTGATTTCAATCATATATATATTTCATTTTAAATGTTCTAATTAAAAAACGGCAATATCCAGAACACGATGATGATGATGAGTGAGCCTATCATTCCCACCACAGTACGGAATTTATTGCTCGGTTTATGCCCTGTAACAATCTCATAGATGCAAAATACCGCCGAACCGCCATCGAGTGGATATATGGGGATGATGTTGAGAAAAAACAAAAAGATTGAATATGAGGCCAAATCGGCGATAAACGAGTGCCTGCGTAGATTTACCTGCACACTCTCGCGGAAGCTGTCGTGAGAAAAAGGCGCTGTGAAGTGCACCTTGATGCCCACAAAGTTGAGCGCGTCGCCCAGGGCCTCTTTCATCTCACCGCCCATCATGACACACACGAGCCGCACCGACTGAATGAACGGCAACCTCACGTGTTTCCAGCACTCATGGTCCGAGCCATTATAGGCCATAAAGAAATTGTTGGGATTTCGCTTTGATAGCTGATAATTCTTTTTCAGCGTGGGAGCGATTTTTATCGTCACCGTGTCGTAATGGTCGCGCAATACTGCTACTTCATGGGCGTTTACGATCTCATTGACTTCGGCGTCGGTGAGGTATTGCAGCGGTTTGCCATCGGCACTGAGCGGAATGTCGCCATTCTTGAAGCCAGCATTCAAGGCAATCGGACTGAAATACATGCCACTGGGATTGCCCCTGTAGGGCATGACCTTTACATCGGCCGTGAACACAATTGCTGTGAAAATCGCCAATGCTGTGAGCAGGTTGAACAGCACGCCAGCAAGCGAGATGAGCAATCGCTGCCAGGCAGGCTTGCTGCTGTAGTACCATGGCTCGCTAGGAGCTTCCACCACGACTTCATTGCCATTCTCGTCGACTTCCTGGCGCGGTGATGGCTGGTCTTCATATTCTGTGAGGCCGCCCAGAGGCAGCCACCCGATGGCATACTCGGTGTCGCGCCAGGAGGGTTTCCCGTCGCTACGAGGTTTGGGCTTGACCGAGAACACCTTGCCAAAGAATAATTGAAATCTTTTTACCCTGCAACCAAATGCGCGTGCTATGAAGAGATGCCCACATTCATGAATGACAATGACGAGCATCAGAGTCAAGAAGAAATTGATAATATTCATCACACGCTCAGTTAAATTGACCTCACAAAATTAACATTATTTTTTGAGAACACAGTAACAAAAGCAAAACTTCGGCCGCATCGATGTGCCGACCGAAGTTTTGTGTTGATTTCATCGAAATTTCATCAAGTGAGTTAGTTGCCCATCTCGCTGATAAACTTGATGCGCACCAGGCGTATTTCTTCCTCGGTGTAATCGGGACCAAGCTCTTTCTCGGCAATCGAGATGCGGTCGGTATCGCTCTCCTTGAAGTAGTCGAAGATGTCCCACATGTGGTCCTCGTCCATGTTCTCCTCAAGATAGTAGTCGATATTGATCTTGGTGCCCGAGTAGACGATTGACTCAATCTCTTCGAGCAGTTCGTCAAACTCCAAGCCCTTGGCTTGAGCGAGGGCATCGAGGTCGGTCTTGCGGTCGATATTCTGGATGATGTCGATCTTGAAGCGGCTCTTGTTGGCCACCGTGCGCACGCGCAGGTCCTCGGGGCGCTCTATTTCGTTCTCATCCACATATTTCTTGATGAGCTCGACAAATTCCTTGCCATAGCGTTTTGCCTTGCCCTGTCCCACGCCAGGAATGTTTTGCAATTCTTCCAGGTTGACGGGATAGGTGGTGGCCATGGCCTCGAGCGACGGGTCTTGGAAAATCACGTAGGGCGGCAGTTCATTTTGCCGCGCAATCTTCTTGCGCAAGTCGCGCAATATGCTGTAGAGCTCCTGGTCGAGAGCGCCTGCGGCCCCGCTATGCATCTCCACCTCGTCGGTGTCACTGAAGTCGCGGTCCTCGACCATGGTGAACGTGGTGGGGTGCTCCAGGAATTTCTTGCCAAGCGGCGACACCTTGAGCAGTCCATAGTTCTCGATGTCGCGATTCAGGTAGCCGGCTATCACGGCCTGGTTGATAATCGCATTCAAGAACTTGGCGTCGTGGTCCTTCTCGCAGCCAAACTCCTCGATCTTGTCGTGCTGATACGACTTGATTTCGGTCGTGGGCTCGCCCAGCATCACCTTTATCACATAGTTGGCTTTGAATTTCTCCTTGAGAGCCAGGATGGTCTCGATCACGGCACAGAGCTCGTCGGTAGCCTCAATCTTCTTGCGCGGGTGCAGGCAGTTGTCGCAGTTGCCGCAATTCTCCTCGGTATATTCCTCGCCAAAGTAGTGGAGCAGCGTCTTGCGGCGGCACACCGACGACTCGGCATAGGCGGCCGTCTCTTGCAGCAGCTGCTTGCCTATCTCCTGCTCGTTGACCGGCTTGCCTTGCATAAACTTCTGCAACTTGATCAAGTCCTTCTGCGAGTAGAACGTGATGCACTGGCCCTCGCCGCCATCACGGCCGGCGCGGCCCGTTTCCTGGTAGTATCCCTCGAGGCTCTTGGGTATGTCGTAGTGTATCACAAAGCGCACGTCGGGCTTGTCGATGCCCATGCCAAAGGCGATGGTGGCCACAATCACGTCGATTTCGTCTTTCAAGAAGGCGTCTTGATTGGCGCTGCGCGTGGCGCTGTCCATGCCGGCATGATAAGGCCGGGCCTTGATGTTGTTGACCTGCAGCGTCTTGGCCAAGTCTTCCACTTCCTTGCGGCTCAAGCAGTAGATGATGCCCGACTTGCCTTCCATCGACTTGATGTAGCGTATGATTTCCTTGTCGACGTCGGCCAACTTGGGTCGCACCTCGTAGTAGAGATTGGGCCTGTTGAACGACGACTTGAAGACGTGGGCGTCTTGGATGTCGAGATTCTTCATGATGTCGTGCTGCACCTTGGGCGTGGCCGTGGCGGTGAGCGCTATGATGGGCCGGCGGCATATCTCGTTGATAATAGGCCTGATGCGGCGATACTCTGGGCGGAAGTCATGGCCCCACTCCGAGATGCAGTGGGCCTCGTCGACGGCATAGAACGAGATTTTCACGCTCTTGAGAAACTCGATGTTCTCCTCCTTGGTGAGCGACTCGGGTGCCACATAGAGCAATTTGGTCTTGCCTGCTACGATGTCTTCCTTCACCTTGTTGATTTCGACCTTGTTGAGCGACGAGTTCAAGAAGTGGGCTATTCCATCGTCGGCATCGTGGGTGCGCATGGCATCGACTTGATTTTTCATTAAGGCGATGAGTGGCGAGATGACAATGGCTGTGCCCTCCATCATGAGCGATGGCAACTGGTAACACAGCGATTTTCCTCCTCCAGTGGGCATGAGCACAAAGGTGTCGTTTTCGTTCAGAAGATTAAGGATGATTTGCTCCTGGTTGCCTTTGAAAGTATCAAAACCGAAGTATTTTTTCAGTACTGTCGTAATTTTTTTCTTGTCAGTCATTGAAATAAAAGTTTGCAGGTCTTTATCGAGTTACAAATATAAAAAAATAGAATGAAACAAACAAATTTCGTTTCATTCTATCAAAATATTTTTTCGAGTTTTTTGCCTCAAAAATCAACTTGCATCTTTCAAATACTCAAAATTCGACTTCTCGAGTTGGTGCTTTGCGTAGTCGAGGGTAACGGTATATTTGCGCTTGCGCGACGACGGGGCCTGATACATGGCGTCGATCATGATCGTCTCGAAGATAGAGCGCAGGCCGCGGGCACCGAGTTTATACTCGATGGCCTTGTCGACCACATATTCCAGCACCTCTTGAGGCACAATGAGCTCCACGCCGTCCATTTTGAAGAGCTTCTGATACTGCTTCACGATCGCATTCTTGGGCTCGGTGAGAATGCGCAACAGCGCATTGCGGTCGAGTGGCTCAAGATTGGTGAGAATAGGCAGTCGGCCTATGATCTCGGGAATCAAGCCAAACGAGCGCAGGTCCTGCGGAGCCACAAAGTGCAGCAGCTTCTCTTGCTCCACGCGGCGCACCTTGCTATTGGTGCCGTAACCCACCACATGCGTGTTGAGTCGCTGGGCGATTTTGCGCTCGATGCCTTCAAAGGCGCCACCGCATATAAAGAGAATATTCTTGGTATCGACAGGAATCATCTTCTGCTCGGGATGCTTGCGGCCGCCTTGGGGCGGAACGTTCACAATCGACCCCTCGAGCAGCTTCAGCAAGCCCTGTTGCACGCCCTCGCCACTCACGTCGCGGGTGATCGACGGGTTGTCGCCCTTGCGTGCTATCTTGTCGATCTCGTCGATAAAGACGATGCCTCGCTCGGCCTCCTTCACATTGTAGTCGCAGGCTTGAAGCAAGCGGGTCAAGAGCGACTCGATGTCCTCGCCCACATAGCCAGCCTCGGTGAGCACCGTGGCGTCGACGATGGCAAAGGGCACCTTGAGCAGGCGGGCTATGGTCTTGGCAAGCAAAGTCTTGCCAGTGCCAGTGGGGCCCACCATGATGATGTTGGATTTCTCAATCTCCACATCGTCGTCGGTCTTCTTCTGCACCAGGCGCTTGTAGTGGTTGTAGACTGCCACCGAGAGGTATTTCTTGGCCTCGTCCTGCCCTATCACGTAGTCGTCGAGATATTTCTTGATTTCCTCGGGCTTGGGCAGGTTTTTAATGTCCAAAGTGGGCACCGACTCCTCGGCAATCTTGCCAAGATACTCATGGGCAAGCTCGTTGGCGCGCTCGGCACACTCATTGCATATGCAGCCGTTCAGCCCCGGCATGAGCAGTTGCACTTCACGCTCACTGCGGCCGCAGAAGCTGCATCGCATCACATCTCCTCCTCGTTTTGCCATGCTTTATTTTGCTTTTTCAAGTACCTTGTCGATCATGCCATATTTCAGTGCCTCGTCGCTGGTCATCCAGTAGTCGCGGTCGCTATCGGCGTAAACCTTGTCGTAGGGCTGACCCGAGTGCTCGCTGATGATGGTGTAGAGTTCCTTTTTCAACTTCAAGATTTCGCGTGAAGTGATCTCGATATCAGAAGCCTGGCCCTGAATTCCGCCCATGGGCTGGTGTATCATCACTCGCGAGTGCTTGAGGGCAAAACGCTTGTCCTTCTGGCCTGCCACAAGCAGCACAGCGGCCATCGAGGCTGCCATGCCGGTGCATATGGTCGACACATCGCTCTGGATATACTGCATGGTGTCGTAGATGCCAAGGCCGGCATATACCGAGCCGCCAGGCGAGTTGATGTAGATCGACACGTCCTTGCCAGGGTCGGCCGAGTCGAGATAGAGCAGCTGTGCTTGTATCACATTGGCGGTATAGTCGTCGACCTGCGTGCCCAGGAATATGATGCGGTCCATCATCAAGCGGGAGAACACATCCATCTGTGCCACATTGAGCTTGCGCTCCTCGATGATGGTGGGGCTTATGTAATTGTCGCTCACTTGCGAGGTGTACTCGTCGAGAGCAAGTCCGTTCATGCCAAGGTGGTGAACGGCGTAGTTTCTAAAATCGTTGTTCATCATTTTAATGTTTTGTGATTTGTGACAATATGATGTTTAGCAATTATTATGCCAAATTTAACGAGAAAGAGCGGCATTGACCTAATGACCGCTCTCCCCCACATTATGTTATGATTGTGTCTTATTTTTTCTTGTCGCTTTCAAAGAGCTTCTGGAACTCGTCGACAGTAACGTTTTTCTCATCGACGCCCACAGCGTTCTTGATGGCGTCAAACACCTTGTTGTCCATTGCGCGGTTAGAGATCTCGTTGCTGTACTCAGGCTTCTCAAGGAGCTGATGAGCATAACGGTCGATCACGTCGTCGGGGACGTTGCCCATGCCATATTGAGCAAACTGCTGTGCGGCATAGTAGCGTGCCATGCGCAGCTTGTCCTCGTTCTCGAGCTTCACGTTGAGGTTGCGTGCCACTTTCTCCTTGATGAGTTGCCACTCGAGCTGGCTCTTGGTATTGGGCCACTTCTCTTCGATCTTCTTCTCATCGACGTCCTTGTTCTGTGCAAGCAGGAAACGCTTCAGGAAGGCCTCGGGCAGCTCGAGCTCGCCCACCTTCTTGCGCAGCACGCGCTCGGCGTCGACGGTGAAGCGATAGTTGCTATCGTTCTTGAGCTGGTTGCCAATCATCTCCTTCACCTTCTCGGTGTATTGCTTCTCGTCTTTGGCCACGTCCTTGCCCAGCACCTCGTCGAAGAATTCTTGGTTCATCTCGGCAGGCTCACTCACAAGAATCTCACTGACAGTGAACTTGAAGTTGCTCTTCACATCTTTGGCAGCTTCCTTGTCGAGGTTGAGCACGCTGGCGAGCTCGTTCTCATTGCCGGCTACCGAGGTGTAGGGGTTGTAGACCACGTCCTCGCCCACTTTCTTGCCCACAAATTTCTTCTTCTCGTCGTCGTTGCTCAGGTAGCGGGGATAAATCGAGGTCTTCTCAACCTTGATGCCATCTTCTTTCTCGGTGCCATCCTCGTTGAGCTCTACCATCGAGCCGCGCAGCACCGACTCCTCGTCGGCCACCTCGCCAGGCACTTGCTTGCCAAATTGCTTGCGATAGGCCTCGGTCTGCTTGTCGACCATCTCCTGGCTCACTTCTATATTATAATAAGGTATCTTCACGCGCTTGTCGAGCTTCAGATCAAACTCGGGAGCGATGCCCAGGTCAAACTTGAAATCAAAGTCCTTGTCTTTCTTCAGGTCAACCTTCACGTCCTTGTTCACCATGGGCTCACCCAGCACGTCGATTTTGTTTTCTACGATATAGTTGGAGAGCTCTTTGCTCAACTTCTTATCTATAACGTCGGCCAGCACTTGCTCGCCATAGAATTTCTTGAGGATGCCAAAGGGCACATGACCTGGGCGGAAGCCCTTGATGGGACGCGTGCGGCCAATCTCATTCAATTCTTTCTTAACGTCGTTTTGATAGTCTTCTTCTTTAAAAGATATTGTGAGCGTAGCGTTCACATTATCAATCTTGTCTAGTGTAACGTTCATCTTTTGTGATAAAGTATTTTTATAGTGTATTATTCTTATTTTTAGCGCTTAGGCGAAATGCAACTGCAAAATTACATCTAATCTAGCCTTTTAACAAATTTCGTTCCATTTTTTTTGCATTCGTCATCTTAATAAAATGAAAAAACCGCGCAAGCGCATGCCGCACGGTTCTCTATAGGGGGGGGTGAGTCACCATTGCACATGTGGGGGCATCACATGGTCAAGATGATGTTGTTTTCTTCGGCCAAGCGCCGCATGTTGAGTATGGCGTAGCGCATGCGTCCCAGGGCGGTGTTGATGCTTACTTGCGTGAGGTCGGCAATCTCCTTGAAACTCATGTTCTTATAGTAGCGCATGAGCAGCACCTCGCGCTGGTTGTCGGGCAAGGCCTTGATGAGCCGATGCACATCTTGCTCGATTTGAGAAGATATGATATTATCCTCTATGGTGGCCTCGCTCAGCTCTTTGCGATTGAGAATGTCGACCTCGGTGGCGTCGGTCGACTGCAAATTCTCCGACTTCTCCTGCCTGAAGTGGTCGATAATCAAGTTGTGGGCAATGCGAGTGATCCAAGCCGAGAACTTTCCGTTTTCGACATATCGCTTCTGGCGTATAGTCATAATAGCCTTGACAAATGTCTCCTGGAAGATATCGTCGGCTAGTTCGGCATTTTTCACCGAATGAAAAATATACGAGAAGATGCGATTTTTGTGCCGCTCGACCAATTCATCGAAAGCCTCGTTACACCCGTCGGCGTAAAGCGTGATCAGGCGTTCGTCACTCTCGTCACTTAGTTTTTTCATTACTTTTTATTTTTTATAATTCAATAAGTAATGTTCACGTCGATAGGCAATCTGTTTTAGTTAATAAATCCTTATTTGTGCTAATTGGTTGCAAATATAAAATAAAAAAATGATAATCCGAAAAATTTTTCTTCAAAAACTTTAATTTCGCATTAAAGTTTGCTGCGTTTTCGCCACAATTTAAACAATAATTGCGAGGCTTTGAAACCCAAGAACACATAGTCGGCTACCTTGAGGCGCTTCAATGCGAGGCCCTCAAAGAGAAGGCCGCGCACGCCCTGGCTCGAGGCTCGTTGCTTGATTTGCGCGGCAGTGGCTGCAGCTTGCGCCTTGTTCACCTCGATCATCATCAGCGCCTTCATGCGCTCATATCTGATTTGGTCGAGGGTCATTCCTTTGAATTTAGCATCCTGTGTAGTTTTATTTTTCATGCCTCGGGAGTTTGATTGTTATTGTTGTCGATGGTTGGATTAATCAGCAGTTTAGAGATAAACCGCGCCATGGGGTTGGTGATGAGATGCGACTTGAGGGCAAAAACGATAAGCAACAGCAGCAGGTAGATGGCCGCCACAATGAGGCATGCAACCCAAGTCTCGCCCACAATGCCAGTGAGAGCCACCACCAGGGCGGCCGAGAGCAACAGCAGGATTGATGCGCCCAGCAGCAGGGCCACCACAATCAGGATGATTCTCGACAGCAGGATGGTGAGTTTCTCGGCCACCGTGAGTTTGGAGTAATCCACTTGCAGCTTGATGTAGTCTTTCACTTGCTGCCACAGTTGTGTATAATCGTTGTCGGTCATAATGAAGTCAATTACTTATTTACGAGAAAAGCATGGCGCAAAGTGTGCACCATGCATTTTCTATATTTTGATTGATAGTGACAAGATGTCAGCACCGCACATGTCATGTTGCGGCGAGTTTACTGCTCGATCTGTGCCGAAATCTGGTCGACCAAGCGCTCCACCTCGTCGTCGGTGAAGTCGATGCCTTTCTTCTTGAGCAGGTCCTTGATGCGCTTGCGGGTGTCCTCACCCTTCTCGGGAGCAAAAAGGATTGCGATGCTTGCGCCCACCAGGGCTCCACCCAGGAACGAATATAAGATGTACTTCATGATTGTATTCTGTTTTATGATGATTTATTTTTCAAGTTCTTTGCTGATGTCGGCGGCAAGTTCGTCGATCTTCTCAGGTTCCATCTTCACGCCCTTCTTTTTCAGAGCATCAACGATCTTCTGACGGGTCTCGTTGCCCTTGTTGGGAGCAAAAAGCAGACCCACAGCAGCGCCAGCGATTGCGCCGCCCAAAACTGCCAAAATGATATTAATTGGTTTCATAACATTTATTTTATTATAAGTTTAATAATGATTATACGCGCTTAGAAAAGTGCTTTTCGGCAATAAAATTAGAAATAGTTTCTGGCATATGCAAGCAAAAGCGCCTTAATTTAAAAATAATTAGTAATTGCAAGATTGATATATTTCATGTGATGGCAAATTTTCACTAACTTTGCATTTTAAATAGGAAGAAGGCAAAATGGTTTCAGGCGATATCATTATCAAAGGCGCACGCGTCAACAATCTCAAGAACATAGATGTAACAATTCCCCGCAACAAGTTTGTGGTCATCACCGGGCTTTCGGGCTCTGGCAAGTCGTCGCTGGCATTCGACACCCTCTATGCCGAGGGCCAGCGCCGATATGTAGAGAGTCTGTCGTCCTACGCCCGCCAGTTTCTGGGGCGCATGTCGAAGCCCGACTGCGACTTCATCAAGGGGCTGCCACCGGCAATCGCCATCGAGCAGAAAGTGAACACGCGCAACTCGCGCAGCACCGTGGGCACGTCGACCGAGATTTACGACTACTTGCGGCTGCTCTTTGCCCGCATCGGCAAGACCTACTCCCCCATCTCGGGAGACTTGGTGAAGAAGCACACGGCCGACGACGTGATTGACGTGATCAACGGCTACCCCGACGGCACCCGTTTTGCCATTCTCACCGAGATTGTGGTGCCCGAGGGGCGCGACCTGGCCTCGCAACTCGAGGTCTTGCTCAAGGGCGGCTACTCCCGCCTCGAAATTGACGGGAAATTTGTGCAAATCGCCGATGTCATCAAGGCAGGCGCAGGTGATGGAAAATACCGCTTGCTTATCGACCGCATGGCCGTGACCCACAACAAGGAAGATGAGATGCGCCTGCTCGACTCCTTGTCGACCGCATTCTATGAGGGCCACGACGAGTGCATACTCAAGGTGTGGCTTGCTGACGGCACAACCGCCGAGCATGTGTTTTCAAAGCGCTTTGAGGCCGATGGCATGACCTTTCAGGAGCCCACCGAGTTGATGTTTAACTTCAACAATCCCATCGGGGCCTGCCCCACTTGCGAGGGCTTCGGCAAAATCGTGGGCATCGATGAGAATCTGGTGGTTCCCAACAAGACGCTCTCGGTCTACGACGACGCTGTGATGTGCTGGCGTGGGCAGGTGATGAGCGAGTGGAAACGCCAGTTCATCCATGTCGCCGCCCAAGTGGGATTTCCCATCCATCGCCCGTATTTCCAGCTCACTCAGGAGCAGAAGGACATGTTGTGGCACGGTGTGAACGACTTCCCGGGCATTGACGGATTTTTCAAGTGGATTAAAAGCAAGTCCTACTCGATACAGTACCGCGTGATGCTGGCACGCTACCGCGGCAAGACGGTGTGCCCCACTTGCCATGGGTCACGACTCAAGCCCGAAGCCAGCTATGTGAAAATCAATGGCAAGACGATAGGCCAGCTGGTGCAAATGCCAGTCGACGACCTTGCCGAGTGGTTCAAGCACATCGAGCTCGACGAGACCGAGAAGAAAATATCAAAGCGCTTGCTCGACGAGATCAACAACCGACTGGAATACCTGAACGATGTGGGTCTGGGCTACCTCACGCTCGACCGCCTCTCGTCTACCCTCTCGGGTGGCGAGAGCCAGCGCATCAACCTGGCGACGTCGCTTGGGAGTTCGCTGGTGGGCTCAATCTACATTCTCGACGAGCCCAGCATAGGCTTGCACTCGCGCGATACCGACCGGCTCATCAAGGTGCTGCGCATGCTCCAGTCGCTGGGCAACACCGTGGTGGTGGTGGAGCACGACGAGGAAATCATCAGGGCTGCCGACTACCTGATCGACGTGGGCCCCGAGGCCGGACGCCGGGGCGGCCAGATCGTGTATCAAGGCCCTGTCGACAAACTCAAGAGCGCCAAGCAGAGCTATACCACGCAGTACTTGACAGGCAAACTGCGCATCGAGGTGCCCAAAGTGCGCCGCCACTGGAGCAACTACATCGAGGTGAAAGGGGCGGCCGAAAACAACTTGAAGAACATCGACGTGAAGTTCCCGCTGGGTGTGATGACCGTGGTCACCGGCGTGAGCGGCTCGGGCAAGTCGACCCTCGTCGACGACATCCTTTATCGTGCTCTGTCGCGCCACTATGGCGAGAACATGGATGCTCCAGGCACCTATAGCTCGCTCGAGGGCGACGTCGACTTGATATCGAGCGTGCAATTTGTCGACCAGAACCCCATCGGCAAGTCGTCGCGCAGCAATCCTGCCACCTATCTCAAGGCATTCGACGAGATCAGGCACCTCTTTGCCGCCCAGCAATTGTCGAAGCAGATGGGCTACGGCGCCGGCTACTTCTCCTTTAACAACGCCGGCGGCCGCTGCGAGGAGTGCAAGGGTGAGGGCACCATCACGATCGAGATGCAATTTATGGCCGACATCACCCTCGCTTGCGAGGCGTGCCATGGCAAGCGTTTCAGCCACAACGCGCTCGAGGTCACCTTCCGTGGCAAGAATATAGCCGATGTGCTCGACATGACCGTGAACCAGGCCATCGAGTTTTTCTCGGAGACTAATCAATATAATGAGAAGAAAATAGTGGCGCGGCTCAAGCCCCTGCAAGACGTGGGGCTGGGCTACATCAAGCTCGGCCAGTCGTCGTCGACCCTCTCGGGCGGCGAGAACCAGCGCGTGAAGCTGGCCTACTACATGAGCGGCGACAAGAAAGCCCACTCCATGTTTATCTTCGACGAACCGTCGACCGGCCTGCATTTCCACGACATCAACACCTTGATTAAGTCGTTCAACCAGCTCATCGAGAAGGGCAACACCGTGATTATCATCGAGCACAACATGGATATCATCAAGTGTGCCGACCACGTGATCGACCTGGGCCCAGAGGGCGGCATTGATGGCGGCAACGTGGTGGCCGAGGGCACACCCGAGCAAATCGCACAGTGTCCCGAGAGCTACACAGGCCGCTACCTGAAGGAAAAACTGAAATAAATTTTTCAATATAGGAGTAAAATCTTAATTTTGCAGAAAATCAATTTTCAATAACACATTAAAACTTATATTTACTAAAATGGTTCTACAACGTTGGCAGACTGTGTATCTCTTTCTTGCAGCTGTATTGATGATTGTGTTTGCTTTCATGACGTCGATCACAATCCAATTTGGCCCGCAGCAGTACATGCTGGGCGCCATCTATAGCGGAATTGCAGGCGAAACTCATCCCGACATGCTCCTCTCGGTGATGGACGCATTGATTGTGGTGATTACAATCATCACCATATTCAAGTATAAAAACCTGAAGTCGCAGATGAACCTGTGCGCGATATGCATCGCGCTCACAATCGCCATGCTGCTGTGCATCATGGTGCTGGCATTCACCCAGAAGAGCAATGGCACCGTGAGCGTCATGCACCTGGGCAATGTGTTGCCCATCGTCGCAATCGTGCTCTATGCCCTGGCTTACCGCGGCATCGCCCACGACAAGAAGCTCTTGAGCGACAGTGAGCGTCTGCGCTGATCTGGCGCAGCAAGAAAAGAATAGCATAGAGGTGTCTTGGCCCTATTTTCTTGGGGCCAAGACACTTTTTTTGGCCAAAATTCACTAAGTTTGCACAGTATTTGTTAGATAATTGAAGTCATGAACTTACAAGAAATTAACAAGACAAAAGCTGAAATTCTTCAATTGCTTGAAGAAAATAGCATATACGAGGCATTGCTCAAGTTGAAAACCCTAGTTGATGCCACAGCCGACTACTTGCTGGGCGAACAATATGAGCAGCAGAAGATGGCCTACGACCTTATGTTGCAATATGTTGTGGCTGGCGCCAAGGATACCGGCCGCGGCAAGATATTGCAAGATATCGTGCAAGCCATCTACACCTTGACCGACCGCTGCGTGATCAACCTCTCGAGCGGCCAGTCGCTTGAGTTGTTCTACACGCGCGCGGCCACGATGGCCCGGACCACAGTGAGCGATATCATCGCACAATATGACAATTTGTCAAAGCGCTACAGTATGCTGTCAGCCGTTCCTGCCAGCGATAGAAACGATCAAGCGCTCAACCACATCAAGCGCTCTATCGAGCAAGTAGAGCGAGACCTATTCAACAAGGTGTGGACTCAATTCCCTCTCACTGTGCAGGACACAAGCGCTATCACCGAGTTCTTGAAGCGCACTCAGGTGCCTGCCCACTTGAAGGGGCTGCTCATCTCGGCTCTATTGCTCGGCTGCATCAAGTTTTACGACCAGGCAAAACTGCACTTGCTGCTCGATGCCTACATGAGTGCCGCCGACGCCGATGTGCAGGTGCGCGCATTGAGCGCAGCGGTGATCGTGATGTACCAGTACAGGAAGCGCATCGCCCAGTCGCAGCAATTGCGCGCCAAGATCGAGGTGGTGAGCTCATGTCCCAATTTCAAGAGTGATATAGAATCAATCACGCGCCGGCTCATCCACTCACGCAACACCGAAAACATATCTAAACGAATGCGTGAAGACTTGATGCCTAACATCATGAAAGTGAGCCCCGAGCTATTGAAGAAACTTCGTGGAAAGTCGGGCATCATCGACCCCACGGACTTAGAGGACAATCCCGAGTGGGCCGACTGGCTCGACAAGAGCGGGGTGACCAAGAAGATGGAGGAATTGCAGAAGTTGCAGTTTGAGGGCAGCGATGTGTTTATCTCCACTTTTTCTCATCTCAAGTCCTACCCGTTCTTCAACTCGCTAGCCAACTGGTTCATGCCCTATCATGTGCATCACAGTTCGCTCGAGAGCCTCTTTGGCAACGACGAGACCCGGCTGCTGCAGGTGATTGAGAGCGCGCCATTCCTGTGCGACAGCGACAAGTTCTCGTTTGCCTTCTCCATGTCGTCGGTTCCCGAGAGCCAGCGCAAAATGATGATATCGCAATTTGACGCGCAAAATGCCGACATGAGCGAGATGAAGGCCGAGGAGCTGCCCGACGGCGACAAGCAGGAGCGCGACATGATGGTGAACCGATACATTCAAGACCTGTACCGCTTCTTCAAGCTCTTCTCGCGCAAGGCCGAGTTTCAGTCGATTTTTGACTCCAGCATGGACTTCCTGCAGTTGCCCTTTATGCAACGTGTGCTCGACGACAAGGTGAACCTGGGCGTGATTGCCGAGTTTTACATGAAGAACGGGTTCTATCAGGACTCCATCAAGTATTACCACCACATGCTCGACGTCCACGACGACGTGTCGCCTCAAGTGTTGCAAAAGATTGGTTTTGCCTATCAAAACCTGGGCCAATATGCGAAAGCCGTCGACTACTACAAGCGCTACGACCTGGTCAACGACCAAGACACCTGGAACTTGAGGCACATCGCCACCTGCTACCGCGCCTTGAAAGACGTGGACCACGCGCTCACCTATTACTTGAGGGCCGAGCAGCTGGCTCCCGACAATGCGTCGCTGTGTCTTAATATAGGACATTGCCTTCTCGAGCAAGGAAAAACCGAAGAAGCCTTAAAGTATTACTTCAAGGTAGAATATCTGGCTCCGAGCAAGCACAAGGCCTGGCGGCCCATAGCGTGGTGCTCGTTTGCCCTGGGCAACTATGAGCAGAGCGAGAACTACTACAAGAAAATCATCGACTCGGGAGAAGATGATGCACAAGACCACTTGAACTATGGCCACATGCTCTTGTGCAACGGCCGGGCCGACGAGGCGGTGGCGCAATACAAGCAATCATTGGCAGCCTCAAAGGGCGACAAGATACACACCTTTGTAGAAAGCTACAATGCCGACTGCCACTATCTGCTAGAGCATGGGCTCGACCGCGACTATGTGGCATTGATAAGAGAGGCAGTGATAAGCCAGTTGTTTAAGAAATAAGTCACCAAGATATAATAATATGCACAAAACCGCAATATTACTTTTAGCGATAATCATTTCATTTACAAGCAATATGAACGCCGATAATGTATTTTTCCATGAGTTTAAGACCACTCATGGAGCAATCCCTTTTGACCACATCACTGTGGCCGACTACGAGCCTGCCATCAAGCAAGGCATTGCCGAGCACAACCAGGAGATAGAAGCCATAGCCAACCAGGAGAGCGAGCCAACCTTTGAGAACACCATCGTCGCTCTCGAGCGCTCGGGCAAGACTCTCGTCCGCGTGCTGGGCGTGTTCTACCCCATGCTCTCGGCCAATGCCGACGACTCGCTACTGGCAGTCTCCAACCGCATGATGCCCCTGCTCTCGGAGCACAGCAACAGCGTCACGCTCAACCACAAGCTCTTTGAGCGCGTGAAATATGTGCACGACCACTTCGACAAGTCGAAATATGACAAAGAAGACCAGATGCTCATGCACGAGACCTACGCCTCGTTCGTTCGCAGCGGCGCGTCGCTTGAGGGAGCCGACCGCGACAAGTACCGCGAGCTCACAAAGCGCCTGACCGAGCTCACCCTCAAGTTTGAGCAAAACACCCTCAAGGCCAACAACGCCTATGAGATGTGGCTCACCAAGGATGACTTGGCTGGTTTGCCCGAGAGTGCTGTCGAGGCCGCGCAGGTTGCCGCCAAAGAGAAAGGCCGCGATGGCGAGTATCTTGTTACACTGCATTACCCCAGCTACTCGGCCTTTATGAAATACTCCTCGCGCCGCGACTTGCGCGAGAAGCTGTATATGGCCTACAACACCCAGTGCACCACTGGCCAATACAGCAACATGGAGGTGATAAAAGACATTGCCAACACGCGCCTTGCCATTGCCAACTTGCTGGGCTACAAGACCTATGCCGACTATCACCTGGAGCACATGATGGCGCAAGACACCAAGACGGTGTATCACATGCTCAACCAGCTCAAGGATGCCTACGGCCCAGCCCAGAAGCGCGAAATGAAAGATCTCGAGGCCTTCGCCACTAGGCTTGAGGGCCACCAAGTGAAAATCATGCCTTGGGACTACTCCTACTATTCCAACAAGGAAAAGGACGAGAAATACAGCATCAACGATGAGCTGCTGCGCCCCTATTTTGAACTGAGCAACGTGACCAAGGGCGTATTTGGCCTGGCCACAAAATTATATGGCCTGCACTTCACCGAGAACTACGATGCCCAGGTCTTCAACCCCGAGGTGCAAGTCTGGGACGTGACCGACAGCGACGGCCACTTTGTGGGCATGCTCTATACCGATTTCTTCCCGCGTGCCACCAAGCAGAGCGGTGCCTGGATGACCAACTTCAGAGAGCAATACGTCGACGAGAACGGCAACGACGTGCGGCCCATCGTGACACTCACCATGAACTTCACCAAGCCCACCGAGGACAAGCCCTCGCTGCTCACCTACTATGAGGTAGAGACCTTCACCCACGAGTTTGGCCACGCCCTGCACAGCCTGCTCTCGCAGTGCAAATACGCCTCACTCTCGGGCACCAACGTGTATCGCGACTTTGTGGAGATGCCCTCGCAATTCAACGAGAACTACATGCGCGAGCGCGAATTTCTCGACAGCTTTGCCCGGCACTACATCACCGGCGAGAAGATACCGCAAAGCCTTATCGACAAGATTGTGGCATCGTCGCGCTATGGCGCCGCCTACTCGTGCATGAGGCAGCTGGGCTTCGGCTTCATCGACATGGCATGGTACACCATCACCAAGCCCTACACAGGCGACCCCTACCAGATGGAATACAACGCCATCAAGCCCGTGCAGGTGTTTGCCCCAGTCGAGGGATGCATCATGTCGCCGCAATTTGGCCACATCTTCTCGGGTGGCTACGCAGCCGGCTACTATGGCTACAAGTGGGCCGAGCTGCTCGACGCCGACGCCTTTTCCAAGTTCAAGGAAGATGGCATCTTCAACCAGGCTACGGCGCAGTCGCTACGCGACAACATCTTGAGCCGCGGCGGCACCGAGTTGCCCATGGTGCTCTACAAGCGGTTCCGCGGCCGTGAGCCCAAAATCGACGCTATGCTCGAGCGCGACGGCATAAAAAGAAATAAATAAACATTTCGCATTTTTGACAAAATAAGTGACAATTAATTAGGTTGCCACTTATTTTTTTACATTTTTTTGCTTACTTTTGTAGTGTTGTTTCGCGCAGCGGGGCAACACGATTTGAAGCTTTATAAAACGATTGATTTGCAATAGATTGCAGCATTTATGGACGAAGTGAGTCATAAACAGATTTTGCTCGATTCAAGATATTTGCGCATGGCCAAGGTGTGGGCAGAGAATTCCTACTGCCAGCGCCGCAAGGTGGGCGCACTGCTTGTGAAGGACAAAATGATAATTTCAGATGGGTTCAACGGCACCCCGGTGGGCTTTGAAAACGTGTGCGAGGACGAGGAGGGACGCACCAAGTCGTATGTGCTACACGCCGAGGCCAATGCAATCACCAAGGTTGCCCAAAGCAACAACAGCAGCAGGGGCGCCACGCTCTACGTCACCACCTCGCCCTGCATCGAGTGCTCTAAACTGATCATCCAGGCGGGCATCAAGCGCATCGTCTTTGCCGACCTCTATCGCTTGACCGAGGGCATCGACCTGCTCAGGCGTGCCGGCATCGATTGCGTGCATCTCGTGCAAAATCAAGACGGATCTTATGAAGAAAAAAGTATATAAAACGATTTGAAGATGAATTCTGGTAACAAACAGAGTTTCACTTGGGTACCTTTGGCACTGGCCGCAGCTCTCGTTGTGGGCGTGCTCATTGGCAGCCATTTCACTACTCAGAAATCCAACGATCTCGACCGCAAGCTCAACAACGTGCTTGGCATCATTTCAAATGAATATGTCGACAACGTAGACATGGACAGCCTAGTTGAGATGTCGATACCCGAGATTTTGAGTAATCTTGACCCACACTCCACCTATTTCACTGCCAAGGACTTGCAAGCAGCCAACGACGAGTTGAACGGCAGCTTCAGCGGCATTGGCATCTCGTTTCAGGTGATGAGCGACACCATCAATGTGATTGAGGTCATACCTGGAGGTCCTGCCGAGAAGGTGGGCATCCTGGCTGGCGACAAAATCATTACCGTCGATGGCAAGCCCTTTGTGGGCAAAAGCGTGAATCCCAACACAGTGAAGGACAACTTGTGTGGCGCCAAAGACTCTAAAGTGAAATTGGGCATCAAGCGCAACAACAGTGAGAAGCTCATTTATTTCACCGTGACCCGTGGCGACATCCCCATCAAGAGCGTGGATGCTGCCTACATGATTGAGAAAAACACAGGCTACGTCAAGGTCAACCAGTTTGGCCGCACCACCTACGACGAGTTTGTGACCGCCCTGGGCAACCTCAAGGCCGAGGGTGCCAAGCGATATATCGTGGACTTGCGCGGCAATGGCGGCGGCTACATGGAAATGGCTATATTGATGGCCAACGAGTTCCTGCCTGCCGACGAGCTCATCGTCTCGACCAAGGGCCGCTACCGCCGCGACGACAGCGAGGTGTGGAGCGACGGCAACGGCAAGTATCAAGACGTGGAGCTCGTGGTGCTCATCGACGAGTTCTCGGCCAGCGCCAGCGAGATATTCTCGGGTGCCATCCAGGACAACGACCGCGGCCTGATCGTGGGCTGCCGCTCGTTTGGCAAGGGACTGGTGCAGAAGCAATTTGAACTGCCCGACAAGAGCGCGATACGCCTCACCATAGCACGATACTACACACCGAGTGGCCGATGCATACAGAAGGACTACAAGATGGGCGGTCTTGAGAATTACGACAACGAACTTGCCAACCGCTTTAAGAATGGCGAGCTCTACAACCGCGACAGCATCAAGCTCGACAAGTCGAAGATGTATAAGACCACCCACGGCCGCATCGTGTATGGTGGCGGTGGCATTATCCCCGACATCTTTGTGCCCGTCGACACCTCGGGCATGTCGTCCTATTACCAGGCTGTGGTCAACGCCGGCCTCATGCAGCAGTATGCACTGGTCTACACCACCAGCCACAAGGCATCGCTCCAGGGCATCAAGGACTACAAGTCGCTGTTGCGCGTGCTCAACGACAACGAGCAGCTGCTCAACGACTTTGTGAACTATGCCTCGCGCAATGGCGTGCCCGCCCGCTGGTACTACATCGACCAGTCGCGCTCGCTCCTGCTCACCGATATCAAGGCATTCATAGCACGCGACCTGCTGGGCCAGGATGCCTTCTACCCCATCTTGAACCGCAACGACCGCACCGTCGACGCAGCGCTCAAGGCGCTCAACAAGCACGAGGCCACATTCCCCATCATCGACAGTAATCTGCATTGACATGGATAAGAAAGAATTGCGCAAGATGGTGAGGGGCTTGAAGGCCCAAGTCACTCCCGAGGAGAAACTGAGGGAGGCCCAGGTCGTGTTTTACAACATCGAGGCACTGCGCGTTTTTAAAAGCGCACGTCACATTTTGCTGTATTACTCCATGCCCGACGAGTTGCCCACCCATGAGGTGGTCGACAAGTGGGCGCTTACAAAATCGATATATCTGCCACGCGTGAAAGGCGACGACTTGGAGATTTTGCCCTACGACCCACAGTCGATGACAACCGGCTACAAGGGCATTGAGGAGCCTGCAGGCGACACCACGGTCGCCCCCGCCATCATCGACCTGGTGATTGTGCCAGCCATGGCACTCGACAAGCACTGCAACCGTTGCGGCCGCGGTCGCGGCTACTACGACCGGCTGCTGCCGCAGTGCACACATGCCAGCCGCATCGCAGTGGCACTCGACTGCCAGTTTTTCGACAGCATCCCCACCGATGAGCACGACGCCAAGATGAATGCGGTGGTCACGGCACAGCATCTTGCGTTTGCAAAAGTTTAGCACCACAATTAATCCTGTTTTATAACTATGCTTCTCGTAAACAAGGAAACGAAACTAAGCGACATCGTGATAGGCGACCCCACGATAGTGACAGTGCTCAATCGCTTTGGCATCTACCTGGGTGTAGGCGACCACACGGTGAAGAGCGTGTGCGCGCTTAAGGGACTCGACCCCGATTTTTTTATCACGATTCTCAACACCTATCTTTTCCCCGATTTCTTTCCCGAGAAAATCATGGAGTCGTTTAAGGCCTCGATCATCATTGATTATCTCAACAAGACCAATGATTACTACGAGCAGTTCCAGATTCCCAACATCGAGCGGCATTTCTCATTCCTGTTGCAGAAGTCAAACTCGGTAAACAGCAATCTCACCTTGATGATGAAATTCTTTGTCGAGGTGAAAAGCGAACTGCTGGCCCGCATAGCCCACGACCGCAACCGCTGGTTTCCCGAGGTGCTCAAGCTCAAGGAAGTGAGCGCACACTCCTGCCCCATACCACAAATCCCCGAAGACAGCAACAGCATCGAGGACAAGATTGATGATCTCATCAATATGTTTGTCATCCACCTCAAGGGCGACTACGACATCAACTTGTGCCAGGGCGTGCTGGTGGCCTTGTTCAGCTTGAAGAAGGACATCACGCAAAACAATCGCATACGCAACCGCATTCTCAAGCCGCTCTCTGAGGTTTTGTCGCGACAATAATGTCAACTCAAGTTACCATCATATTGCCCAATGTGCTCGAGACCATAGGTCTGCGGCATGTGCTTGAGGAACTCTCAACGGTGAGCATCAACTGCCTCACCGAGCCCAGCAGCCTGCTGACCGACGCTGTCGACAAGACCGATTGGTATATCACCAATGAGTCGATATTCCTGTCGCACCTGGCGTTTTTCCTGCCATATAAAGACAAGACCGTGGTGCTCACGCAACAGCCCACGCAGTTTGGCACCACTCCTCGCCTGCTCTGCGTGAACGATGCCGAGGAGGCCATTATCTCAAGCATAGGCAGGCTGCTCAACTCGCATGAGGAGACCCACAGCCAGTCGAAACTCACACAACGCGAGATCGCGGTGCTCAAGCTTGTGGCCTCTGGCCTCACCAACAAGATGATTGCCGACAATCTCAATATCAGCATCAACACCGTGCTCACCCATCGCAAAAACATCACCGCAAAGCTTGGCATCAAGAGTGTGTCGGGCTTGAGCGTGTATGCTATCATGAATGGCATCATTACTGCCTGATATTATTTTTATTTCATCACATTTTTTAGACTATGAAACGATTTGCTTGTTATCTACTTATAGCCGTGTTGTCGATAAGTGCTTGGGCACAAATCAATTTCAACGACAACCTGCCGGTAGACTCCAATCTGCGCTATGGCATTTTGCCAAACGGGGTCACCTTTTACATCTATCCCCTGCCAGGCACAGGTGCCGTAAATCTGAAATTGGTGACCAGGATAGGTTCGGTTGTGGAAAATGAGAATGAGCGAGGACTCGCCCACTTCCTGGAGCACATGACCTTTGAGGGCACCAAAAATTACCCCCACGACAGCGGCAGCAAGATACTGGAGAATTTCGGCCTCGTGTCGGGTAGCGACTTCAATGCCGCGACCATGTTTGACGACACGCAATTTGACATCAAGAATATCGATGCCAACGAGAAATCGGCTGTAGACCAGGCACTGCGCATCCTACGCGACTGGGCCTGCAACCTCACACTCAGCAGCAAGGCCATCGACAAGGAGCGCGGCATCGTAGAGGAAGAATGGCGCACCAACCGCAACTACGACCAGCGCATGGCCGACTCGCTGTGCAGGTCGCTATTGCACGGCACACCCTATGCCACGCGCATGCCCATAGGGTCGATGCAGGTGATCAAAAATTTCAAGCCGTCGCTGCTCAAGGATTTTTACCACAAGTGGTACCGCCCCGATTTGCAAGCCATTATCGTGGTGGGCGATGTGAACGCTGCTGCGATTGAGCATGAAGTGAAAACGCTATTTGGCACCATTCCACCCAAGGCGCAGGATGCCCCCGCGCGCAATGAGGTGATTGTGCCCGACCACAAGGGGCTTGACTATCACCTCTTTGTCGACGACGAGGCCACATCGAGCCAGGTGGGCATCTTCTTTATGCACGACAAGACCCCTCGCGACCTGCTGATGAAGAAAGAGAGCTATCGCCTCGATGCCATCAAATACATGGCAGCATCGATTCTTGCCATGCGTCTCGACCAGAATTCCACGGCAAGCGACTGCGCCTACTCGGCAGCCTCTTGTGCCGACGAGAATTTCCTGCTGTCGCGAAACAAAGATGCGCTTGAGATTATAGGCATTGCCAAGGAAGGCATGACCCTGCCAACCTTTGACCAGCTCATGACCGAAGCGCGCCGAGCCCAGTTGCATGGATTCACGCCGAGCGAGTGGAAGCGGGCCAAAGAGCTGTGGCAGGCAAATCTCGACAACATGCTCAAAGAGGCCGACAACCAGAAGCGTACCGATTATGCCGACTCCTTTGTCGACAACTTTGAAAACGGCGGCGACCTGTGCAGTTATCGCGAGTCGGTGATGCTCATGAAGCAAATCATCGACCAATATGTGACACTCGACGACCTGAACGCATTTATCAAGACCCATGTGAAAGCCGACAATGTGGCAGTCACCATCTCAGGGCCAAAGAAAGAAGGCATCACCTACCCCTCGCGGGAGGAAGTCGTGAAGCACTTCAACGAGATTTACGCCTCGACGCCTGCACCCCTCGAGGAGACCACGGGCGACACCCCGCTCATCGAGCACCAGCCAACCGCAGGAAAGATTGTGAAGCAGACGGTGGACAGCTCAACCAATGTGACCACAATGGAGCTTTCCAATGGCATGAAAGTACTGCTCAAGCCCACCAATTTCAAAAATGACGAAATCAACATCAACGGTTACAGCAAAGGCGGCTACAACCTGTATCACGGCAAGCACGACATCGCACTGCGGGCAATGAATGCCGTGGTGGAATGCAGCGGTCTTGGAGCTCACGATTATAGCTCGCTCAACCGCGACCTGCTTGGGAAAAATGTGTCGTTTTATTTCGAAATCAGTCCGACCCAAGAATCATTTACCGGGCAATGCGTAAATGCAAACGTCGAGACCATGATGCAGCTGCTCTATCTCTATTTTACCGATGTGAGGAAAGACGAGCAGTCGTTCAAATCCACCATGAGCAGCCTGGCCTCGCACAATTCCTCTGTTAAAAACAGTCCCGACTATGTGTTCTCCGACTCGGTCACCAGCACGATGTATCCGGGATATGTGTACTATAAGGACTTGACTGCGCAAGAAATCAACGCTGTCAACTATGACGAAGTGCTGCAGCTATATCGAGAGCGGGTGAGCAATCCTGGCGACTATGTGTTCACCCTAGTGGGCAGTTTTAATGTCGACAGCATCAAGCCTCTCATTGCCACCTATATGGCTTCAATTCCCGACAACGGCGTGAGAGACACGGCAGTCAAGCCGGTGCCCATGCGCCATGGCGAGTATACCAATCAATTCACGATACCCATGGCAACGCCCAAGACGTCGGTCAACATCGACTACTTTGGCCCTATGCAATTCTCGGCACGTAATGCAATCATGATGGATATGCTCGAGAACGTGATCACCGACCAGCTTAACCAGAAGATAAGAGAAGAGGCATCGAGCACCTATGGAGCCCAAGTGACGTGCGACATCAATGAGAATGAGCCGCGCTTTATGATCTCGTGCAGCTTCGACACCAACAATGAGAAGCAGCAAGAGCTCCTCGACGTGACCAAGAAATACTTGGACGGCATCGTGAGCAAGGGCGTTGACGAGAACGAGTACAATAAAGTTTACAATCAGGAGGTGAACCAGTACAACTTCAGAATGCAATCCAACGACTTCTGGATTTATGCGCTTTATCTCATGGCACGAGGCATCAATTACAAGAACGACATCATAGGCACCTTGGGCACAATGAGCAACCTCAAGTTCAACCTGTTTATTAAGTCGTTGAAATATGAAGACAAGCTCATCACTGTGATGCAAGGCACTGCCAAATAGCCGTCATCTACATCAAGGCAAA
>OMUK01000003.1 GCA_900314215.1 uncultured Prevotellaceae bacterium
CATCTTGAAGATTTGGCAATAGTTCTGGGCCTTCTGCGGCAGCGACTCAAATTGGGGCGACTGCACGTCGAGCTCGCTGGCGGCGCGGCCCATGCGGATGAGCGTGGTGCCGGCGGGAATCGAGGGCAGGCAGCCGGCCACGCCGCCTATCGTCTTGCCGTTGACGGCCATCACGCCCAGTGTGCCGTCGTCGGCCTTCGACACGACATAGAGCACCAGGTCGTTGGCACTCATGGTGGTGCCATCGGCATTGTAGCCATTGATGCCCTGCACCAGTATGGTGTCGCTCACGTCGAAGATCTCATCGTCGCTGGTGACGAGTTTCACGCGCACGTCGTCGGTCGACACGTTGCCGGCTGCGGGCTCGTTGTAGGCCTGCTTGAGCGAGGCGCTGGTGGCCTTGGTGTCGACGTTGTAGTAGTCGACCACCATCGAGCCGGCATGCTTGCTGCCGGCGCAGCGCGAGAGCTGGTCGATGGGCGTGGCCATGGGGCGTATTTTCACGATTTGGCGGTCGATCTCGTTGAGCAGCAAGTCGGGGCTGCCCTCGCGGGTGAGGTCGGTGGTGAGCGGGCCGTCGACCACGTGCTTGCCGCCTGCCACGCCGGTGATGAGCGCCATGGCGGTGATGGGCGACTGGCCGTGGGTCTTCTTGCACGAGATGAGCAGCAGGAAGATGGTGACCACCAGGATGATGATGAGCTTGCTGTTGTCTTTGATCCAGCGCAGTTTTTCGAGAAGTTTGTTTTTCATAAAAATGGGTAATTTTGATTTAGAGGTTGATAAAAAAATCGGATTGTTGTGGCTAGAGGTCCCACACGCTGCGGCGTGCATAGCGGGGAAAGTGCGATGGCTCGGCGTCGGGCAGCGAGTCGTCGTCGCTGGCCACGGGGTCGAGCGGACGGGTGATGAGCTCGATTTTCTCGTTGCGGCCGCGCAGGTAGCCTGCCGCATCGGCATTCTTCACCTCGTCGTCGAGCATTTGCTTAAATCGGCTGGCGGTGGCCTCGTCGAGGCCCAGTGCATCGATGGCCTGCGCCATGCTGCCGGCCTGTGGCCCAGTCTTGGGGCTGTCGCCGCCCTCCACGGGGGCGGTGGGTTGAGTGGTGTGTTGTGTGTCGTCCATGATAGTAAAAATGATTATAGGTCGGTGACCTGTTGACGGCGCAAAGATAGGCCACCGCCCTGCCCCGCCGCCATGATGAAAAGTGACGGCCCGCCGCTCAATCGCGGTGCACCTGCAAGCGGCGCTTGAGCTGGGTGTAGACGTAGATGAAGGCGGGGATGAGGAAGAGGCAGGCGCTGCACCAGGCGATGGGGTCGCCGAAGCATATTGCCCAATAGCCCCACTCGGGCACCGCGAGCACGCTCACCAGTATGCGCGCTATCATCTCGCTCACGCCGCTGCCCATGGCCAGCTTGGTGTAGCCGGCGCCCTGTATCGAGTAGCGCAGTATCGAGAGCACGCCCAGGGCCACATAAAATGATACCGACACATGCAGAAAACGCACGATGTAGCCCAGCACCTCGGTGTCGCGCGGCGACACAAAGAGCAGGGCAAAGTAGCCCGAGCAGGTGAAGAGCACCACAGCCATGAAGGCCGAGTAGGCGAGCATCAACTTGCCGGCGTCTTTTATACCCTTCCATATGCGCTCGGGCTTGCCGGCGCCGAAGTTTTGCCCGCAATAGGTGGCCATGGCCATGCCCAGACTGTCGAGCGGGCACATGCAGAACATCTTGATGCGCATGGCGGCGGTGAAGGCGCTTATGTAGTTCTCGCCCAGGGCATTGTTGCTACTCTGCAGCATGATGCTGCCTATGGCGGTGATCGAGTATTGCAAGCCCATGGGCATGCCCACGCTCAGGAGCGTGCGCGCCAGGTCGGGGCGCCAGCGGCGGTCGCCCTCCTGCATCTTCAAGATGTCGAAGTGGCTCATCATGTAGAAGTAGCACAGCACGGCCGAGATGCCTTGGGCCACTACCGTGGCAATGGCCGCGCCGGCCACGCCCCACCCCAGCACGAGGATGCACACCAGGTCGAGCACGATATTGAGCACCGTCGAGAAGAGCAGAAACCACGAGGGCGTCTTGCTGTCGCCCAGCGCCCTGATGATGCTCGAGAGCAGGTTGTAGAAGAGTGTGGCTGGTATGCCCAGGAAGGTGACAAAGAGATAGGCGTTGGCATCGCTGAAGATCACTTGCGGCGTAGCCATCCAGTGCAAGATATAGGGGCACAGCACGCAGGTGACGGCAGCCACCACGACGGCCATCACGGCCGACACCTTGAGGCTCGTTGACACCAGGCGGCGCATCGAGCGGTAGTCGCGGGCGCCAAACTTCTGGGCCACGGGTATGGCGAAGCCGCCACAGCAACCGTTGCAGAAGCCCAGTATCAAAAATATCACGCTGCCGCTGGCGCCCACGCTGGCCAGGGCGTTGATGCCCAGACACTGGCCCACAATGGCCGCGTCGACGATGCTATAGGTCTGCTGCAGCATGTTGCCCAGCAGCAGCGGCACCGAGAAACTCACGATGTGGGGCAACGGGCGCCCCGTGGTCATATCCCTTACAGCTGGCATAATCTCTCCTCTTCTTCTATTTCTCTATACTCCCCAAAAAAATCTCTTATATCGCGCGAGCGCGAGCGTGTGAAAAGCATTCTCGCAGCACCCTCGTGCGGGCCCTTGCGAGAATGCGCTATAGTCTATATATCTTGCTTGCTAAAAATTATTTCTTCTTGTTCTTCTTGGCAGCCTCGCGAGCCTTGTGCTCGGCAGCCAGCTTGGCATACTCGGGGTTGCCGTTGTAGAGCAGCGACTGGTACTGCCTCTCGTCGTCAAGCACCTTCAAGGCTGCCTGCAGGTCGGGGTTGCGGTGATTCACAATCTGGCTATAGGCGCCCTGGTCGCTATAGATGTCGCGTGCTATCAGGCCCTTGAGGATGGTGCGCAGCACATTCTCGCTGGTGTGGTAGCCCTTCTCATCATATTTCACCTTCTCCTTCTCGCCGGCGGCGATGAAGGCCTGCATGTCGGCATCGCTCAGGTTGAAGCCGCTGTCGTAGCTGGCCACGGTGGCATAGCGCGACTTGAGCTCGCCGCGGTGCTTGTCGACGTAGTCGAGGGCATACTGGTAAATCACGCCCTTGGCCAGCAGGTCGCGGTAGTAGGTGCTATACTCGGTGGTGTCGAGGGGCACAAAGATGTCGGGCATGATGCCGCCGCCGCCATACACCACACGGCCATTTTTGAGCGTGGTGTAGTTGAGCGTGTCGTTGAACTGGATGCTGTCGATGTGGTAGTACTCGCCATTCTTGGAGCGGTCGATGATGTCGTCTTCATAGGCCTTCTTGTCGCCCTTCTTGTAGGGCTTCTGGATGCAACGGCCCGAGGGGGTGTAGTAGCGGGCCACGGTGAGGCGCATCATCGAGCCGTCCTCAAAGCGGATGGGGCGTTGCACCAGGCCCTTGCCAAAGGTGCGGCGGCCCACCACCACGGCGCGGTCCCAGTCTTGCATGGCTCCGGTGAAGATCTCGGCTGCCGAGGCGCTATACTGGCTCACTATCACTGCCATCTTCAAGCCCTTGTAGCGGCCGTTGCCCAGCGCATGGGCCTCGTTGCGGGGCGAGTTCACGCCCTGGGTGTACACAATCATCTGGCCGCGGTCGAGAAACTCGTTGCACATCTCGATGGCGGCGTTCAGGTAGCCGCCGCCGTTGTCGCTCAGGTCGATGATCACCTGCTGCATGCCTTGCTTCGACAGCTTGTCGAGGGCCGCCATCATCTCGTCGTAGGTCTTGGCGCCGAAGCTCGAGATCTTGATGTAGCCCGTGCGCCCGTCGTTGAGCATGTAGCTGGCGTCGACGCTGTAGAGCGGTATCTTGTCGCGGGTGATGACAAAGGTGATGAGCCGCTGGTCGTCGCCGCGCTTCACCCCCACGGTCACCTTGGTGCCCTTCTTGCCGCGCAGCCGCTTCTGGATGTCGCTGTTTTTCATCTTCACGCCGGCTATGGCGGTGTCGTTGACCGTCACAATGCGGTCGCCAGGCAAGATGCCCACGCGCTCCGAGGGGCCGCCGGCTATGGTCTGTATCACATAGAGGGTGTCCTGCTTCATGTTGAACTGGATGCCTATGCCCGAGAACTCGCCCTGCAGGGGCTCCTCCAGGTCCTTGGTCTCCTTGGAGTTGGTATAGGCCGAGTGCGGGTCGAGGCGCTCGAGCATGCCTTGTATGGCATCCTCCACGAGCTTATCCTCGTTGACCGTGTCGACGTAGAGATTGCGAATGGCATACTCGGCGTTGTAGAGCTTGCTGAGTGCCTCCTTGGTATTGGCCATCGAGCTCAGCGCCACAAGAGCAGCCATAAGAACCAAACTAAATTTTCCCATAATCTGATGATTCCTTGTTATTATTGCCCGCAAAAGTACAACAAAATAATGACTAAGCGTAACAAAGAAAAGATAATTATATTAAATTCACACTATGCCTAGCGCACCGCAGCACCCCCGCAGCCACAGCACACCCCATGCCGCCTCATCCAGCAAAAATCGGCACACAATGGTTTCTACTGCAATTCTTGAGTCACCAGTCTACAGTAGGCTCTGCTGCGATATTGTAATCTTGCATATCGTCGTAGCCCATATTGAAGTAACTCTTTGGCAACACATTATCTGTGTTTTCTCCATTGTCGGTCCACAGCTCGCATTGCTTGATGACGGTTTCCATCGCATTTTTTGCCTCCTCGGGTGGATAATGATATTTCTTAAGCAGTTTCTTCACCATCAGTCTCATCTTTGCCCGAGCGCTTTCCTTCTCCTGCCAGTCGATAGTGCGGTTGCGTCGCAGTTGAGCAGTGAGCTCGCGGGTCAAACCGATGAGTTCATCATTGCTATAAGCATCCTTCACAGCCTGAGGTTGCGACAGAGCGTCATAAAAAGCTTTTTCTTCGGCCGACAGCCCAAGTTCCTTGCCCTGCACTTCGGCGGTCTTTATCTGATTGGCGAGTTTCAACAGCTCTTCTATCACCTGCTCGTTGGTAAGCATGCCATTAAGATACGACTTCAACGACTCGTTGAGCAACTCTGAAAACTTATTGGATTGCACGATATTCGTCCGTTTGTAGGTTCTTACCTTTTCAGCAATAATCTTCTTCAGCAGCTCTACTGCAAGGTTTTTCTCTTTCATCTTTGCAACTTCCTCCATAAAGGCAGGATCGTTGAGAGAGAATTCCTTGTTTTCATCTTTGAAGAGATTGATCACGCCCTCGCTCTGCACACTTTGCTGCAGCAATTCACAGATGCGGCGGTCTATTTCTTTTTTCGATATCTTTCCACTACCGGCAAGCCGCGTGAGCATGACACGTATCGTTTCAAAGAAGGTAGCGTTCCAGTTCTCTTTTTCAGTAATCAGGCTGTGGCACAGAGAGTAGGCCTGATGCAGCAACTGCGCATGCTTTTTAAACTCATTGCATTTCTTCTCCATGCCCACAGCGACCATGAAGTTTACGCCTTGCTTGATCATCAAGCCGCGCTCGTTGTCGGTAACGGTAGAGAAACCGCTGTAGTCAAATCCGTGCATGAGGCCGGCGCATATTTCCAAATTCTCTTGGAATTTCACATAGGCTGTTTTTGCGATGTCGGGGTCTCCAAAGCGTTTTTGGTCGTTGGAAGTATAGAATTTCATGGCTGCCTTCAGAGCCTGTGCTATGCCAATGTAGTCGACGACCAGTCCACCCACCTTTTCCTTATACACGCGGTTGACCCGAGCAATGGCCTGCATGAGATTGTGCCCGCTCATGGGCTTGTAGACATACATGGTAGCCAGCGAAGGCACGTCAAACCCCGTAAGCCACATGTCGACGACGATGGCTATTTTCATCGGGTCGCCATTGTCCTTAAACTTTTTGGCGAGCTCCCTCTTGTAGGCATCATTTCCAATGATATCGTGCCACTCCTCGGGATCGTTGTTTCCGGCAGTCATCACCACCTTCACCTTTTCGGTCCAAGAGGGGCGCATCTCCAAAATCTTATGGTAAATCTTTATTGCTATGGGGCGGCTGTAGGCAACTATCATCGCCTTGCCGGTCAATTCATGCTCACGGTATTTCTCATAGTGGTTGATGATGTCGGTCACCAGGGAATCAATCGTTGCGTCGGCTCCCAGCAACTGATCGAGGTGTGACAGCTCTTTCTTGCTTTTTTCAAGCAACTGCTCGTCGGCGCCTTCCTCGGCCAGCTGGTCATACTCCCTGTCGAGCGCTTGCAGCGTGTTCTCGTCGAGTTTGAGATTGATAACGCGGCTCTCGTAATACACAGGCACTGTGGCATGGTCGAGCACACTCTGGGTCATGTCGTAGGTGTCGATAATGTCGCCAAACACTTCAACGGTGTTCTTGTCGCGCAAGGCAATGGGAGTCCCCGTGAAACCGATAAAGGATGCATTGGGCAATGAGTCGCGAATCACCTTCGCCGTGCCTATGTTCACCTCGCCAGTCTTTGGGTTCACCTTCTTTTCAAATCCATACTGGCCTCGATGGGCCTCATCGGTCATCACGATGATATTACGGCGCTTCGACAACGGCTCGTTGCTTTCTTCAAACTTCTGCATCGTGGTGAAGATGATGCCATTGGCCTTGCGTCCCTCAAGCAGCTCCTTGAGATTATCGCGGCTCGACGCTTGCACAGGCTGTTGCCGCAAGAAGTCCTTGCAGCGGGAGAATTGCCCATAGAGCTGGTCGTCGAGGTTGTTGCGGTCGGTGATAACAACGATGGTGGGGCGCGAAATGGCCGATTGCAGCCGATGTGCATAGAATACCATCGAGAGGCTCTTGCCCGAACCTTGCGTGTGCCAGAACACACCGATGCGCCCGTCGCCATCGATGGCAGGCTGTGTGCGCTCAATGGCCTTGTTCACTGCAAAATACTGGTGATAGCCAGCCAGGATCTTGTTGTCGCCGCGCTCGTCCTTGTTGAAGCAGATAAAGTTGCGAAGAATGTCGAGAAACCGCCGCTTCTCAAACATCCCTTCAAAGAAGACGTCATAGTCGACGACTTCCTCCGAGAGGTAATGCCCGTCGGTCGACTTCCACTGCATGTAGCGGTCCTCGTTGGCCGTGATTGTTCCGGCCTTTGTCTCAGTCATGTCGCTCATCACGCAGAACATGTTGTAGTAGAACATCTGGGGGATTTCCTTCATGTAGTTGCGCATTTGCCGATAGGCGGCCGACACGTCGGTTTCTTCTCGCGAAGGCGATTTCAGCTCCATGAGCACCACGGGCAGTCCGTTGAGCATGACGATGAGGTCGGCACGCTTTGCCGAGCGTTCTACATATGTCCATTGGTTCGCAATCTCAAAGCTGTTGTTGCCCGGGTGGTCATAATCAACGAGATTGAGATGCGTGTGCTTGGCCTCTTTGCCATTCCAATAGCTCACGTCGATGCCATTCTGCAGCCAGTCGGTGAAAGTCTCATTGCACTGCACCAGTGAGCCAGTTTCGATATGTGCTATCTTGCGGCACGCTTCTTCGATGGCCGGAGCAGGTGCGATCTTATTCACGTCGTGCATCTTCTGCCTCAACCGCTCCTCGTAGAATGGCACATAGTAGTCGCGTTCCACGTCAGGGCCATAGAGATGACTATAGCCTAATCGCTCCTCAAAGAAAGAAATTAGAGTCTGTTCGTAGCTTTTCTCATCGAATTGTTTCATAAGCCATCAGTTGTTAGCTCAAGTATCGTCGGTGCGACATCTTTACGTTGTTTTGGTTTACCATGGCATATTGCATGGTTGTGTCTATCTTCACGTGCCCCAACAGCCGTTGTACTTGCTCCACAGGCATGCCTCGCTCGATGGCAGCCGTGGCGAGTGTCCTGCGGAACTTATGGGGGTGAACATGCATAATTCCTGTCTCGCGCCCCAATTTGTGCAACCGCGTCTCAACGCCCGAGATTTTCAACCGCGCAGCTGGTTGATGCAAAGATACAAAAAGTGCTGGATTATCGTCAACTCTCTCGCCTAAATAATTCTTTAGATGCGTCTTTGCCCTGGCATTGAAATACACAATGCGTTGCTTGTTGCCTTTTCCAGAAACGATGCACTCGCGCTCGTTGAAGTTGATGTCGGTGCGGTTGAGCCTGACCAACTCGCCAACACGTATTCCTGTTGAGGCAAGGAAGTCGATCATTGCCAGGTCGCGCTTGTTGTTGCAGTGGTCGCGCAAGGTTTCCATTTCTTCATCGCTTATGGTGCACTTCACCCGTGTGCCAGTCTTCACTTTGTGTATTCGGCGCATTGGGCTCTTGATGATATAGTCTTCCTGCTCAAGCCATGAGAAGAAAGAAGAGAAGATGCGCCTTATGTTGTTGACCGTCACGCTCGACGACTGCCTCTTCTGTTGGAAGTAGGACAGATAGTCGCGTATATCCTCGGCGCTGATACTCAACAGGCTGCCCTCCACGTCGTTTAGCAGATGGTGAATGGTAGACTCGTAGTATTGCAGTGTTGGCTTTGTACGTCCTTCAATTCGCTTGGCCGCGATAAACCTCTGCAGCAATTCCTCATTGGCCTCGACGGGGTGTGCTTCATCCAGCACACGTGAAGTTACCTCATACTTATTGACCACCTCTGTAAGCGTCTTGTTGAGCATTGCAATTTGATCTACTGTCAGCACAGCAGCCATGGCTATGCTGATTTCCTTTATCATCTTTTCTCTCATGTCGTTTTAGTCGCAAATATACAAACTAATCGCTCCTTTTGCCCCGCTAAATTCCCATTTATGGAACAGTGGAAAGAATATAAACTGGGGGATGT
>OMUK01000140.1 GCA_900314215.1 uncultured Prevotellaceae bacterium
GTGGAACCGCCTGGCCGGCCCGCTGAAAGACTGCTTCGCCTATCGCTGGATGAAGAAGCGCTATATACGTTACAACATCGACGAGAGCAACTTGAAGTGACGATGAGCAGCTGGCTGGTATATGGACTAGGCTTCCTGGCGCAGGGATTTTTCTCGGCGCGCATGCTCATACAGTGGATCATGTCGGAGCGCGCCAAGAAGATTGTGTCGCCCGACCTCTACTGGATATGCAGCCTCATAGGCAGCATCCTGCTCTTCATCTACGGCTGGTTGCGCGACGACTTCTCGATCATACTGGGCCAGCTCATCTCCTACTACATCTACATTTGGAACCTCAACATCAAGGGCGTGTGGCCCCGATTGCCCATGGTGCTGCGCGCCATCATATTCTGCCTGCCCATAGCGGCGGTGTCGCTCATGCTGAAAGATGCAGGCGCATTTGTGCAAAGTTTCTTCCACAACGAGCAGGTGCCCATGTGGCTGCTCATCTTCGGGTCGGCCGGCCAGTGCATCTTCACCGTGCGCTTCATCTACCAGTGGTACTACTCCTACAAGCGCCATGCCTCGATGCTGCCCATATTCTTCTGGGTAATCAGCTTGGTGGGCTCGGGCATCATCGTGGCCTACGGCTGTTTCCGCCGCGACCCGGTGCTCATCCTGGGCCAGAGCGTGGGCTTCATCACCTATAGCCGCAACATCGTGATTGGCCTGAGCAACAAGCCGAAAGCTCCCGAGAAATAAATAAGGCAGGAAAATAAATTTTGCGTAACTTTGCATTTAGCTAACCACCACAACAAGTAAAGATGAAGAAAATACTGTTTATCATAGGCTCCCTGAGGCGCGGCTCGTTCAACCGCCAGGTGGCCGTGCTTGCCGAGAGCTATCTCAAGGGCAAGGCTCAAGTGACTTATCTCGACTACTCGGCAGTGCCGCTCGTGAACCAGGACATCGAGTATCCCGCCCCCGAGGCTGTGACCGCGCTGCGCAACGCGGTGGCACAGGCCGACGGCGTGTGGATTTTCACCCCCGAGTACAACTACAGCTATCCTGGCCATGTGAAGAACCTCATCGACTGGCTGTCGCGCCCCGTTGACCCAGCCAACCGCCAAGCACCCACAGTGCTCGCCGGCAAGAAGTTCACCATCGCAGGCGCTGGTGGCGTGGGTGCCACGGCGCAGTGCCGCGCCAAGCTCGCCGAATTGCTCACCGTGCTCAAGGCCGACGTGATGACCGACGGCTCCACTGGCATCGCCCTGAATCTCGAGGCGTGGACCGAGGGGCGCATGATTCTCACCGACGAGCAGAAGGCCCAAATCGCGCACCAGGCCGAATCGTTTGTAGCCTACATCTGAAAAAATGAGCAGTGCCATAGTCGCGCTCACTGCCATCGCACTCGCACTCAGGATTCTCTCCAACCCCGTAGCCAATGTGTTTCAGAAGAAACTCACTGGCAAGGGTTATCATGCCCTGATGGTGAACTTCTCGGCCTACGCCCTGCTGAGCGTGCCCTGCGCCGTCATGGCCTTGTGCACCGATTGGAGCCAAGTGCAGCCCATGTACTGGGTGTGGGCCGTGGTGGCTGGCGTGATAGGCTCGGTGGGCAACGGCTTCCTGGTGATGGCGCTCAAGGATGGCGACCTCTCGATACTGGGTCCCATCAACAGCTACAAGTCGGTGGTGGGCCTCATCTTCGGCATCATCATACTGGGCGAGATGCCCTCGTGGCTGGGTCTGCTGGGCACAGTCGTGATCATAGGCGGCAGCTACTTTGTGTTTGAGACCACCCCCGAGGGCTTCTCGTGGCGGCTGCTGCACAACAAGCAGATACGCTACCGCATCTATGCCATGGTGCTCACCGCCATCGAGGCCGTGTTTATAAAAAAAGTGATTGCATGCTCGAGCAGCACCGTCGCTTTCTACGCCTGGTGCTGGTTTGGCGCACTCTTTGCCGCAGTGCAAATGCTCGTGATGCGTGTCGACCTCAAGGCCGGCACGGCTCGTCCCCGCAAGGCCGACGCTTGGCCCTTTCTGGCCGTGGCGCTTTGCCTGGGCACCATGCAATTCACCACCAACTACGTGTTTGCTCACATGAACGTGAGCTACGGCCTGGCGCTGTTTCAGCTCTCCACCATCGTGAGCATCGTGCTAGGCTACAAGCTATTCCAAGAGAGAGACATCAAGCGCAAGCTCCTGGGATCAGTCATCATGATAGCCGGCTCGGTAATGATTATCTTCGGGTGAAAATCGGCCACGCGTCTTTATCCTGCTCTGCATCAACGTGATGCTGGTGAAATCGGTGCGAGCGATGCAGGGGTTACGCTGTCCTCCACCGCCTGCCTATAAGATGTCGCCTCTAATGGGGCTAAAAATGCTACTTCAACTTCATTTTGCTGGGCTTCCTGCGCTGGGTGGGCAAGCGGTGGGCAGCATGGCATACTCTTGCTGCATGGCGGCGAGTCGGTCGTGGATGTCGGCAAGCAAGCCGTCGGTGTCACGCAGCACGAGCAGACCGGCCCCATAGGCAGTGAGCTCGCGCGTGAGCTCTTTGTTTCTGATGCAGTCGAGGGTGTAGAAGGTGCCGCCGGTGAGCATGGGGTACTGGTTGCGCAGCTGGGCTGCATGGGTGCCCTTAATTTCAGTCTGGCTGGGGTGAATGGGCTTGGTGTCGACATATCCTCGGGTGCCGTCGTCGACCCAGATGAGGATGTGATCGACCGGGCGGTCGTCGTAGAGGGTGACGCCCACGATGTCGTAGAAATGCTCCTCGAGGTCGGGCTGGCAGGGCACAAAGGCCTCGCCAGGCAGGGGCTTGACGGCCTTGATGCGATCGAGGGGAAAATTGAATATCTTGCCCGTGTTGTTGCTCGTGGCACACAGCAGAAACCAGCGGTTGTTGTACTCCTTGAGCAGATAGGGATAAACCACACAGGATATCTCGCTGGCATTGAACGGCTGATACTTGAGCGCAATGGTCTGCTCGCTGGAGATGAAGTTGAAGAGCTTGCCCAGCAGGCCGGGCTCGGCCGCATAGTCGGGGTTGTTGCTGAAGGAGATCACCTTTCGGCCTTCTTTCAGGCCGAGGTCTTTCTTGAAGCGGTCGAGCCACTCAAAGTTGGGCAGACCGTCGAACTGGCCAAGGGTGCCAAGCACCTCGCGCAGCAGCGACTTCTCCTCGTCGCTCAACTTCTTGGTGAAAATCGTGAATGAGGGGTCGCTATAGCGCAAGCACCGTCGGCCCCCAATGCTGTAGCGCTCGATGGGGGCGTCAAAGGGTGCTCCTGCAAGGAATTTCAAATCTTTCTGAATGCAACGCAGCCCCACCTGGGGCAAGCCTTGCTCGGCAAGCTTCTTTGTGCAATTGCTGGTGAGGTCGCCTATCGTCATAGGGATGTAGTAGGCCCGAGAGAGCTGCTCGTCGAGCACCTTGAATCTCGCTATCGAATTTTTAGTCTTTGGCATGATGTAGTTTGTATGATATAAAGGTAGAAAATTTTTGTTGAAATTCACTGAAAAAGGCGGTGAAAAAAAAATTTCACCGCCACAGGGCATTGAGAGCGCGCGCGCGTGTGCTACTTCATGGCGTGTGCGGAAGGCTCGCTGGCGCTCTCGTCGGCCTGGGCAACGATCACCTGCTGCCTGCGCAGGTCGAGCACCCAGCCGTGTGCAGCCATAAATTTGGTGCCGATGATGCCAGCCATTGGGAAACCCATCGCCCGCGACACCTGTTGCCCCGAGTAGTCGTCGCTACTAACGAGGAACTTCATGCCATAGTCACGACCGAGAAAACGCAAGGTGCCACTCACGGCCGACACCCGCTGGAGATCGCCCTCGATGCCCAAGAGCACATTGCCCGACTCATCCAGCTCGGTCAACAAGTCGCTCAGCTGATCGTGGGCGTAGCCGAAGAGCACGTTGCTGTCGGAGCCCGTGTCGAGCATGAACACCACGCCCTCAAAGTCGCCCTCGGCCACACGGATGAAGATGAGGCCAGCATCGTTCACATCGGTGTAGAAGGGAATGCGGCCGTCGTGAACCGACGGGGCATCGGCCTTGTCGACTGCAGGGCTGGCGGTGGCGTGGGCCACACGCATGTCGCCCAGCGTGAAGCAATCGTGGGCCTCGGCCTTGCGCTTGTGATAGATGATGCGGGCACCGAAGTCGAGTGTCCACCCCGCGCGGGCCATAAACGAGGCGCCAACGACGACGCCTATGGGCTCGGGAGTATCTTCGCCAGCATGGGCAGCAGGCTCCATGACGAAACAAGGCATGACCCGAAACACATCCTTGCAAGCAATGGTTTTCTGGTCCTCACCATTGAGTGTGACAAGGCTGAAACTCAACATGATTGTCTTGGTCGGCACTTGCCCCGACAAATACTTGACACAACTGTCGTCAGCTTCAGCGTCGAGCTCGGCCTGGTCGGCAGGCTTAAACAGCGCTTTAGACACGACATTGAAGCTGGCGCCTGTGTCGGGCAGAACCGGAATTGGCTCGCCGTCGGCCCGCTGCAGGCACAGCACGGGCAGCCCATAGTAGTCGAGGCCCAGCTGCATGGGATAGAAGAAGTCGCAGTCGCAGATGCTCAGATTGGCGGGCGTGGTCGTTGAGGCATGCAACGTGTGTTTGGTGTAGTCGATCACCAGCCCATGCTTGAGCAGAAAGTCGAGTCCAATGACGCCGACAAACGGCAGCGAGCCCTGGATCTTGACAATGGGCTCACAGGCGATGCAGGCCTCGATATTGAACTGCTCGCCGCCCATGGCGAAGGAGAAAGACACGGCGCGCCCCTTGGACTTGGCACCCGCCACCGTGACAATGTCGAATTGACGACCCTGCTCGCCGGTAGGGCAGTCGAGATACTGATTCATCACCGACGAGAGCACACAGCGAGAGCAGCAGGAGTCCAGCAGCATGAGCCCGGCGTGCTCCTGGCCTGCCTTGTCGATGAAATCCACCTTCACCATCGGGGCGATATCACCCTTCATCCTGACGATTTTCACACTGAAGTGGCTGTCGATTTTCTTTTCCATACGGTTGTTCTGATTCATTTCGTTTTTCATTGCGTTGTTGTTGTTTTCCTTCATGCGATACCATTATTTTTTGTTTGACGCTACAAAGATATGATGAAGAAACGAACGTTTGGTTCGCAATCAATCTATTTATAAAAAAAAATTTATCATGCAGTTGCTGGGCCCTATGGAAAGAGGAGATGCAAGAAGGTTGCGGAAAAGCAAATTATTGGCTAACTTTGAGGGCGGCTTGCAGGGAGAATTCCCTGGCGGGCTTGATGGGCATGACTACTAAAGATGGAATGCAACATGAAGGAAAATAGCGAGATAGCGGGCGCTACGGCCGCTCGCCGCTTGGGCAACTGCGGGCTGCTGGCGTGCCTCGTGGCAGTGCTGGCGTGGTGCATGCCTGCCCTTGCTGCTACCGCTGGCAACGCCGGCTCTCTGAACCAGCAGCAACTCAAGCGGTGGAGCGAGCTCCCGAGCCAAGAGTTGCTGGAGCGGGGCAACGACTACGCCCTGAAGCTCAACCGGCCCGACAACGCTCTGGCGTGCTTCACGATAGTGGCCAGCCGCTACAACAAGAGCAACAGCGACAAGGAGAAGCGTAACTCGGTGAACGCGCTGCTCATGAAGTGGTATGTTTACTTCAACTTCTACTACGACTACTCCAAGGCCTATGAGTGCCTGATGCGCGCCGACGAGATAGCCCAACCCTACCCCAGACTGATGCAGCTTGTCTACCTGAACTTCGGCAACATGTTTCAGACGATGGGCGACATTGGGCACGACAACCGCCAATACCAGATTGCCGCCTCCTACTACAACAAAATCATGGGCGCGCTGGGCGACAGCACCGATGCGGTGGTCAACATAGCAATGACCAACCTCATCACCACCGAGAGCCAGCTGGGCGCCTTGGCCAAGATAGCGCCGCAATGGAAGCGCTACGCCCAGTTGCGCCATCGCCTGGGCGACTACATGCACGACTACTGCGTGAGCCTCTACAAGGGCAGTGTGGCACTCTCGCAGGGCCACTATGAGCAGGCTGCGTCGATATTTTCCAAGCAATTCCAATCCCTGCAGGGCAGCGACGTAGACCGCCAGCGGTTGCGCTTCATCGCCCTGGGCAACCTGGCCAAGGCACAAGAAAGCCAGCAATTGTGGCCACAGGCCATAGCCACCCTGCACCAGGCCGAAGCCCTGGCCGAAAGCATCGACCTGAAAGACGGCTGCCTTGAGGCCTACGACCGGCTTGAGCGGGCCTACAAGAAGATGGGCGACACCGAGCATTGCGACGCCTACCGCAACAAGTACTTCGCCCTCAAGGACTCGCTGCTCAACGACCGGCAGCTCATGACCGTGAACGGGCTGCACATCTCCTACCAGATGAAAAAATACGACGAGCAGCAGCGCAACGAGCAACAACAACGGCAAGTGCAACGCATAGCACTGTGGAGCGGCGTGGCCATCATAGCCGTGGTGCTCATCTTCGCCCTCGTGATTTACGGCAAAAACCGCCGCCTGTCGCGTCTCAACGAGACGCTCTACAGCCGCACACGCGAGATCATGAGCTACGACGAGGAACTGCGCAGGCAAGCCAGCTTGATGCAACTCAAGCTCGACGAGTTGCAAACCGACAAGGGCCGGCAGGCCCTCGAGCCCGAAATAGCCCCCTCGACCAAGCCAGAACCTGCCGACGAGGCAAAATACAGCAACAGCAACCTCGACGACGACGAGAAGGAGCTGCTCATGATACGCCTGCGCGAGGTGATGGAAAAGAGCGACGAGATATACTCGCCCGACTTCTCGCTCGAGCGGCTGGCGCAACTCGTGGGCTCAAGATACCGCTACATTTCACAAGTGATCAACGAGAAATACCATAAGAATTTCGCCACCTTCCTCAACGAGTACCGCATCAAGGAAGCCTGCCGCCGCATAGGCGACCAGGACACCTACGGCCAGCTCACCCTCGAGGCCATCAGCCAGAGCGTGGGCTTCAAGTCGCGCTCATCGTTTATCGCCGCCTTCAAGCGCACCACGGGGCTCACCCCCTCGGTCTACATGCGCATCGCCCGCCGCCAGCAGCAGTGATATTTCTATGCCGTGAAAATGGATATAAGCCAGCAACTTGAGGCAACGCGCGAGGCGTTTTTCATGCTGCGGCAGATTGTTTGATTTCATGAAACCGAACAAAATTAACATAAAAAATTACCAATATGTGATAAATTGTCACTAATTTAGTGCCATGAATTAGAAATCAAAAGGAGCAAGCGCTTTTATATATAATAATGTGAAATCTCTTTCACCTCATGCGGCAATCAACAATGTATAAGCTACAACACATATATAGAAATAGTAAATTTTATGTATCACTTAAAATTTCACGCCTATGTTTAAAAAATTATCTCTTACATCAATTCTGAGTTGTTGTGTTCTGGCTTTAGGAGCACAGACGTTTACGGTCGATGGCATTGCCTACAACGTGACCAGCACCACCAGTCATGAGGTGGAGGTGGGCAGCAACGCCTCGATCACGACCGACAGCGTGACCATTCCCTCGACGGTGACCAATGGCGGCACGAGCTATACCGTGACCGGTGTCGCAGCCCGCGCATTCTTGTACAACAAGAATATCACCTATGTGAACCTGCCCAGCACTGTGAAGACGATTGGCAACTTTGCCTTCTATGTGTGCGAGAATCTGTCGACCATCAACTTTCCCGAGAATCTGGAGTCGATAGGTCGCTACGCATTTGGCTGGAGCGGCATCACCTCGGCCACAATCCCTGCGAAGATAAAGAACCTCACCGAGTATGCCTTTATCAATTGCGACAAGATGACCAAGCTCACCTTTGAGGAAGGCGTCCAGTCGATAGGCCAATGGGCCTTTGCACAGTGCTACTCGCTCGATAGCATACAGCTGCCGCGCTCGCTCACCAGCGTAGAGCCCTATTTGTTCTTCTTGTGCAGCGGTCTGAAGTCGACTGGCGTGATTCACAAGGAGCTCAAGCACATAGGCGCCAACATGTTTATCGCCTGCTCGTCGCTCACCGACGTTCAACTCGAGGAGGGCCTCACCACGCTGGGCGAGGACATGTTCTGCTCTTGCTCGGCCCTGACCCACATCAACCTGCCTAGCACGCTCGACTCGATTGGAGCCTGGGCGCTGGCTCAAAGCGGCCTCATCAGTGTGGTGGTGCCCGCCAATGTGAAATATCTGGGCGAAGCTTGCTTCAACCGCGACATGGCGCTCACCTCGGTAACACTGCCCGAGGGACTTGAAGTGATCGACGACTGGTGCTTCTCGCAATGCACTGCCCTGAGCAACGTGAAGCTGCCAAGCACCCTGAAGAAGATAGGAGACTACGCCTTCAACCAAAACACCAATGTAACCTCGATCACCCTGCCTGCCGGTCTCGACTCACTGGGCTTCCAGAGTTTTGCTTGGGCGGGCATCACGAGCATGGACTTCCCCGTGAATGTAAAGGAAATACCGAGCGAGTGCCTGCTTGGCAGCTCGGTGACGAGTGTGAACATACCCGAGGGCATCACCAAGCTGGGTGAAGGCATCGTGGGAAGCTGCAAAAAACTCACCTCGCTCACTGTGCCATCTACAGTGACCGAAATCGAAGGCAACCTTGCCTACAACTCGACAGTGCCAAGCATCAACTGCAAGTCGAGCGCATTTGTGATGGAGGACAACAACCAGACCATGTATACCACCGGCAAGACCCGCCTGATAGGCACCCTCAAGAAGACGGGCACATTCACCATTCCAAGCACGGTGACCAGCCTGGCAAAGCGTGCATTCTCCTACACCAACTACTCACAACTCGATGTGCCTGAGGGCGTGAAAAGCATCGATGATTACGCCTTCAGTGTCATGAGCAACCTGAGCAAGCTCACCCTGCCGTCGACCCTCACGCAAGTGGGCAAGTACTTCATCTTGTCGTGCAGCTCATTGACCTCGGTATCACTGCCCGATGGCATCACCGACCTGCCCGACCATGCAGTCTTTTCCAATTCCAACCTAGAGAGCGTGAAACTGCCAGCCAATCTGGAGACAATAGGAGAAGCAGCGTTCTCATACTGCCCGAAGATCAAGTCAATCGACTTCCCTGCCAAGGTGAAATCGATAGGCAAAGAAGCATTTGCAAGCAGCACGGCGCTCACCTCGGTCACCAGCGAGAGCACTACCCCGCCGGCACTGTTCCAAGCCTCGTATGAGAAGACTTGCAATGTGTTCCCGAGCTCGGTCTACACCAGCGCCACGCTCTATGTGCCCAAGGGCACCACGAGCGACTACGCTGCCGCCACGGGCTGGAAGCAGTTCACTACCGTGCAGGAGTTGGAGGAAACTGGCGTTGACGAGACCTTGGTTACCGACGACGGCTGGAAGATTGCAGGCGGCAACCTGAACTTCAGCCAGAGCGGCATGCACTACGAGATCTACACTGTGGCCGGCGCTCAAGTTGCCACTGGAACAAGCTATGCCGGCACCAGCGTGAAGCTGCCACAAGGCTTCAGCGTGGTCAAGGTAGGCGACAAGGCTGTGAAGGCAATGGGCAAGTAAAGCATCAAAACGCTTACCATCTAGCTACTGAAAATTGAGAGGCATCACGGCTGGGCACAAGCCCCCGTGATGCCTTTCTTATGTGCCTGTACTAAACGCTAAATAGCGCTTTTCTACTGGGATTTGCGGGCGAGACGGTGCCGGGCGTAGGAGCAGGTGGCGGCGAGTTCCATGCCGTGCTCGCGAGCTTGGGCCACAACGGCATCGACCAAGCGGCCGGCGATGCCTTGACCGCCGTAGGCGCTGTCGACCTCGGTGTGGGTGATGGTCCAGGTCGTGTCGGCGTGGGTAAAGACGCACTCTCCTATCGGATTGTCGCCGTCGTAGGCAGCCGCGCGGTTGCGATCGGGTTCAAATTTAATGTTTACCATTGCTTGATTCCTCATTTTTTATATGTGATAAGTGAGCTTTTTCACATGACTTGCAAAGGTACACACTTTTGCGCCTTAACGCAAATCACCGGCAGTGCAGTTGCAACCGCCGTCTTTTCTAAAGGGCGAGGCGCCAGGGAGAAGTGTTGCATTTAAGCGGGAATTTCATTAACTTTGTGGGTGAGAGGGGCCTGGGTCTAAACTGGGGCACCTGAAACAGTAAAAGACACGATTGAACTAAAAAAGATAAAATTATGAGCAAGAATTATTTTGATCTCACTGGCCAGGTGGCCATCATCACAGGTTGCTCCACTGGACTGGGCGTGCAGATGGCCCGTGCCCTCGCCAACCAGGGCTGCGCCATCGTGCCCATAGCCCGCCGCATGGAGAAATTGCAGGAAGTGGCAAGCATGCTCGAGCATGACTATGGCGTGAAGGCCTACCCCGTGCGTTGCGACATTACCGACACGGCGATGGTCGATGCCACCGTGCGCGAGGTGATGGAGAAATTCGGGCGCATCGACATCCTCATCAACAACGCCGGCACCGGTGCCGTGGCACCTGCCGAGGATATCACCGACGAGCAGTTTGCCCACGAGGTCAACGTCGACCTCTTTGGCTCCTTCAAGGTGGCGCGCGCTGTGGCCAAGCAAGCCATGATACCTGCCAAATACGGGCGCATCATCAACATTGCTTCGATGTATGGCCTGGTGGGCAACAAGATTGCGCCTGCCTCGCCCTATCACGCAGCCAAGGGCGGCGTGGTCAACCTCACCCGCGCGCTGGCTGCCGAGTGGGGGCGTTACGGCATCACCGTCAACGCCATCTGTCCCGGCTATTTTCTCACGCCGCTCACCAAGAGCACGCTCGAGACCGACTGGTTTGCCCATTATGCCCACGACGCCATCCCCGAGGAGCGCTACGGCGTGGAGGGCGAACTCGACACCGCCGCCATCTTCCTCTCGAGCCCCGCATCGAGCTATGTGAACGGCATCATGGTGCCCGTCGACGGCGGCTACACCTGCGTGTAACGATTACCCTCACCCCTCTTTACCGACATGTAGAATAAGAAGCAGAATTTCAAAAACAGCGCCGACGACGCCTATACTGGATAAAGGAATTAAAAACAAATAAGAACTATGATCAAGGTTTATGTGATGAGTACCTGCCCCGACTGCCGCCAGGCAAAGGAGCAACTGAAAGACAACCCCAACTACCAACTGGTCGACATAGGTGAGCACGTGAGAAATCTCAAGGAATTCATCAGGCTCCGCGACAGCAACCCGGCCTTCAACAAGGCCAAGGCTAACGGGAATATCGGCATCCCATGCTTCGTAAAGGAGGATGGGAGCGTGACTTTTGAGATGGATGATGTCGTGATCGGCGATATCGAAGAGGGCGCATCGTGCAGCCTCGACGGCAAAGGATGTTGAGCCATGACGATCGACACCACCGGCATGTGTTCGCACCTGCGCGAGAAGCTCTTGAAACCTGAAGGCATCTACTACCCCGTGTGGCAAGCCTTGCAGGAGGATGAGGAGCTCACAGCCGTGGTGCGCTCACGCCAGCTGCACATCTATCGCAACGGGAAGAAGATACTCGTGCTTGCCGGTAAGGCTCAGCCCAAATTCATCAGAGACGACAGGCTCAATCTTCTTGTAAAGCAAGACGGAGGCAAGGCAGAATAAAAATTACTATCTCACACTTAGTAACTTTTAGAAACTTTTGTGTAACTTTGCCTAAAACAATTCTATCATGGCAAAGAAAGAGACAACCGTCAATTCAGCCTACCTCACCTGCCCCATACGCCAGGTGGTGAGTAAGTTTGGCGACAAATGGTCGCTGCTTGTGCTCTACTCGCTCAACCAGAGCGAGACGGGCGTGATGCGCTTCAACGAACTGAGGCGGCAAATGACCGACTGCTCACAAAAGATGCTCTCGGCCACCCTTAAAAACCTTGAATCCATAGGGCTCGTGTCGCGCAAGGTGTATCCCGAGGTACCGCCCCGCGTGGAATACAAGCTCACCGAGACGGGACTCTCGCTCATGCCATTTATCACCCAGCTCATAGGCTGGGCCAAGGAGCACTTCGACGACGTGGTGGGAAACGTGGTTACCGACTGACCAGCCTGTCGATCAAGGCCACATCCAGATTCTCGGTGAACGGCACAAAGCGCCTGATGCACCCAAACGTGGTGCGGCACTCGTTGCGGTTGAAGCGCACGAGCAGCGAGTTGCTCCATTCCATGGCCATCTGCTCAAAGGGATACCTGATGATTGAGGGTGTGTTGAAGCCCACTCCCATCTCGAGCAGCACGAGCCGCTTGCCCTGGGCTTTATCGAGAAAACGGGAATAGGCGGCTGCCTGCTCATGCCAGTGCTCGTCTTCCACAAAGTTCTCGTCGACTCGCAAGTTGGGCGTCAAGAGTTCGCCCGTTTCTGGGCAATGGGGAACGAGCTGCGAGGGAATGCGGCACTGGGTGGTGCGGGCTACCATCTCCTTGACAAGCGCCTCGTCGTAATAGAGTTTTTCGGGATAGCCCGACTCTGGTTGCAGATAGGCATAGTCGCCCTGCGTGGCAAAGATGCGGCCAGTATCGAAACCCGCCTTCTCAAATTGCCCATCGACATTGGTGGTAATCACAAAATAGTCCTTGCCCTCGACCAGCTTGAGCAACGCCTTGTAGAGCGGCATAGCCCCAGGCCTGAAACGGATGAAGTCGATGTGGCGTGCCCAATAGGCCCAGCGCTCCTCCTGGGTGGGCCAGGGATAGAACGATGAGGAATACAGGTCGGTGATGCCGTAGCGCTCTATCCAGGGGCGGAACTCCTGCTGAAACTGCTCGCCATCGTAGCGCAGTCCGGCCGCCGTCGAGAGGCCGGCACCGGCGCCTATGAGCACACACTGGGCCTCACCGATGGCCTTGGCCACCAGGGCTATTCTCTCTTCAAATGAGAGTGGGCTGTCCACCTCTTTGGATTGAAGCATGCGATCGATCAATTCTTCGGTACTCATGATGACAACTGTGTTATTTTTTCCCAGAATATCGCTCGCCCACGTAGCCATTGCCCTCGGTGTTATCCTTCAAGTTGAAGTGGATGAACACGGGAGGTGTGGGCTTGAGGTCGTAGTAATCCAGCTCGGCAATCTCCATTTTGAAGTAGTCCAACTGGTCGGCGCGCTCATAGAGGCGGGAAAGCACCGCATTGTTGTCGTAAATCCACTGCGCCGTCGCATCGTCGACCTCAAAACTGGCCACACCCTTGCAGCGCACCATCACCTGGTCGTGCATGGTGAGAATTTCGATGTGGGGGTTCTTGGTGAGCTGCCGGTACACATCCTTCTTGGCCGACGTGGCGAAATAGAGTGTAGTACCCTCCAGCTTCATGATTTGGAAGATGCGTATGTTGGGGATGTTGTCCTCGCTCGTGGCAAGAGCCACCTCGTAGTGCTTCTTGAGGAAGTCTAAAGCTATATTGATATCCATCTCTCTATATATATTAAACTGAATTTTTACTTTTTATCATCACAGGCCTCGGGCTGCAACAGCCGCTCATAGATGGCTTTATCGTCATCCTTGAAGACGTTAAGCACCACAGTGTCGATGTGCTGCAGGGCGGGCAAAACCGCCCTCACCGTGCCAACGGCAATCTCGGCCGCCCGCTGCTGGGGGAAGCCGAATACGCCTGTGGAAATGCAACAAAAGGCGATGCTGTGCAGGCCACGGCTGTCGGCCAGCGTCAGGCACGAGCGGTAGCACGAGGCGAGCTCGGCCTCCTGGCTCCTGAGCGCATGGCCGCCCTGCACAATAGGCCCCACGGTGTGAAGCACCCACCGGGCAGGAAGATTGAAGCCGGGCGTGATTGCGGCTGTGCCCGTGGGCTCCTCGTGCCCCTGCGCACGCATCAACTCGTTGCAAGCCAGGCGCAACTGCACGCCGGCTGCCGAGTGTATTGCATTGTCGATGCAGCCATGCAGCGGCACAAAGCAGCCCAGCATCTGGCTATTGGCGGCATTCACAATGGCGTCAACCTTGAGCCTCGTGATGTCGCCCTGCCACAGGAGCAAGCCCTTGCCAGCGAGCTCTACCACGCCCTTATCCTCTTGCTGCAATTGCAACTCGGCATCCTGGGCAGCGAGAAAGCGCTGGCTCACAGGCATGGGCGGCCGCATGTTGAGCAAGGCGCGCATCATGAGTTGCTGCTCCCGCAGGTCGCTGGGAATGGGCCACTGGGCAGCATCGTCACGCTCGGCCAGGAGGGTGCGCAAGATAAGGCGCAAATTGTCGTTTCGGTTGAATTTCATCTTCTTTCTTTTCTTATCGACAACGCAAAATTACACACGCATTCATCCTCCTGCAAGAAGGCACAAAATTGTGACACGGTTACCAAAAAGTAGGAATTGTGTGGCTACGGCAAGTCGCCACTGCGAGTTTAACTTATTTTATGAAATATGATTTCGAGTCCCGCTTGAGGGCGTCGAGCACTTGCATCACCTGGAGCGACACATCTTGATAGTGGCTCATGAGGGCGTAGTCCTGCCGCTCCCATATCGCCTTGAATTGCATAAACTCGTGGGTGAGCCGGCTGGGATAGCGGTTGTCGTTGATGACGCGGGGCGCTTCTCCCCTCTTGGTTATCTCCACCTGGGCAAACTCATTGGGGGCGCCAACGACGCGGATGGTACCCCGCTCGCCCTCTATCAAAATGAACGAAGGGCCAGCGCAATCCTTGGCGGCACTACAGGTCACCTGCATGCCATCGTAGGCGAACATGGCGATGCCCGAGGTGTCGACGCCGTTGAAACCGCGATTGGCATGATAGCTGGCCCGGGCAGGCAGGCCGAAGAGACCCACCACGGCATTGAGATTGTACACATTCAGGTCCATCAGGGCGCCGCCGCCCAACTCGGGATTGAAGGCGGGAGCCACGTCGCCCTGCAGGTAGCGGTCGTAGCGGCTGGAATACTGGGAGTAGTTGCACTGCACGAGGCGGATGGGGGCAATGCCATCAAGCTCGGCCTGCACGGCCCTGAAGTTGGGCATGTGCAACAGGCTCACGGCCTCAAGCAGATAGAGGTGCCGCGAGCGGGCCAGGTCCACGAGCTCGCGCGCTTGGCCATAGTCGAGGCAGAAGGGTTTCTCCACAATCACATGGCGGCCAGCAATGAGGGCTTGCTTCACATAGCCGTAGTGGGCGCTGTTGACGAGGGCAATATACAGGAAGTGGGCATGGTCCTCCTTGAGCAGACGGCCGTAGTCGTCATATACGACCGGGATGCCATTCTCCTGGGCAAGCCGATTGGCTGCCTCGCTGTTGCTATGGCTATAGAGGCCAGTGATGCCGATGCCCTCGGCCTGCGTGCGCAACACGCCTATCACCTCACGGGCTATCTTGCCCGAACCCACAATGCATATTTTCATCATCTTTAAGTTTGCTTTCAGGTTTGTAATTGCAAAGTAACAAAACGCCCTGCAATAAAGCAAGCAATGGTAAAGAAATGCTGGGGCGAAGACACGGCTCTATATGCAGCATTATCCGCAACTTGCTGACTTTGGCGTTGCATTACCCCTAATTGCTCATTGATAAAAGCACACAGATACAAACCTGTAGGGGCCGATCTTGTGTCGGCCCACACGCACGGTTTCATCCTATTAATAATCAATGAAATAGGATATAACATCGTTGTGGGCCAGCACAAGACCGGCCCCTACAAGCCAGTTTAACCATGATGGCGATTTCACCCCATATCACACATCAAACCACATAACTTATTGAATACCAATTGGCATCTTTTGCTCACTGCGACAAACCGCTAAAGCCAGGGTTGATCATGAAATCGCATAGTTCTTGCCGGTTACTTCAGTTTATTATAATCCTCGTCCGACACGGGTTCGAGCCACTCGTTGGAGGCACCTTCCTGCACGTCCTTATTGTAGGCGAGGTGCTGGAACCAGGAGCCCTTGGCGGCGCCGTGCCAGTGCTTCACCCCCTCGGGAACAGCGATGACGGTGCCGGGAGTCATCTCAACGGCTTCCTTGCCCCACTCCTGATACCATCCGCGGCCAGCGACACACACGAGCACCTGCACACTCTTGTGATGGATGTGCCAGTTGTTGCGGCAGCCAGGCTCGAAGGTGACGTTGTGCACGCCGCCACCCACGTCGGCCAGATAGCTGTTGCCCACGAAGTACTTGGCATAGGCGGTGTTGGGATTGCCCTTGGGCCAAGCGCTGTGCAGCGTGTAGCCCTCGCTGCCGAGCCAAGCGCAGAGCTCGTCGACGAGCTGCTGCGAGTTGCCCATGTTGACGGCTCCCCGCTTGTGGGCTGCCAGTTGCGGAGCCACACCCTCGAGGCCGCTCAGGGCAGCCACCGTCACAATCTCACGGTCGGCATGCGAGAGCTGGTCGCTGGCGAAGATGTCGCCGAAGAGGTGCGACTTCAAGTAGTAATCGTCTTGCGGGCAGAAGTCGTAGTTGAAGGGGCGGCCCGAGAGCTGCGTCTGGTTCTTTGTGCCCAGCTCATAGGCTTTCAGCGCGTCGTCCCACTCGGCAGGGCGCGTCCAGGGCTTGCCCTCTTGCCACTTGGCGTCGGGGGTGCTCTGCAGCACCTTGCCCAGCACGCCCAGTGCATTGAGCGAGCGAGGGAATCCCGTGTAGGCATAGAGCTGCGAGAAGCTCTCTTTCAATTCATTGATGGTCACGCCATTGTCGAGCGCTGCCTTCACTGCAGGCTCCAAGCGCACCAAGTCTCCTTGTGCCATGAGGCAGGCACATGCTGCCAATCCTTTTTGGCGCTCAGTGAGCGTCTGTCCTTGTATTGTTGCCATAGTCAATAATGCTATTATAAGTGTTATTATTTTTTTCATTTCAGGTTGTCGTTAAAGAATTTCTCGAGTTTGTCCCAAGGAATCAAGTTTTTGGGTTCACCCTTGCCTTTGAGCTCGGTATATCCGCCATCGTAGAGGTCGCAGTGCGAGGCGCCCGGGATGATGAGCAACTGCTTGTTGCCAGGCACAGGATTGGGCTTGCCCACAAAGTTGTAGCCCTGAGCCTTGCCCTCCACCATGTAGTGATAGGCAGCCTCGCCCATGTAGCGCGAGTGGGCCTTCTCGCCGTGCATCACGAGCACGGCCGAGCGTATCTCGTTGATGTAGTAGAGGAAGCGGGCGTTGGTATAGGCCTGAGTGCCGATGACGCGCCAGCCATCGCCAGAGTTGCCGCTGCGCACGTGGTAGCCCCGCTCGGTCTTATAGAAGTCGTAGTAGTCCTTGACAAACTGTGGAGCATCGGCGGGCAGAGGGTCGACAACACCGCCTGCCATGGCCTGCGGGTCGGCGAGGCGCTGCTTGGCCAAAGCCACACGCGCTGCATGGCGCGACTCCTCGTTGTCGTCGCCATCGAAGTAGCCGTTGCCGCTCACACGCGTCATGTCGTACATCGTCGATACGAGCGTGGCCTTGATGCGCGGGTCGGCAGCGGCAGCATTGAGGGCGATGCCTCCCCAGCCGCAGATGCCGATGATGCCAATGCGCTCGGCATCTACGTCGCCCAGCGTCGAGAGATAGTCGACGGCAGCCATGAAGTCCTCGGTGTTGATGTCTGGCGAAGCCGTGCGACGGGGCTCACCGCTGCTCTCGCCGGTATAAGAAGGGTCGAAGGCGAGGGCCACAAATCCGCGCTCAGCCATGCGCATGGCATAGAGGCCGCTTGCCTGCTCCTTGCATGCGCCGAAGGGACCGCTCACGGCGATGGCTGGCAGCTTGCCTTGCGCATGCTTTGGGGTATAGAGGTCGGCGGCCAGTGTGAGGCCATATTGCGTGGCAAATGTCACTTTCTTGTGATTCACTTTTTCGCTCAGCGAGAATATCTTGTCCCACGCTTGAGTCAACGTCAGTTCATGTTTCATATCATCGTCTGTGTATATTGTGCTTTAAATTATCCGTAAGTCTCAATAAGGTATTTCACAAATTGTGGGTCGCCGAAGTTCACGGTGCCCGTGTCGTGCTGGTTCAGTGTTGCAATCTGCGCCATCTCGCCAGCGGTGAGCGAGAAGTCGAAGATGTTGAGGTTCTGGACCATGCGCTCCTTGTGGGTGCTCTTGGGAATGGCCACGATGCCGCGCTGCGTGAGCCAGCGCAGGGCCACCTGGGCGCCTGTCTTGCCATATTTTGCGCCGATGCCAGCCAGCAGCTCGCTCTTCACGATGCCGTCAACGCCCTGGCCGCCAAGCGGCCCCCAGGCCATCATCCTTGTGCCGGTCTCGGCCAAGAGGGGCTGGATGCCCGTCTGCTGAATCATGGCGTTGCACTGCAGCTGGTTCACCATGGGCTTCACGTCGACATAGTGGGCGAAGTCGAAGAAGCGGCCTGCCTGGAAATTGGATACGCCGATGGCGCGCACCTTGCCGTCGCGATAGGCCTTCTCCATTGCCCGCCATGTGCCGAAGACGTCGCCATAGGCCTGGTGGATGAGCAGCAGGTCGATGTACTCGGTCTGCAGCTTGCGCAGCGACTCGTCGATACTTCGGGCCGCTTTCTCCTCGCCTGCATTAGAGATCCACACCTTTGTCACGAGAAAGAGCTCGTCGCGCTTCAAGCCGCTCTTGCGCCATGCGTTGCCCACGCCCTCCTCGTTCATGTAGGCCTGTGCTGTGTCAATCAGCCTGTAGCCCACACTCAGTGCGTCGGCCACGCATCGCTCGCACTCATCGGGACTGACCAAAAACACTCCGTAACCCAGTTTCGGCATCTCAACGCCGTTAGATAATTTAATGTATTCCATATTACTTTTGCTTTGATTTTTCTGAATGCAAAGTTATGGTGAATATCCCGATTTGAAGTTTCACAAATTGTATCAAAGTTTTCACTTTTTGCCCAAATCGATTGTCGGCACAGAAAATAATGAGTAAATTAGCAGTCATGAAGACCGATTTCTTTTTTTCCACCGACTTCTACGGCATGAATGCCAAGGAGTTGCACAACACCTGCATGCACCTGCTATGCACGGCTGGCGAGGGCACCTTTGTCTTCAACAAGCGGTGCTACCACATCATGAGAAACGACCTTGTGGTGATACTCTGGCCCGACCGCGTGAGCAACCTTGCCGCCCCCGAGAGCATGCGGGTGGAGTGGTTTGCGGCCGACAACAACTTCCTGCAGAGCCTGTTGCCGTCGAACAACTACGGCATAGGCGGCAGCATCACGCTCAACCAGAACCCCGTGATCAAGCTCACCGACGAGCAGGCTGCTCATCTGCTCGACGACTTCCACCGCCTGCGTGCGCGCATGGGCGACAGCCACCTGCAATTCTACCGCGAACTGATGGGCAGCCTGTGCCTGACGATGATGTACGACATCTTTGAGCCCCATGCCCAGCGCGACGTGAGCGACAGCCACACCGAGCGCACGGCCTACATCGTGAAGCAACTCATGACGCTGCTCTCCACCGGCATCAGCAAGACGGAGCGCCAGGTGAGCTACTACGCCGAGCGGCTCATTGTGTCGCCCAAATACCTCTCGGCCACCATCAAGCGCATGACGGGCAACAGCGTGACCTACTATATCGACCGCTACACCGTGCCCATTCTGAAAAGATACCTCAACGACGAGCGCATGTCGCTCACCCAGATAGCAGAGCAAATGCACTTCACCTCACTCCCCTACTTCAGCCGCTACTGCACCAAGCACCTGGGCCAGTCGCCCAGCGAGTACCGCCGCAGCCTCCAGCCCAAGTGACACCACGGCAAGAAATAGCACCGCTCAGCTTTGATGCGGGGCAATGTTTTTGTATCTTTACGGGGTGAAATGCTTGGCAAGGATTTTTTTCTGGGCTTTCTCGAAATATAACTGGTAATGGGATTATGGAAAGTATTAAGATTCATGTGCTTCATGCCGGGCGGGTGCGGGTGTCGCCCTATCTGCCTTTTGGCGGAGAGCATTGCAGCACATTGAAGGCTGCGGGCCTGACCACGCCAAAGAGCCGGTGGATTTGGCTCCCGGTGAGTTGCTATCTCATTGAGCATCCTGTGCACGGCCTCATCCTTGTCGACACGGGCTGGAGCCGCACGATGAGCCCCAACGGTGTGTACGATCGCAAGGCGCAGATACGGTCGCTAGGCTCGCCACTGCTCTACCTGACCAACCAAGGTGTCGTGGAGAAGGGGCAGGCTATCGACGAGCAGCTGCGTGCGCGGGGCATCGACATCAAGCAACTGAGTGCGGTGCTGCTCACTCATCTCGACTGCGACCATGCCAACGGGCTCGATGGCGTGAGCGACGCTCAGCAAATTCTTGTGTCGCGGGCCGAACTCGAGCAGAGCCAAAAGCGCGGCATCACCAATCGCGTGCGCTATCAGAGGCGCTGGTGGAGCATGGTCAAGCTCACGGCTTTCGACTGGAATGGTACCGAAGGACCGGTCGGCAAGTCGTACGACGTGTTTGGCGACGGCTCGGTGGTGATGGTCAACATTCCTGGCCACTGCGACGGCCTGTGTGCCGTGAAGGTGAGCAACAAGGATGGCAAGTATGTGCTGCTCTATTCCGATGGCGGCTACGCCTCACGCTCCTGGCAGGAGATGATTGTATCGGGAATTGCCGATGACCGCACGCTGCAGAAGCAGAGCCTGGCCTGGATTAGGGAGCAGAGCCTCGATCCACAGTGTGTGGAATCGCTGGCCAACCACGACACCGGCGTAGAGCCTCACACGATTGTACTCTAGTTTCTACCGCATGTTACACAAAGCAATCAACACACAATATAAATAAAAGAACTTATGAAAACATTGCCTTCTATATTCCTGGGCCATGGCAGTCCGATGCTGGCCCTCGACGACAACGACATCACCCACACGCTATCCCAGCTGGGCCGCCGCATCATCGGCGACTATGGCTGTCCGAAAGCGATACTCATGATCTCGGCCCACTGGTACAAAAACCGCAACCTGATACAGCGCACCGAGCAGCCCAAGCAGGTCTACGACATGTACGGCTTCCCGCGGGCACTCTACGAGGTGAAGTATCCCGCACGGGGTTGCGCCGAGCTGAGCGATGCCGTGCTCGCCATCAAGGAGCTGGGCGCCGAGGTCGACAACAGCTGGGGCATCGACCATGGCACGTGGACGCCGCTTGTGCACGTGTTTCCCGATGCCAGCATTCCCATCGTGCAACTCTCGGTCAACGGCGCGATCACGCCGCGCCAGTGCTACGAGATAGGGCAACTGCTGGCTCCGTTGCGCAGCCAGGGCTACCTCGTGATGGGCAGCGGCAACGTCGTGCACAACCTGCGGCGCGTAAACTGGGAGAGCCAGCAGGGCAGCCCTGAGGCCGTGGCCTTCAACCAGTATATCACCCAGGCGGTAGAGCGCCGCGACGACGAGGCTGTGATCAATTACGCCACACATCCCGATGCGCGCTATGCCGTGCCCACTGCCGACCACTTCCTGCCCCTGCTCTATGTGCTCGGCTCCAGCAGCGGCCGCCACGTCACCACCTTCAACAACCACCTGGAGCTCGACTCCATGGCTATGACCGGCTATCTCATAGAGGAATAAGCCAGCAGAAACAGCCCAAAGCGTTCTTTGCTCTATGAAATTTGCCAGCCGTCAGAAGGACGCGGCCTGCAATTCTGATTTTATCTTCGCGATGCAGGAAGACAAACGCCTGTAGGTCATCTCTCCTGCCTTTTTCACACCGCTGGTGTATTGACGCAAAAGAGAAGGGGGGAGCTGCCGCCGTCTACTGCCACACAGAGCCTTTTTGTCTCAGGGATTGTCAGTCGGTGCGGTAGGCACTGATGGAACCGCCGTAAAAAAAAGCACAGCCTAAAATCGAGCCGAGCCGTCGTGCCCCTCCCACAACATGGGAAAATATCTTCATAGCTCACCTGGTTTGAAATACTTCGGTCACGGCTCTTTCATTTAAAACAAAAAAAAGGCCATAGCGCCCCCTACCCGCTCCGAGGGGAGCAGGCAGATGTTGTGTAGCCTGTGTGTCAGTTCTTTAGATGTGAGTCATAATTCAAAAAAA
>OMUK01000071.1 GCA_900314215.1 uncultured Prevotellaceae bacterium
ATACGCAACAAAGACACGACACACCTGTAGGGGCCGATCTTGTGTCGGCCCACAAACACGGTTTCATCCTTATTTGATTAATTATCAATGAAATAGGTTGTAACATCGTCGTGGGCTGGCACAAGACCGGCCCCTACAATTCGGTAAACACTCTCCAGTAATGACACCCCCATACGCAACAAAGACACGACACACCTGTAGGGGCCGATCTTGTGTCGGCCCACAAGCACGTTACCATCTTTATTTAATTAATTATCAATGAAATAGGATGTGACTTCGTCGTGGGCCGGCACAAGACCGGCTCCTACAATTCGGTATCGTAGCGGTGCAGCGTCATGTGCTCGCCGTCGAAGGTGGCATAGGTGAACTGCCTGATCCAGTCGCCCAGAAAGGTGAGGTCGGCCCCCGTGTCGAGATACTCGTGGCGGGCCGTGTGCAGGTGGCCGTACACATAGTGCTCCACCTCGGGGTGCCGTTGCGAGTGCTCGCTCGAGAAGTCGATGAGGTTTTTCACGCCCTGGGCTATGCGGGCCACCATCTCCTTGTGGCGGCGGTGGGTGCGGTTCTGCGTGCTCCAGCCGTGGGCTATGGCATAGGTCCAGCGCGGGTGTATGGCGGCATAGAGCACCTGGCACACGCGGCTGTTGAAGCACATGCGCATGAAGCGGTACATGGGCCGCTGGTAGCCCACGTCGTCGCCGTGCGAGAGCAGAAACTCGTGCCCCATGATGCTGGTGGTCACGTGCTTGTGCAGCACCGTGAGCCCTATCTCGTCGCGCAGGTAGTCGAAGAGCCACACGTCGTGGTTGCCCGTCATCCAGTAGATGGGCACGCCAGCGTCGGCCAGGCGGGCCAGGGCCCCCAGAAAGCGAATGTAGCCCCGCGGCACCACCGTCTTGTATTCATACCAGTAGTCGAGTATGTCGCCCAGCAAGTACACGGCCTCGGCCTTGCCGTGCAGGCTGTCGAGAAAGCGCACCACGCGTGCCTCGTTGCCCCGCGGGTCCTCCAGGTAGGTAGCCCCCAGGTGCAAGTCGCTCAGGAAATATGTCATTTTCTTGTTGTCCATCGGCTCGGCGGCAGCGGTTTTCTTTTCGGCGCGCGCTCGCTTAGAGCATGCCAAGTTCCATCTTGGCCTCGTCGCTCATCATGCTCTGGTCCCACTCGGGCTCAAACACGAGCTGCACGTTCACACTCTTCACGCCCTTGATGCTCTCCACCTTCTGGCGTATGTCCTCAAAGAGGAAGTCGCCCATGGGGCAGCTCGGCGCCGTGAGCGTCATGTCGATTTGCACGTTGCCCTCGTCGTCGACGTCGATTTTATACACCAGCCCAAGGCTGTAGATGTCGACCGGTATCTCGGGGTCAAACACCGTCTTGAGCATCTTCACTGTCTCTTCTTCGATGCGGAGTTTCTCTTCTTCAGTCATAGTGCTTGCAAAGTTAGCGATTTTCCCCTTGATTTCCAAAATCCCCACCCCCTCGTCTGGCAGGTAAAATGCACGCTGGTGCAGCAGGCCGGGACTATAAAAATTGCAAATATTTTGAGGATGCCGCCTTTTTGGTGTACCTTTGCAATAGAATATAAAATAACGGAATAAATATAATGGGAAAAGTAATATTAACTGGAGACCGCCCCACAGGACGCCTGCACGTGGGCCACTATGTGGGCTCGCTGCGCCGCCGCGTGGAGCTGCAAAACGAGGGCGACTACGATCGCATGTATGTGTTTATGGCCGATGTGCAAGCCTTGACCGACAATGCCGACAACCCCGAGAAGATACGCCAAAACATCATCGAGGTGGCGCTCGACTACCTGGCCGCCGGCCTCGACCCCGAGAAGTGCACGCTCTTCATCCAGAGCCAGATACCCGAGCTGAGCGAGCTCACCACCTACTTGATGAACCTGATCACCGTGTCGCGCGTGCAGCGCAACCCCACGGTGAAGACCGAAATCAAGATGCGCAACTTTGAGGCCAACATACCGCTGGGCTTCTTCTGCTACCCCGTGAGCCAGGCTGCCGACATCACCCTCTTCAAGGCCAACATCGTGCCGGCCGGCGAGGACCAGGAGCCCATGCTCGAGGTCACCCGCGAGCTGGTGAACCGCTTCAACAACACCTATGGCCCCGTGCTCGTGGAGCCCAGCATCATGCTGCCGCCCGAGGGCGCGTGCCGCCGCTTGCCCGGCATCGACGGCAAGGCCAAGATGAGCAAGAGCCTGGGCAACTGCATCTACCTGAGCGAGACGGCCGACGAGGTGTGGCAGAAGGTGCGCTCGATGTATACCGACCCCGAGCACGTCAACCTCAACGACCCCGGCCACGTGGAGGGCAACATGGTGTTTACCTATCTCGACGCCTTCAGCACCGACCAGGACTTTGCCGACTTCTGGCCCGAGTATAAGAACCTCGACGAGCTCAAGGACCACTACCGCCGCGGCGGCCTGGGCGACATGAAGTGCAAGAAATTTCTCAACAAGGTGCTCAACCGCACCCTCGAGCCCATGCGCGAGCGTCGCCACGAGTTTGAGAAGGACATCCCCGAGGTCTACAACATCCTCAAGAAGGGCACCGAGAGCGCCCGCGAGGTGGCAGCCTGCACCATCGACGAGGTGCGCCACGCCATGCGCATCGACTACTTCAACGACGCCGAGCTCATTGCCGAGCAGGCCGAGCGCTTTGCCAGCAAGCAGCAGTGACGTTGCATTGCACCGCTTTTTTATTCAACAAGTAGTTGTCATGAAACGTGTAGCCTTATTTTTGATTTCCTGCCTGGCAGCGATCGCGCTGTGGGCACAGGAGACAACTGTAGCGCCCCGCTGGCAAGTGGGCGACTCGGTGGTGTATCACAAGACGATGTCGACGGCCATCAACCGTGGCGGTGCCTCGACCCGTGTCAAGGCACAAGCCGATGAGGCCGTGACCGTGCTGCAACGCACGGCCACGGGCTATGTGGTGGCCGTCAATACCCTTGCGATCAGCTCGCAGGTGGTCGAGGGCCACAACGCGGTCACCGACTCGCTCCTGGCCTTGATGACCGGGAGTGCCGCCCTGTTGCGCACCCGTGTGCTCTATGCCACCGACCTTGCCGGCAAGCCCCTGGATGTGCTCAACTGGCAGCAGGTGCAGGAAGCCTCCAAGCGTATGCGCGACACGGTGTACACATGGATTTCCGACTACGCCAAGTCGCAGCATTTCGACCTCGCGGCCGTGATGTCGAAAGAAACCATCGACAGCACCTTGCAGGTGACCAAGGAGCGCCTGCTGCAGGTGCCCACTATATCGCCTCTGTACCTCTATGGCAAGAATGTTGCCGGCGGCGAGTATGCCGCCTACAAGCCAGCCACCCAGTTTGAGGGTGCACATGTAGAGCGAGTGGCTACCACCCGCAAGAGTGCCGATGAGCTTCTCGACGAGGCAATGGCCCAGCCCATGGTGAAAAGTCTGCTCGCATCGATGCCGGCATCGATGCTGCCCATGATCAAAGAGCAAGTCAAGGCCCAGCTGGGCCAGGGCCGCACGACTACCGTTACTACCACCTATGATTTTTACCCCAACGGTTGGGTCGACAAGATTGCCGAGACATCAACAACCACCGAAACCAACTCGACCACACAGGTCAGTACCACCAGCGAGTGTGTGTTTCACTCTTGGAAATAGGAAATGACTGAATCAACCATGACATTTGAACAGCAACTGCACACCGACTTGCACCAGCACTTTTTGCTCCTGGGAAAAGTCGACGAGCATTTTCCCGAGTGCCCCGACGTGGAGCAGCGGTGGCAGGCAATAGCACAGTCCTATGCCCCCGACGGCATACGCGAGTTTGCCCAGTATCCCACGGCATCGCTGGGCTGGATGATGTATGTGGGCATGGCGGTGACCCGCTACTGGGACGACGACTGGACCTACTACTCCCACCTGGCCGACCTCTACACCCATGTGCGCGACAAGCGGGGCTACGACAACCTCGACGACTACGTGCGGCAAGAGGTGCTGCACCTGAGCGGTGACGACTACGACGCCGCCGAGCGCCTGGTGGCCGACACCGCCGAGCGCGTGTATGCTGCCTTGCGTCACCAGCACATCGAGCCCGGCACCCCCGAGGCCTTCAAGGCCTATGTGGCCTGCCTGCACCAGCTCTACCTCATGGGCATGGCCCTCGAGCTGCACCACCTGGGCTACCACATGCACAAGTTGAAATAAGATAGCCGCCCCCCGCCATTCACGCTGGTGCCCACATGAAAATAAAGCACCCCGTGACACAAATTAATTAAATAAGGATGGTACCGTGCTTGTGGGCCGACACAAGATCGGCCCCTACAGGTTTGTGGTGCCTTGTTGCGTATGGGGGTGTCATTACTGGAGAGTGTTTAACCGAATTGTAGGGGCCGGTCTTGTGCCGGCCCACAACAATGTCACATCCTATTTTGTTGGTAATCAATTGATTGTGGCCATGCTGGTGCTGACGGCCACAAGTGCCGCACCCAGCATCGCTATAACCATGGTTGGCGTTTGCCCGCACCCTGCAATCGCGTGTGGGGGGAAAACTATAACCGCAATGCCTTCTTGGCGAGGACGATGCCCACAACCACGGTGGCTGCGGTGATGGCGGCTGCCACGGCCACAAGGCCGTGCTCCATGGCCAGCAACACGGCGAGCGACATGGCCAGCGCCCAAGCCACCATGTAGAAGCACTTGGCGATGAGGGTGAGATGAAACACGTGCCGGTAAACTATCCACACGAGAATTGTGTAGAGAATATACCACACCATGAACGACAATCCCAGCCCGGTGAGGCCCCACAGGCGGTAGAAGATGATGTTGAGCGCCAAGCCCGTCACGGCGTCGATGCTCTCGGTGGCGAGATACACCTTGCCGGCGCCCTTGGCCAGGGTCACAAAGGCGATGCTCCACGACACGGCCCTGAAGATGGTGCCTATCATGATCCACGAGGCAAAGGTGACGATGGGGCTGAACTCGGGAGCATAGAGCAGCCACACGATGGGGCCGCGCAGCACGATGAAGAGCGTGGCGATGGGTGCCATCACTATCATGGCCACATTGATTTCTTGCGACACAAAGGCCCGCAACCGCATCTTGCTGGCCGCCACGCGCGCCAGGCGAGGGTAGTACTCCATGCCCAGGGCCGTGAGCACCAGGCCGGTGTACTTGTAGACCAGGGTGTAGCCAGCTTGGTACAGGCCCACCTCGTGGGTGCCGGCGTGGTTGTTGAGCCAGGCGTTGAAGATGTAGCCCGCGAGCATGGTCACAAAGTTGCCAATGGTCATGTAGATGCCCAGCTTCACAAAGCCTTTGCCCATGGTCACCGTCTCGCGGGTGGTGACGCGGGCACGCGGGTAGTCCTTGTTGCGCAGCGCCAGGGCAAACAGCGCACAGCCGGCAGCATAGGCGATGATACTGGGCAATATACTGCGCTCGCGCAGGTAGTAGAACAGCGGCACCGACACCACCAGGCCGAAGACAGTGCCCCACAGCGTGACGCTCGCCAGCCGCTTGAGCCGGGCCAAGCCTTGAAACACGGCATACTCGCCATTGGCCACCGTCATGAGCAGCACAGCCGCCGACAGGGCCACAAAGCCCCACACGTGCTCCTGGTCGCCAAAGGTGAACCGGCTCAGCAACGGTGCCAGCGCCATGGTGAGGGTGGCTCCGGCCAAGCCCAGCCACAGCGACCAGCGGCGCACCACGGCGATGATGCGGGCGATGATGCCCGCGTCGTGCTGGCTCACGGCCTGCGAGATGTCGCGCACGCTGCTCTGGCGTATGCCCAGATTGGTGGCGGTGTTGATGGTGTCGAGCGCCTGGTTGAAGAGGCCGAAGAGCCCCACGCCCACTGGGCCTATCCACATGGCCACGAGCTTGGTGCGCACGATCGAGCACACGATGCCGGCAATCTGCACTCCGCCAAAGAGCCCCATGGCCTTCATAGCCACTCGCGATATATTGCTCTTGCCTGCCATGGGCCTTGTGAAAAATGTGGGTTACAATTCTATTTTAAAGGTGTTGTAGACGATGCCGCGGCCGCCCATGCGCGACTTTTGCTGCACGAGGCCCTCGTTGAGGTAGCGGCCGTGGTTCTCATTGGAGATGCCGAAGTCGAAATACTTGTAGCCAGCCTCCTGGGCGCCCTTGATGAGGGCGTCGAAGAGCAGGGGCAGCGCCTTCACCTCGCGGCCCAGCTGCGACGAGGCGATATACTGGCTGTGGGCCACCGTGCGGGTGTAGAACATGACCACGCCTGCCACAATCTTGCACTGGCTGCAGTCGTAGGTGGTGGGCATGGTGGCGGTGTAGAGTTTGATGTTTTGCGGGAAGCGGTCGTGCAGCAGCTCAATCTCCTCGAGCGAGTGCACCGGGTGGGTGCCGTGGCGCTCGGTGAGCACGTCGTCGAGCACCTGCCAGTAGCCGGCCCAGTCCTCGCTCTCTTGCAGCCGCACGCCGGCCTTGCGGGCCACATTCATGCCGCTCTTGTTGCCGCGGTCGAAGGGAAGCGGGTCGTCGAGCTGAATGGTGGTGGATATGTTGCTCTCGGTGAGCACGGCCTGGTGACGGAAGAGGGCGTAGAGGTCTTCCTCGCAGGGATAGCGGTGGTAGATGTGCGGCACGGGCTTGTAGTACACGGTGGTCACGCCCTGGGCTTTGAGCCACAGCGTGGCGGCGTCCCACAGCTCCATCATCACGGTCACGTCGAAGTGCTTGAGCGGCACTATCCAGCCGCCATAGGTGAGGCCCTGGTGGGAGTAGAGCGACTGGCCGTCGCGGTTGGCGGGCAGCAGGGCCACGATTTTGTCGTCGCGCAGGGCTATGAGCGAGCCGTCGTGAAACCGGTCGCTGTGATACTCCATATACTTGCGGTAGAAGAGGAAGGTGCCGTTGCGCGAGGCGCCCACAAACTCGTCCCACTGCAAGTGGTAGCTCGGGTCGTATGGCTTGATCTCTATCATCGCTGGCCTAGCATGTTGAGCAGGCTCGAGCCTGCGATTCTCTTATAATTGCTGGGCAACTGGGTGTCGATCTTGACATCGTCGTTCCAGGTGAAGCTGCTGTACTCGAGCTTGAACTTGAAATCGGCCTTGTTGAGCTTGGTTGCCACATTGATTTGGCCAGCCACGTTGCCGGCCACGGTCTTGCTCACGTCGCTGTAGTTCACGCTATAGGTGCTGGCGCCGGCTGCGGCCGGGGTGACCTCGAGCGAGAGTATCTTGTTGTCCTGGTCAAACTTGAAGTCGTAGTTGAAGCCCTGGTATTGCTGCTTGGGCTGCACCAGGTAGCTGCCGTCGACGTGGGTGAGTGTCACATCGCCGGTCATGCCACTGCTCAGCGTGCCCTTGCCCAGGATGAAGGCGCGCCCCAGGAAGAGGTCTTGCAGGGTGCTCACGCTGGCTGGCAGGCCATTGGTAATGAGTTTCACATTCTCGCACAGGTAGCGCTTGTGCAGCTTGTCGATCACGATGAGGGTGTCGCCGGTGATCACGAGTTTGGCTACTTCTACCATGCCCAGTGGCCGCACCGAGATGTAGATGCTCTTGTCCTTGATCATGCGCATCTGCATCGACGAGGAGAACGACTGGCTGCCGCTCAGGCTCACCGAGCCGCCGGCCTTCATCGTTTTCCAGGTGCCAAACGACATGGCTATCGCGCTCAGCCTGGTGGCCTTGTCGGTCTGCTGGGCAGTGGCGGCAGGCTGGCTGGTGGCAGCAGGCAGGCTGGCAGCGGCAGGCTGGCTGGGTTGCACGGCTGCCTTAGGCGAGCCGCAAGCGGTTACGGCCACAGCCATTGCCACGGCCAGCAAGTGGGTTGTTATCTTATTCATCATTGTATTGCTCATCTATTATTTTTCGTAATATTTCTTGTCGTTGATTTCGCGGTTGAGCAAGTCCTCGAGCTGCTTGTCGGGCTTCATCTCGAGGGCTTTTTTCCACTGCTCCACGGCCTCGTCGACCTTGCCGGTGGCATAGAGTATTGCGCCGTAGTGCTGGTAGAGGTCGGCATTGCCGCTGTCGTCGTTGTCGATGGCCGACTTGATGTAGAAGAGGGCCATGTCGTAGTCTTTCTTCTTGTAGAACACCCAGGCATAGGTGTCGATGAAGGTGGAGTTCTGTGGGTTGGCGTTCACTGCCTTGGCGCTCATGCTCTCGGCCTTGTCGAGCTCTCGGCCGCACTCGGCCAGGAAGTAGGCATAGTTGTTGAGAATGCCGCTGTTGCCGGGGTTGATCTTGAGCGACTGCTCATAGGCGTCAAAGGCCTTGAGGGTGTCGCCCATGGCGTAGTACACGTCGCCCTTGCCGCCGGTGAGGTCGCTCAGGGTCTCGATGTCGTTGGTGTCGCATTTAGCTATCGCGGCGTCGTAGGTCTCGATGGCTTTGTCGTATTGCTTCATCTCGTAGTAGGCCGGGGCGATGTAGCGGTACAGGTCGATGCTGTCGGGGTTGAGCTCGAGGGCGCGGTGGGCGGCCTTGATGGCGGCGGGGTAGTCCTCGTCCATCATGTCGATGATCATGAGGCGGTGCCAGGCGTCGGCATCGGTGGGGTCCATGTCGAGCTGGTAGCTCACTTGCTCGGCGGCGCCCTTATAGTCCTGCTTGGCTACAAGATACTCGCTGTAGAGGCCGCGTATGGTGGGCTCGTGGGGGTGCTGCTCGAGCAGCACGTTGAAGAGGTTGGACACGCGCTCGCTCGAGTCGCGCGTGATGAGCAGGTGGCGGGCATAGTTGGCCAGCACGCTCTCCTTGCTCTCCACATCCAGGTCCTTGCTGATGAGGGCCTGGTATATCTGCTTGTCGAAGTTTACCGAGTCGCCTATCGTGTTGTAGTATTGTGCCTTGGCCAGATAGGTGTTGCCGTTGTCGGGCTCATATTGCTGGGCGCGGTCGAGATAGTAGAGCGCGCTGTCGTTTTGTCCAAACTTTTGCAGCATCGAGGCCATGGCGATGTTGAATTCTGCATTCTTGGGCGCTGTCGACAGCAGCGAGTGCATCTCGCGCAGGGCACCTATGGTGTCGTTGAGGGCTTGGTAGGCTTGCACCTTGCGGGCGGTGAGTTGCACCGAGCGCCCTTCGGTCGACTCGAGGCTGTCGTATACGGCTATGGCGCTGCGGTAGTCGTTGAGGCGGTTGTAGGCGTCGGCCTCGCGTATGAGTATTTCAGGCTTGCCGGGATTCAGGGCGGCCAGCTGCTTGAGCACGCGCAGGGCTTCCTGCACCTGGTCGATGGCCAGGTTGGCGTCGCTGTAGAGTATCGACTCGTAGTAGTCGCCCGGGTGGGCGTCGATGTGCTGCCGCATGTATTTCACGCCGTCTTGGAACTCATCCTTGCTCACGTCGTGCATCGAGAGCAGGCAGTAGCCATAGTAGTAGGCGATGGCGGTGTTGGTGGGGTCGACCGCGTGGGCATAGCGCGTGAGGTCGAAGAAGGCCTCGGGATTGCCGTTTTGCTTCTGCCGCTCGGCCTCGAGAAAGATGTATTGCGCCTTGCGCCGCTCGCTCTCGCTGGGCCCCGACTGCGACTTGGAGGTGGCCAGCAGGGGCAGCACGGCCAGCAGGGCCAATGTGCACAATATGATATTTCTGAATTGTTTCATGTTTCTATTGATGTAGGGGGGAAAAAATGGAAAACTGGCGGGGCTCACTTGGTGCCGGTGTGCCCGAATCCGCCGGCGCCGCGCTCGGTCTCGTCGAGCACTTCCACGGCTTCCCATTCCACGGTCTCGTGGCGGGCCACCACCATTTGGCACAGGCGCTCGCCGTTCTCGATAGTCTGCGGCTCGTTGCTCAAGTTCACCATGATGATGCCTATCTCGCCGCGGTAGTCGGCGTCGATGGTGCCCGGGGTGTTGAGCAGGGTGAGGCCGCGCTTCAGTGCCATGCCGCTGCGGGGCCTTATCTGGCACTCGTAGCCTGGTGGCAGGGCGATGTAGATGCCCGTGGGTAGGAGCGCGCGCTCCAGGGGCTGCAGGGTGACGGGGGCGTCGAGCCAGGCACGCAGGTCCATGCCGGCGCTTTGCTCGGTGCTGTAGCTGGGCAGCGCGTTGGGGCTCTTGTTCACTATTTTAACTTGTACTTTTCCCATTGTTCACGTTTCAATATATATATGTATAACGGCAAAAAGCCTTTTATCTTGCGAAATTACAAATTTCTCCACAATCTCACAACTGCCCGGCCATTTCGCGCAGCGCCCGGCGCAATAGAAAGGGAGCCGCGGCAGGTGGCGTGCGGCTCCCTTTATGGCTCTATAGCACACGGTGGGGTGTACTGCTACTGCCGGGGGCTTAGAAGTAGAAGTGGTAGTGCCCCTCGTAGAGGAGCATGCCCTCGGCCACGCGGCGGGCTACATCCTCGCCGGCCGAGTGGGCCACAATGGCCAGGGCAAACGGGTTGGCTGCCGAGGGGCCGTTGCCGGTGATGATGTTGCCGTCGATGGCAACAGCCTGGTTATACTGCACCTTGGCTTCCTTCATGCCCGACTCCATGCCGGGATAGCACACGGCCTCGCGGCCCTTGAGAATGCCCAGCGGGCCCAGCACAACCGCGGGCGAGGCGCATATCGCAGCCACGTTTTTGCCAGCCTGGGCTTGCGCTACCAGCGCGGCGGTGAGCTTTGGGCAGGCAGCAAGATTGCTGGCGCCTGGCATGCCGCCGGGGCATATGAGCCACTCGGCGTCGCTCAGGTCGACCTGGGCAATCACCTCGTCGGCTGTCACGATCACGCCATGGGCACCGGTCACTCGTGCGTTGTCGTTGATTGAGACTGTGGCGACTGGCATCTCGGCACGGCGCATCACATCGATTGTAGTCAGGGCCTCGATTTCCTCAAAACCATCGGCCAAAAATAGGTAAGACTTTTTCATATACATTAAAGAGTTTGGGTTATACTATATGCGCCCGAGCCGCAAGGGACCCAAGCAATTGCATTCGCGTATTGTCGCGTATTGTGATGCTAAAGTAACGAATTATTTTGAAAACTGTGGCAAAAAATATTTATAATTTTTGTGAAGTGTTCAAAACAGCGTAAATTTGCATCATATTTACCCAAAATGTGTAGTTGCGAGAGAGAGAAATGACGTGGCACTTCACAAGACGCTTCCTGATGCTCTCGGCAGTGTGGTCAATGCTGCTGCTGGGCTTGGCGTCGTGCTCCTCGACCAAGCACGTGCCCGAGGGGAAATACCTGCTCGACAATGTGTCGCTGCGCATCCTCGACAAGAACAACAAGAATGCCGACGTGAGCACCTATGAGCTCGTCAACTACCTGCGCCAGACCGAGAACCACAAGGTGCTGGGCGGCCTCAAGCTGCAGCTGGCCATGTACAACCTGAGTGGCAAGGACTCGACCAAGTGGTTCAACCGCTGGGTGCAGCGTGTGGGCACCCCGCCCGTCATCTACGACTCCACGCTCACCGCCGCCAGCGTGAACCAGCTGCAAATGGCGCTCGTCAACAAGGGCTACATGAACAATGTGGTCACCAGCCAGGTGCAGAAGAATGCCCGCAAGAAAAAGGTGGATGTGACCTACAACATACGCCTCAACCAGCCCTACTACGTGCGCTCGATTGCCTACAACATCACGAGCGACACGCTGCGCTCGATCATACTGGCCGACACCACGCTCTACCCCATACGCCAGGGCTCCACCTTCGACCACAACAAGCTCGACTCTGAGCGCGACATCATCACCCAGAACCTGCGCAACCAGGGCTACTACGCCTTCAGCAAGGAATACATCACATTCTATGCCGACACGGCTGCCGGCAGCCGCGCCGTCGACCTCACGCTCAACGTCATGCCGCCCCGCCCGCTCACCCGCATGCCCGACTACAAGGAGCACAAGCCGTTCTACGTGCGCAGCGTCACCTTTGTCACCAACTACGACGCCGTGACCATGCAGGGCAACAACTTCTATGGCGACACCACCCAGTATCGCGGGTGCACCTATATCACCGACCCCTCCGACCGCTACCTGCGCCGCCACCTGCTCGACGAGTGCCTCTACATCACACCTGGCAAGCTCTACAACGCCGCCGACGTGACGCGCACCTACAACGCCCTGAGCCGCCTCGGCATCTTGAAGTTTGTCAACATCACCTCTCAACTGGTGGGCGAGATCGATGGCAAGACGTGGATCGACACCTATATCCTGCTCACCCGCGACCAGCAGCAGACGGTGTCGCTCTCGGTCGAGGGCACCAACTCGGAGGGCGACCTGGGCTTCGGCTTGGGCGTCGACTACCAGCACCGCAACATCTTCCATGGCTCTGAGGTGCTCAATGCCAAGTTCAAGGCCAGCTACGAGAGCATCTCGGGCGACATCAACGGCCTCATCAACGACAACTACTCGGAGTATTCGGCCGAGGTGGGCCTCACCTTCCCAAAGTTTGTGGCACCCTTCCTCAAGAAGAGTTTCAAGCAGCGCGTGCAGGCAAGCACCGACTTCTCGGTCAACTTCGACTACCAGGCGCGGCCCGAGTACACCCGCGTGATAGCCGGCACCGGCTGGAAATACCTGTGGAGCGAGAAGCAGAACCTCACGCGGCACATCTTTAATTTCGTCGACGTGAGCTATGTGTATCTGCCCAAGAGCAAGGGCGGCTTCCTCGACAGCATCTCCAACCCGCTGCTGCGCTACTCCTACGAGGACCACCTGATCATGCGCATGGGCTACAGCTTCTATCACACCAATAAGCGCGAACTCACCCCGCTGGCCTCGAGCCAGCAGCAAAATATCTACACCGTGCGTGCCTCGGCCGAGATCGCGGGCAACCTGCTCTACGGCATCTCCAAAATGATAGGCCAGAGCCACGACGAGGACGACGCCTACAAGGTGCTGGGCATACGCTACTCGCAATATGTGAAAGCCCAGGCCGACTACGCCTTCACCCACAATCTGAGCTCGCGCAGCCAGCTGGCTTGGCACGTGGGCGCCGGCGTGCTCGTGCCCTATGGCAACTCCACGATAGCCCCATTTGAGAAGCGCTTCTATGCTGGCGGCGCCAACGACGTGCGCGGCTGGGGCGTGCGCTCGCTGGGCCCGGGCAGCTTCTCGTCGAGCAACTCGGTGAACCGCTTCATCTATCAGTGCGGCGACATCCACCTCATTGCCAGCGCCGAGCTGCGCAGCAAGCTCTTCTGGCTCGTTGAGGGCGCCTTCTTTGTCGACGCCGGCAACATCTGGACCATCAAGTCCTATCCCGACCAGCCCGGCGGCGTGTTTAGGTTCAACAAGTTTCTCGAGCAAATCGCGCTGGCCTATGGCGTGGGCATCAGGTTGAATTTCAACTATTTCCTGGTGCGTCTCGACATGGGCATGAAGGTTCACAATCCAGCCTCGGGCGAGAAGCACTGGCCCGTGGCCAGCCCCAGCTTCAACCGCGACGCTGAGTTCCACTTCTCGGTGGGCCTGCCGTTCTGATCGATGGAGCAGAGTGGCGCTGTGTGTTTTAATGACAGTATTAAATCCTAATGATATAGAGTATAATGAAGAAATTGGTAATTTTTGACTTAGACGGCACCCTGCTCAACACAATCGAAGACCTGGGCAACGCCGCCAACCACGCTCTTGAGCAAAACGGCTATGCCACCCACAGTATGGCTTCCTATCCATTCTTTGTGGGCAACGGCGTGCGCCGCCTCATCGAGCGCGTGCTGCCCGAGGACAAGCGCGACATCGAGACGGTGGACCGCGTGCTCAAGGACTTCAAGGAATATTACAACGATCACCTCACCGATTGCACCAAGCCCTATCCCGGCATCGAGGACATGCTCGTGGAGCTGCGCGCCAAGGGCGTGAGGCTTGCTGTGGCCAGCAACAAGTACCAGGCTGCTGCCGAGCGCATCATCAATCACTACTTTGGCAACATCGACTTCGCCGCTGTCGAGGGGCAGAAGGAGGGCGTCAAGACCAAGCCCGACCCCTCGATTGTGTTCTCGGTTCTGGCCAAGACCAAGGTGACCAAGGCCGACGTGCTCTATGTGGGCGACTCGGGCGTCGACATGGAGACGGCCCGCCGCGCCTGCGTCGACTCGGCAGGCGTCACCTGGGGCTTCCGCCCCGAGAAGGAGCTCATCGACTACCACGCCGGCACCATCGTCAACAACCCCAGCCAAATCGTCGACCTCGTCGACACCGGCCTCCCCCTCGATTAATCTAAGCGCTCGCAAAGAAAAATAAATATGGCCGCACTCCCTCACCCAGAGCCGGCCATATTTTTTGTGCATCTATTAGCCCCTTGAGGGGCGACACATTACAGGCAGTGACTGCGACCCGCCTGTAGGGGCCGGTCTTGTGCCGGCCCACAACAATGAGATATTCCTATATTATTGATAATTAATTAAATAATGTTGTGGTCGTGTCGATGCTGACGGCAAGGGTCGCACCCTGCAATTCGGTATAACCACAGTGGAGGTCGCCCCCTGACGGGGCAGATTGTGGCTTTTGGGATGGATTCGGGCAAAAATGCAGGGGAAAGAATAATTGTATTAGAGATAATTTAGTTATCTTTGTAGAGCTATACTAGTCCACTTGATGTTTCAATACTCATGCAAGAGGAATAATAGTGCATGTGTGCATGTTTAACTAATAATCAAAAAACTACCAATATGATGACTAAAACAACAAGAAATCTCTTCCTGCTTGTGCTGGCCCTCGTGACCATGCAATGGGCGATGCCTGCTCAGGCGCAGTCTAAATCGGTAACCTATAGCAATCTGGCTGGCGTGTGGCAAACTGATGAGCAACAAATGGAATATGGCACTTCGGCCGCCAATGTCACTTTCTTGGCCAGCGGCAAAGGCACCATGAAATATGTGGGCGCTTTTGATTTGGAGGGAGCCTCCTACAAGTTTATCGTGTATGTGCCCCTTTCCTATAAGATTACGGGCGACAATGTGATCAGTTACAAATCGGGCATCGCAAAAAGCAAACTTGAGTCGTCGCAGCGCATTCCCACTCAAATCAGAAATTATTTTGCCCCATATATCAAAGCCATAAAAGAAATGATCACCAACAAGTCGTCATATCTTCAGGTTCAACGCCTCACCGATGATTACCTGGTCATGGAAAATATGGTGTATAAGCGTATTGGCGATGCCCCAGCCGATACACCAGCTAGTAATGGCAAATCGAGAAGAAGATAATGCATCGAAATATTAATCACAACCGGGGGCAGCCGCATTGCGTGGCTGCCCCCGGCTGCATTGCACAATGGGGCGGCGTGTGGTGAGTTTCACATGCCTTCGTCATATTTTATCTCGGTGGTTTTCTTCTTCTGGTAGCCGAAGTTCCACACGCGAGGCCTACATACACGATGCGAGGGTTGCGGCGCATCTTTTTATCTGGCGATTGACATCGCTCAGGCCCACAAAACTATATCTTATGGTGTAGGAGCCCTGGTCGAGGCCGCCCACCTCGTAGTGGCCGAGCGAGTCGGTGAGGACTCCTCCCGCACAGGTCGTGTCGTCGGGCAGGGGGTGGGGATGGGTACAAAAAAATGAAAAGCAACTCTTGGTGAGAATTGCTTTTCAGGTTAATAGGCATAAATTCGTTTTAAGGTAAAAAAGATTGTTTCTTGGTTACGGTCACAAAGTAAAGTAAAACTTTTGCTTTATGCAAATTTTTCGGCAGTTTTTCTTGTGCTCACGCTTTGGCGCAAAATGCTGGAAATGTATATAATCGTGTGTGTAATTAGTTGATATATGATAAATTGCACAATAAAATCGATGAGATTTTGAATATGTTAAATAAGGTTAATGAGTAGCTTGCCTTTGAAATTCATGCGGTGAATCGGGTGCAGCGCCCGGGTGTGGGCGCGGGGTTGAGGGCACGCGGGGAGCGGCACTACGGTTTCGAGAGATGATAAGTTAATTATGTTGAAAATGCCAATTTTTGTGCGGCTTTAAATTTGCAAGTAGTAAAGAAGTTGCTACCTTTGCAAGAAATAAATAACAAATATAATTGGCACGAGGAGTCTCAGATGAAATGAGATTCTTCTTGTTTTTACTAACGACTAAAAAGTGTTATTACCATGGCTATAAGCTACATGACTCAAGAAGGCTACAACAAGAAGATGGCAGAGCTCAACCGCCTCGAGAACGTTGAGCGCCCCGATGTTGTTAAGGCTATTCAGGAGGCGCGCGAGAAGGGCGACCTCTCAGAGAACGCAGAATACGACGCTGCCAAGGAGCGTCAAGGAATGCTGGAAGCTAAGATTTCAGAACTCAAGAATCTTGTTGCCACCGCACGCATCATCGACGAGAGCAAGTTGCAGACCGACGAGGTGCAACTCATGAACAAGGTGACAATCAAGAATGTGAAAAACAACGCCAAGATGACCTACACGATTGTGAGCGAGACCGAGGCCGACCTCAAGTCGGGCAAGATATCGATCACGACCCCCATCGCCAAGGGCCTGCTGGGCCACAAGAAGGGCGATATCGTCGACGTGCGCGTGCCCGCTGGCGTGATGAAGTTTGAAATCGTGGAGATTGGCCTCTAAAGCCGAGTGCCCCCTCTGCCGTTTCCAAGCACACAACACATATATATAACTGACTCAAAAAAACTCCAAGATAATCATGGCATCGATATTCAGCAAAATAGTGGCTGGCGAAATTCCCAGCTACAAGTGCGCCGAGGATGAGAACTACTATGCCTTCCTCGACATCAATCCTGTGAACGCAGGCCACACGCTCGTGATACCCAAGCACGAGGTGAACTATATCTTCGACCTCGACAGCGACGAGTATGTGGGGCTGTGGCAGTTTGCCAAGAAGGTTGCCAAGGCCCTGAAGGCCGCCGTGCCCTGCAAGCGCATTGGCGTGGCTGTGCTGGGCCTGGAAGTGCCTCACTGCCACATCCACCTGGTGCCCATCAACCAGGAGAGCGACATGGACTTCCACAACAAGAAGACCCTGCCTGCCGAGCAGATGCAGGAGATTGCCAGCAAGGTGCTGGCCGAGTTCCAGAAGCTGTGAGCTGCTGCTGCTGAAGAAGAAAAAAAGCATCATGTGAATCAATCCACACATTTGGATTGAAGCGCCTCGCCCCGCAACCGTGGGAGCGAGGCGCTTTTTTGCACTACTTTTTGCGCTATGTGGCCGCGGGCAAATAATCGCGGCGGTTTCGAAATTATTTTGTAACTTTGTGGTTACGATGAGACGATATGCAATCATAGTGGCTGGCGGCAGCGGCACGCGCTTTGGCTCCAAGGTGCCCAAGCAGTTTCTGCCCTTGGCTGGCGTGCCAGTGCTCATGCGCACCATTGGCAAGTTTCATGCTGCCAGCGGCGGCGTGCAGGTGGTGCTGGTGTTGCCGGCGGCGCAGCAGCAATACTGGCGGCAGCTGTGCGAGCAATACGGCTTTGACACGCCCCACACTGTGGTCACGGGCGGCGACAGCCGCTTCCAGAGTGTGAAAAACGCCATCTGCGCCTTGCCCCCGCTCGAGGCAGGCGACCTGGTGGCTGTGCACGACGGCGTGCGGCCGCTCGCGAGCGTGGCGCTCATCGATGCCATCTACGACGCTGCGGCGCGCAGCGGGGCCGCCATACCCGTGGTGCCGGTCACCGACTCGGTGCGCCAGCTCGACGGCCAGGGCCGGTCGGTGGCGCTCGTGCGCACCAGCCTGCGCGCTGTGCAGACGCCTCAGGCCTTCGACGGCGTGCGGCTCAAGCAGGCCTATGCCGTGCCCTACGACCCCGCTTTCACCGACGACGCCTCGGTGTGGGAGCGCGCCGGCGGCCAGGTGACCCTCGTAGAGGGCGAGACCACCAACATCAAGATCACCCACCCCATCGACATCATCATCGCTCAGAAACTGCTCGACGCCCATGAATGACCTCACACAGCAAGACATCAAGTATCTCAAGGGCGTGGGGCCCAAGCGGGCCGAGTTGCTCGCCCAGGAGCTCGACATACACAGCTACTACGACCTGCTCTACGATTTCCCCTTCCGCTACATCGACCGCAGCAAGATCTATCGCATTGCCGACGTTGCCGGCGACTCGCTGCCCAGCATGCAGTTTAAGGGCCGCTTCATCACCTTCACGCCCCATGGCGAGGGCCGCAAGCGCCGGCTGCACGCTCTCTTCAGCGACGGCACCGGCACTATCGAGTGCGTGTGGTTCAACCGCGTGAAGAGCATCCAGGAAAGCTACAAGACTGGCATCGAATACATCATCTATGGCCAGCCCAAGCCCTACAATGGCACCTATAGCATCATCCACCCCGAGGTCGACGTGTATCATCCCGAGACGGCCCCCAAGGGCCTGGTGGGCATCTACAACCTCACCGACAAGTTGCGCAACCGCAACTTCACCTCGCGCACGTTGCAAAAACTGGTGGCCAGTGTGCTCCAGTCGCCCGCCATCGACGCCCTGCGCGACCCCCTCACGCCCAAGATGCTCGCCCGTCGCAACCTGCTGCCCCTGCGCGAGGCCATCACTAGCATCCACTTGCCCGCCACCGTTGAGCTCATGCAGCGGGCGCAGTTCCGCTTCAAGTATGAGGAGCTCTTCTTCCTCGAGCTCAACATCATCAAGAATGTGAAAGGCCGCAACGCCAAGTTGCCGGGCTTCGTCTTTGCCCACATTGGCGACTGCTTCAACGGCTTCTACAAGCGAGGCTTGAAATTCCCCTTGACGGGCGCCCAGAAGCGCGTGATCAAGGAGATACGCGCCGACCTGGGCTCGGGCCGCCAGATGAACCGCCTGCTGCAGGGCGACGTGGGCAGCGGCAAGACCATCGTGGCCTTTCTCACCATGCTCATCGCCATCGACAATGGCTACCAAGCCTGCATCATGGCGCCCACCGAGATACTCGCCACCCAGCACTACGAGTCGATAAGCGAGATGGCCGCCGTGGTGGGCGTGAATGTGGGCCTGCTCACCGGCAGCACGGGCAAGCGCGAGCGCGACCGCTTGCATGCCGGCTTGCTCGATGGCAGCATCCAAATCCTGATAGGCACCCATGCCTTGATCGAGGACTCGGTGCAATGGCGCAACCTGGGCCTTGCCGTCATCGACGAGCAGCACCGCTTCGGCGTGGCTCAGCGCGCCCGCTTGTGGCGCAAAAACACCACTCCGCCCCATGTGCTGGTGATGACCGCCACGCCCATACCGCGCACGTTGAGCATGACCGTGTATGGCGACCTCGACGTGTCGGTGATCGACGAGTTGCCCCCAGGCCGCAAGCCGGTGACCACCCGCTTGCGCTACGAGAAAGACCGCCAGGAGGTGTACCACTTTGTGGGCACCGAGCTGCGTCACGGCCGCCAGGCCTATATCGTGTATCCCCTCATCGAGGAGAACGAGAAGCTCGACCTCAAGGACCTGATGGATGGCTACGAAACGATATGCCAGACGTTTCCGCACTACCGCGTTGTATATGTGCACGGCAAGATGAAGCCCAAGGAGAAAAACGCGCAGATGGAGCTCTTTGCCAGCGGCAAGGCGCAGATACTGGTGGCCACCACCGTGATCGAGGTGGGCGTGAATGTGCCCAACGCCAGCGTGATGGTGATTGAGAATGCCGAGCGATTCGGCCTCTCGCAGTTGCACCAGCTGCGGGGCAGGGTGGGCCGCGGCGCCGACCAGAGCTATTGCATACTCATGTCGAAGTATCAAATCTCGAGCGACACCCGCCACCGCCTGCAGGTGATGGTGGACTCGTGCGACGGCTTCAAGATTGCCGAGGAAGACATGAAACTGCGTGGTCCCGGCGACATGGAGGGCACCCAGCAGAGCGGCATCGCCTTCAGCCTGAACATCGCCAACCTGGCCACCGACGGCCCCATCGTGGAGATGGCCCGCAACGACGCCATGACGGTGCTCGACGCCGATCCCGAGTTGCAAAGTCCTCAGGGTCAAGTGCTCAATCAGCACCTCAATTTCCTCTTCGGCCGCAAGGTGAACTGGGGCTTGATAAGCTGATAATAAAATTGCACACTTTTGCGTTTTTGTGCTGATTTTAAGGTTTTTAAGATTGTTTGGGTTTTGTTGTGACAAAAATTCGAAAATTGCTATTTTTCTGAAAAACAGAAATTTATATATAATTCCTACATAAATTTATACAAAAGTTTACAAATTTTAAAGTTTAAACCTTTGGATGTAATAAAATATTTTTCTACTTTTGGACGTTCAAAATTTGAAAATGGTTGGTAACCAAGTTTATTTTTCGGAGCATTTAGTTACTTTTAGTGCTGTTTTCTATCTTTTTTCTTCGAGCAAGAAAATCATTTTATAGGCTCCTTATTGTTTAACGTTGCTTCCTCACTTATGTCCTAAATTGAGGAACATAAAATTTGTTTTAATGGATTTGAAAAAAATAGCAAGTACTCTATGTGCAGCCCTGGTGGCAGCAACAGCAGCAATCAATTTCAGTGCAACAGCTCAAAGTCTTCAATCGGTATCGAGCTACCGCCGAGCTCACAGCAACATGCTCGCCAAGCAATCCCGCATCAAGGACCAAATACGCCTCGAGGAGGCTCAAAAATATGCCCAAGACCTCTATGGTGAGTCGGAGCCCGAGCCCGACATCTACACCGAGGGCTGGGAAAGTGACCGCGTGAACCCCTACAAGGACGCTCAAGTGCCCTACAGCAAGCGCATCGACGTGCGTCGCTACTGCCTGCCTGTGAAGGGCAACTTCGTGACTTCGCCCTATGGCTATCGTGCCCGCTTCAAGCGCACCCACAAGGGCGTTGACCTGCGTGCCGCCATCGGCGACACCGTGCGCGCTGCATTCAGCGGCCGTGTGCGCCTCACCAAGTATGAGCGTGGCGGCTACGGCTTCTATGTGATACTGCGCCACGAGAACGGCCTCGAGACCGTCTATGGCCACCTGTCGCGCTTCCTGGTGAAGCCCAACCAGTATGTGAGAGTGGGCCAGCCCATCGCCCTGAGTGGCAACACGGGCCGCAGCACGGGTCCTCACCTGCACTTCGAGACCCGCTTCATGGGCTACGCCATCAACCCATCGGCAATCTTCGACTTCGCCAATCGTGTGACGGTGACCGACAGCTATACCTTCACCAAGGACACCTACATGAACGCCCGTAGCAACAGGTCGCGTGCCAGCCGATAAATCAACCAGAATTTATCTCATAGCATATAAAACAGATTGAGGAGATTTCCCGCTGCCGGGGAGTCTCCTCAATCTTTATGTGTGCCTTGCAAGCCGCAAGCAAAAAGCTTGGGTAAAGGGCGGGAAATGTGCAAACTTTTGTTATAATTTGCATCAAAAAGTGATTTTAAGTTGGGAATTTGCTCTTTACATAGAAAATGACTAATTTCGCACACCTAAAAGCACAGTGTGCAACTTTTGATTATTCAGGATGGTATCACGCACTCGAGAGAAATTGATAGATGTGGCTCGCCAGCTTTTTGCTCACAAGGGAGTTGAGAACACGACAATGAACGATATTGCATCGGCCAGCGACAAGGGCCGACGCACCATCTACACCTATTTCAAGAGCAAGACCGAGATATTCAACGCCGTGGTCAACCGCGAGGCAAGCATCATCATCGACCGACTGCAGGATCTGCCAAGCATGCCCCTGCCCCCCGAGGAGAAATTGATGAATTTCATCTTCATCCGCTTTGAGGCGGTGAAGGAGGTGGTGAGCCGCAACGGTTCGCTCAAGGCCAGTTTCTTTCTCGATGTGCGCCGTGTCGACCGCATACGCCGCGTCAATGCCCCTCGCGAGATCATCATTCTCAGGCAGATACTGCAAGAGGGCGTGGATGCCGGCGTGTTTCGCATCAGGCACGTCGAGAAGACGGCGCAAATTCTCTTGATGGCCATGCAGGGCCTCGACGTGCACTACATTCGCAACAGCTTTGAGGACATAGGCGTCAACAAGCTCAAGCTGCGCGCCTATCTGCAAGACTTTGTGATGAACGGCATCAAGCACCACGACGCCAGCGATGCCCAGCAAGCTGAAAACCATATTTAAAGAAACATAACATATTAAAAATTAAGAAGAAATGAAATTACTTGAAGGAAAAGTTGCCTTGATCACCGGCGCCGCACGCGGCATTGGCAAGGCTATCGCTTTGAAGTTTGCCAGCGAGGGTGCCGACATTGCATTCACCGACCTTGTGATCGACGAGAATGGCAAAGCCACCGAGCAGGAAATCGCCGCCCTGGGCGTCAAGGCCAAGGGCTATGCCAGCAATGCTGCCAAGTTTGAAGAGACCGAGCAGGTCGTGAACCAGATCAAGGCCGATTTCGGCCACATCGATATCCTGGTCAACAACGCCGGCATCACCAAGGATGCCCTCATGCTCAAGATGACCGAGGCCATGTGGGACGCTGTGATTGCTGTCAACCTCAAGAGCGCATTCAACTTCATCCACGCCCTCACGCCCATCATGAGCCGCCAGCGCGGTGGCTCGATCATCAACATGTCGTCGGTAGTGGGTGTGCACGGCAACGCTGGCCAGTGCAACTATGCTGCCTCCAAGGCCGGCCTCATCTCGCTGGCCAAGAGCATCAGCCAGGAAATGGGTCGCCGCGGCATCCGCGCCAACGCCATTGCCCCAGGCTTTATCGACACGGCCATGACTCAGGCCCTGCCCGACAACATACGCAAGGAGTGGGTTGAGCGCATCCCGCTGCGCCGCGCCGGCACAGTCGACGATATTGCCAATGTGGCTGTGTTCCTGGCAAGCGACATGTCGAGCTACGTGGCTGGCCAAGTGATTCAAGTGGATGGCGGCATGAATATGTGATCTTTTTCAATCACACAAGCATAGAGGGGCTGGGTGCATCACTGCGCATGCATCCAGCCTCTTTTTTTCACGCTTGTGTGAAAGGTTGAGGGGCTGGTTTTGCGGTGGGCAGGCATTTTTAGCTTAACTTTGCTGGCATGAAGACGAAATTGGAAATAGAGATTGAGAAGATGATGTCGGGCGAGCTCTACGACGCCAACTTCAACGAGGAGCTGGTGCCCGTGCTCGACGCCACGGCCCAGAAGTGCTGGGACTACAACCACATGCGCCCCAGCCAGGTGCAGGAGCGCATGCAGCTGTTGCGCTCGTTGCTGGGCAAGACGGGCGAGCTCTTCAAGATTGTGCAGCCCTTCTACTGCGACTATGGCTTCAATATCGAGATAGGGGAGCGGTTCTTTGCCAACTTCAACCTGGTGATACTCGACGAGGCCAAGGTCACCTTTGGCGACCACGTGTTTATCGGCCCCAACTGCGGCTTCTACACTGCTGGCCACCCGCTCGATGTGGAGCAGCGCAACGCCGGCCTGGAGTATTCCAAGCCCATAGCCGTGGGCAGCAACGTGTGGATAGGCGCTGGCGTGCACGTGATGCCGGGAGTGACCATTGGCGACAACACGGTGATAGGCGGCGGCAGCGTGGTGGTGCACGACATTCCCAGCGGCGTGCTTGCCGTGGGCAACCCATGCCATCCCATTCGCAAAATTTAGGTAACTGGACTTCCCCCACAGTCACGGGGACTGCCCCTTAAGGAATCGACTCGTAGTCGCAATGCTCCACGTTGAAGGCCACGTGGCGGTTGCTGAACACCTGGTTCATGGCCGCGCTGTGTATCATCTCGCTTGTGGGGCCGGTCACCACCTTGCGGTCGCGGGTGATGAGCCACAGCTCGTCGGTGAGCAACAGGCTGCGCGAGATGTCGTGGGTCGAGAGCAAGATGGCCTTGTGCTGGTCGTGGGCCAGCGAGGCGAGCAATTGCATGGTCTCGATGCGGCTGGCAGCGTCGAGAAAGGCCGTGGGCTCGTCGAGCACGATGATGGGTGTCTGCTGTGCCAGGGCGCGCGCTATCATGGCTTTCTGCCGCTCGCCGTCGCTCAGTTCGGCCACATAGCTGTTGGCCTTGGCGTCGATGCCCACGCTGTGTAGGGCGCTGGCCACGATGGCGCGGTCGTGGTCGTCGAGACGTCCCAGAAATCCCGTGTGGGGCTGCCGGCCCAGTCCCACGAGTTCGGTCACGGTGAGGGCTCCAGCCTGGATGCGGTCGGTCGATACGAGGCCTATGATGCGGCTGCGCTCGCGCATGGCGATGCGCGCGAGGTTGCGCCCGGCCACCTCGATGGTGCCGGCTATGGGCGACGTGGCGCAGGTGAGGGCGCGCAGCAGGGTCGACTTGCCTGCGCCGTTCTGCCCCAGCAGGGCCACAAGTTGGCCCGCCTCAAGGCTCAGGTTGAGCCGCGAGAGCAGGGTAGTGCTGTGCTTGCCGTGCACATAGCCTACTGCCAAATCGTGTGTCGCAAAGAGTGCTGCCATATTGTCGCGCTTATCAATTGAAATATTGTATCTTCTTACGGTTGAGAATAATGTACAGGATGATGGGCACGCCTATCACCGGCGTGATGGCGTTGAGCGGTATCACGTGGTCGAAGCCCGTGCTCAGCAGGGCGCACAGCAGGGCGGTGTCGGCGCCAGCCAGCATGGTCACTGGCAGCAGGCGGCTGTGGTTGCTGGTCGAGAGCATGAGGCGGGCGATGTGAGGCACCACCAGCCCCAGGAAGCCTATGGGGCCGCAGAAGGCGGTGACCACGGCGGTGAGCACTCCCGTGATGAGGAGCAGCTCGATGCGCACGCGGTGGGTGTCGACGCCCAGGTTCTCGGCATATCGGGTGCCCAGCAGCAAGGCGTTGAGGGGCTTCACCATGAGGGTGGACGCTGCCAGCCCCACGACGATGATGCCTGCGTAGACGGGCAATTGTGTGGTAGAGACGCCCGAGAAGTTGCCAAATCCCCAGGCCACATAGCTGTGCACGCCCTCCTCGCTTGCCACCGAGTTGAGCAGCGATATCACGCTCGAGGCCAGGTAGCTCACCAGGATGCCGATGATGAGCAGCATGGTGCTGCTGCGCACGATCGACGAGAACACCACCAGCACCAGGAGCACTGCGCCAGCGCCCAGAAAGGCGCCCACCAGTGTGGCCACATAGCCGCCGGCCGATGTGCCCAGCACACTGCCCAGCGTGCCGCCCATGGCGAGCATCACGATGGCCACGCCCAGCCCGGCGCCGGTCGACACGCCCAGTATCGAGGGACCGGCCAGGGGGTTGTTGAATGTGGTCTGCAACAGCAATCCCGATATCGACAGTGCGGCACCCGCCAGGGCTGCCGTCACAATGGTGGGCACGCGCGACTGCATCACAATCACATCCCACGCCTCGTTGCCGCTGCTGTGGCCGGTGAGTATCGTCCACACGGCGCTGGCGTCGATGTCGACACTGCCCAGCAGCAGGCAGGCGGCCGCCAGTGCCGCCAGTGCCACGATGAGCACAGCGACCGATATCACGTAGCGATGTGAATGCAGTTGCGCAGCCATCATTTCTCTAATTGATGATAATACTCATGCTTGAAGCCTGGGAAGAGCTCGGGGTGTAGCACCGAGGCATATTCCTTGAGCAACACGTCGGGGTGGAACGGGATGCGCACGAAGAAGTGGCTCTCGCCCGTGTCGCACGCCCACACCTTGTGCGTCTTGAACGCCTTGAAACTCTTGTTGAGGTCGTATTGCGCTTGCAAGTCGGCCAGGGTCTTGATGCCGGTCCACTTGACAAACCAGTAGTCGGCATTCTGCGCCTTGGCCAGCACTTGGTTGAAGTCGAGCGAGAGCGAGCCAGTGCTCTTGTCGCTTGCCCAGGGATAGCTGCCGCCGGCATCCTTGATGATGCGCGCCATGTAGCTGTTGCCTCCAGGCACGCTCCATATCCCGCTTATCACCATCTCGGTAATCACGCTGGGCCGCGACTGGGCGGTGGCCGTCTTGGCCGTGATGGCGTCGTAGCGGGCCTTCACCTGCCGGTACAGGCTGTCGCCGCGTGCCTCGTCGCCCAGCAGGGCGCCATAGAAGCGCACCCACTCGGCACGCCCCAGCGGGGTATACTCCAGGTAGTCGGCACACTCGATGATGGGAATGCCCAGCTTGGCAATTTGCCCGTAGGTGGCATCCTGGTAGGGCGAGAGCAGTATGGCGTCGGGCTTCATGGCAATCACCCGCTCAATGGTGGGGGCGTTGCTGTTGCCGCAGTCGGCTATCTTGCCGGCCTTGACCAGGTCGAGCACCTCGGGGTCGGTATAGTAGTTCACGTCGCACACGCCTTTCACGGCCTGGAAGCCGCCCAGCTCGCGCATCACGCTGGTGTGCACCTCGCTGTATACCAGCGCGCGCTCAATGGGCGTGCGCACCACAGTGCCCTTGGGCCGATTGGCAGGCAACGCCTTGTCGCGAGGCACGAGCACATAGGTGTGCAGCACCTTGCCATTGTGCCACGGGTCCTTGATCTGGGCCACGGTGTAGCCATCCTTGTGGGTCATGGTGAGCAGTGTGGCCTGACTCCCGCCCTGGCCCTCCTGCAGGGCCTTGCCCCGGGTGCACGATGCCATCGCCAGCACGGCGAGCATGAGCAGCAGGGCTCTCGTCAATATCTTGCAAAGTTTCATAACTGGTTGCAAAATTACTCAATTATTTCCACACAAGCCTGCTATCATGCTGAAAAAAGGGCGGTGTGGAGCAATAGCGTGTGTTTGCCGGCTTGGCGTTTAGCTATCGTCGCGCACGTAATAGGGATGCTGCTCGTCGCCCAGCCGTGGGTCGAAGGCGAAGCCCTCGTGCTGGAAGGCACACAGCTTGCTGGCCGACGCGGGCCGCTGCTCGAGTATGAAGCGGGTCATGGCGCCTCGGCACGACTTGGCCCACACGGCCTGCATCTTGAGACCACCCAGCTTGCTCACGTAGAACATGGGCTGTATCACCCTCACCTCGCGCTTCACCCGCTTCCAGTCGAAGAGGTTCTCATACTCGGCCGTGGAGAGGTGCACCAGGGTGCCGTCGTCGGCCTTCACGCTGTCGATGAGCACCTGGGTGAGCCGGTCGCGCCAGAACTGGCTCACGGGTTTGTCGCCAGTGGCTTCGAGGCTCACGCAGTGCTCCATGCGGTAGGGCACAATGGCGTCCATGGGGCGCAGCAGGCCGTAGAGAAAGCAGGTGATCCACAAGTGCTCTTGGCCATAGGCCAGGGCCTGGCTCGAGAGCGAGGCGGCACGCAGGTGCTTGTAGGCCTGTCCGTTGTAGGCCATGATGGCGGGCATGGGCTGGGCGAAGTGGAAGTTGGTATAGCGCAACTTATTTTCGGCTGCAATCCTCAGGTTGCAATCCAGCTCGCGGGCCAGCTCCTCCACATCGAGCTGCGCCATCTCATGGGCCAGCTCATTGGCCACATCTTGAAACTGCGGCACCGACCAGGGCCGGGCCGTCACCTTCTCGGCAGGCAACATGATTTTGGCATTAGCCAGAAGTATCTGCATAAATTCGATCCTATATAAAAGCTACGATATGTACTTTTAGTCGATCACTGCCATCGGCAAGCCGCTGCATCATCAATGCTGGCCGGGGACGAGGTAGCGGTCGCCGGTCGACTCTACCAGGGCTTTTTTCACGGCCTCGGGGTAGCCTGGACGGGTGAACTTGGGGCGGAAGCCGCTCTCGTTGGTCACATACTTGCCGCCATGCTCCTCGCGCACGATGCCGTCGTTGTACTTCACAATGAGTTTGAAGGCCAGGTTGCGCCACGCGTCGAGCATGTGGGTGCCCTGCTCGCGACTATACTTGGTGAGGATATCCACGGCTTGCGCGCTGCTCGACTGGGCGGCAGCCAAGGCCTGGGCCTCGATAGCGCCCTGGTTGTTGAAGAAGCTGGTTTCGAGCGAGTCGCGCACGTTTTTGAGCTCGGGGAAGAGCAAGCTGTAGCGCGGATACACCATGTTGGCCACCCAGTTGCACACCCAGTAGGCATTGTCCATCGAGAACTTGACGGCGCTCACGCCGTCTTTCTCCTTGAAGCACTCGGGCACATCGGTGTTGCAGCAATACACGGGCGTGTAGGGAGCCATGTTGCCGTCGTCGTTGGCAAACCAGATGATGCCGCCCACCTCGCGGGGCTTGTCGGCGCGCGACTGGCATATCCAGCTGAAGGCGCTCTGCTGCGTGGAGATGGGGCGCTCGTTGAAGTATTCCTTGCCGTTGTACTTGAAGCTGAGCGGGGTGGGGCGGTAGGGCGTCTCGTAGATGCCCTGGCCCATGTCTTGGTTCATGTCGAGCGGGGTGCCCTCGTAGTGGTCGCGCAGCACAGCCTCAACGTCGGCCACGCTGAGTTTGCGGTTGGGCACAATCCACAGGGGCATGCGCTCGCCCTTGAGGTCGGCGCCCGTGACAAAGGGCAGATACTTCTCCATGCCGGTGGCATACTTGTTGAAGAAGGCCCACACGCGGGCCTCGCAGTAGCGGGTGTTGCCAAAGTCGGCAGGGCAATAGGCGTCGCAGAAGCTGAAGTCGGCGTCCTTGCCGCTGTACCACCCCATCTTGCGGGCAAAGGAGACAACGTTTTTAGAGTACATCCAGTTGCGCTTGTCCTTCATGTCGATTTTCTCGATGCGGCTCTTGTTGGCATGGGCGCTGATGGCATTGTCGGGGATGCGCACTGCGGCCCACACTGTCTTCTTGCTGCCACGGCCGCAGCCCAGCATCTCGAGAATCCAGGCCTCGTTGGGGTCGCACACGGTGAACGACTCGCCCTCGCTGTTGTAGCCGTAGGTGTCGACCAGGGTGGTCATCACCTTGATGGCCTCGCGGGCCGTCTTGCTGCGCTGCAGGGCGATGTCCATGAGGCTGCCATAGTCGATGATGCCTGTGGAGTCGACGCACTGCTCGCGGCCGCCAAAGGTGGTCTCGCTTATCGACACCTGCCACTCGTTGATGTTGCCCACTACGTTGTAGGTCACCTCGGCCTCGGGTATCTCGCCCCAGTAGGTGCGCATGTCGCGGTCATACACCTTGCGCATTTCGCCCTTGGCATGGCGGCCGCCCTTGAAGTGATAGAGCGGGTGGAAGGCGCCAAATGAGTCACAATTGTAGGTGCACATCACGCTGCCGTCGGTGCTGGCGCCCCGGGCCACGATGATGCTTGTGCAGGCCAGTGCCTGCATCACTGCCGCCGCAGCGGCCATGGTGAGAATCAATTTCTTCATGTTGGGATGGTATGTGTAATTGTTTTATTCTTACTCGTTGACGATGAGATTGGCAAATCGCTTGTTGCTCCACACCACGAGGTTGCCCTTGGCGTCGGCGCTGATGGTCATCACGCCCAGGTGGGCGCTGGAGGCCATGAGCTGCTGGGTGCGCTTGGTGCCCATCGCCATGCAGGCGGTGGCCCAGGCGTCGGCCGTCATGCAGTCGGGAGCCACGATGGTCACGCTCAGCAGGTCGCTCTCGGTGCTGTAGCCCGTGAGGGGGTTGACGATGTGCGACACCTTCTTGCCCTCCACCTCCTTATACTTGCGGTAGTTGCCGCTGGTGGCCACGCCGCCGTGGTCGAGGGCTATCACCAGGGCCGACTCATGCTCGTCCTCGACCGGCATGTCGACCGAGATGTGCCACTTCTGTCCCTTGGCGTTGTGGCCCTTGCAAGCCACCTCGCCGCCTATCTCTACCATGTAGTTGCTCGCGCCGCCATGCTCCAGCGCATGGCCCACCTCGTCGCAGGCAAGCCCCTTGGCAATGGAGCTGAAGTCGAACTGGATGCGTGCATCCTGCTTCACCAGCCGGCGGCCACTGAGCGAGGTCTTGCCCAGGCCCACAAATTGCAGCAGGCTGTCGAGCATCGCCTTGTCGGGCAGGCGGCCGCTCTTGTAGCCGAAGCCCCAGGCATTGACCAGCGGCATCACGGTGGGGTCGTAGAGCCCGCCCGAGGCCTTGTTGACAGCCACAGCGGTGCGATACATGCGCTCAAAGTAGTCGTCAACCCTATTGGTCGTGTTCTGGTTGAGCTGCGAGACCAGCGACTTGGGGTTGAATGCCGAGGCGCTGTTGTCGATGCGCGAGAGCTCTTGCTGTATCGAGTCGTCGAGGGGTCGGGAGGCCTCATAGGTGATGTGGTAGTCGGTGGTCCACACCACGCCCTCGGCGGTGAGGTAGCGCGGTGCCTGCCTGTGGTTGAAAAGAATGGCGGCAACCACTGCTATGGCCACGATGACCACGGCTATGTAGTAGCGGCGAGTGAGTATGCTTTTGTTCATTTTTGAAATGCGGAATAGAGATATATGCTGTGATGTGATGCTACAAAGTTAATATTTTTATTGCATTTTAGACAATTTATAAATTCACTTTGCAACTTTTTTCTTACTTTTGTGGCACTTTTTAAATGATTAACAAGATGAATAGAAAGAATTTAAAGTACATTTTGGTCCTGACTGTCGCATTGCTGGCAGCGGCGACGCCCGCCACTGCGCAACTGCGCTTCGGTGTGAAAGGCGGTCTGGGTATCAACAGCATGAAGTTTAACAAGGATGTGCTCGACAACGACAACCAGCTGGGTTGGACCGCTGGCGTCACGGCCGAGGTGCAGGTGCCCGTGATAGGCCTGGCCTTTGACGGCGCTGTGCAATACACCCACCGCAAGAGCGAGCTCTACACCGACGATGCCGAGGGCACGACCTACAAGCGCAACTACATCGAGGTGCCCATCCACGTCAAGTATAAAATAGGCATGCCCGTGGTTGGCAACATCGTGGCTCCCTTCCTCTTTGCAGGCCCCGACTTTGCCTTCCTCACCAACTCGACCGACAAGGGCAACTCATTCAAGGACAAAGACGTGGCACTCTCGCTCGACCTGGGTGTGGGCGTGGAGCTGTTCAAGAAACTGCAAGTGTCGGCCACCTATAGCGCCGGCCTCACCAAGGCCTTTGAATATGTGGGCGTGAACCGCGACAAGTATCCCGACGTGAAGGGCAAGGACAAGTGCTGGACCATTGCCGCCGCCTATTTCTTTTAACAACTAAAAGGCACAATCCACGTCACAAAACTCTTGTGAGTGTTGATATTTTGTCTTACATTTGTAGCACGAAACTAAAGTAGGAAGAAATGAAGAAATCTTGCATTGCACTCCTGTGTGCAATTTTGGCCATAGCTACCAGCATCACTGCCAGCGCCGAAACGCGCTGGGGACCCACTGTGGGCTTGAACTACAACGAGGTGCACTTCAAGCAAAGCGACATCTTCGACAGCGATCGCATGGTGGGCGGCCAGGTGGGTGTCACGGGCGAGCTCATGGTGCCGGGCATAGGTTTCGGCGTCGACGGCTCGCTGCTCTACTCGCTGCGCCAGGGCAAGCTGCACTTGGGCGACAAGAAGGTGTGGTCGAGCCAGGGCGCTGGCAACGAGACTTGCTCGCTGCACTACATCGATGTGCCGATCAACCTCAAGTTCAAGTATCACAACCTGAATGGCGTTGAAAACGTCGTTCAACCCATGGTGTTCGTTGGTCCCACGATCTCATTCCTGGCAGCCCACAGCAAGTGTGCCGACCAGCTGAGCTACTCCACGGTGACTGCCAGCCTGCACTTTGGCCTGGGTTGTGAGCTCTTCAACAAGGTGCAGTTGAAGCTGGGCTACCAGTTCAGCATCGGCAACTCGCTCAAGACCAAGTTGCTCGATGAGAACGAGGCCAAGAACCGCTCGTGGTTCTGCAATGCGACTTACTTCTTTTGATACAACCAATGCAGCATGGCTTCATGCTGATGGCACGATACAAAGTGTGTGAACACTTTTGCAAAAAAATGCTTAAGATATTTTAAAGATTTTTATTTACTGAAGTTGATTCAATGTGTGGGGTGATGCGTCGCGACGACGTGCGTAACCCCATTTTTTTTTGCGCTCTACTCGAGCGCAATGCCTTCATCCCGTCGTCTTTTGGGCGGCATGGCAATTCAGCCCACCTCCCGGGGGGCTACGGCATAAAAAATCGCAGGAGGCAGGCACCCGCTATGTGTGTGCACGGTGTGCCTGCCTCCTGTTGCGGCTTTCTGGGCTGTGCGCGCCCAGGTTTAGAACTCGATGGTGCGGCCGCTCACGGCGCTCAGCAGCCAAATCACGATGAAGGCCAGCACGGCAAACACCACCACCACAAAGAGGATGTTGGCGCCGTGGGAGCCCTCAATCTCGTCGAGGTCGTCCTCGTCTTCGGTCGTCTCGTGGGTGGTGCCGTCGGCGTTACGGGTCACCTTCTTCTGCTTGTGGTGGCTGAAGATGGCTGTGATGAGCCCCGCCATGGCGCCAATGCCCAGCGATATTAAAATCCAGATGTAAATTTGCTTCATAGGCTATCAAGTTTTTTGATTGTTTGTTTTCAGTTTCGGTTGATATCAGGGGGCCTCGGTTGGCGGCCGCACGGCAAGTCGCGTGGCTTCAATCGCTGGCCTCGACCTCGGTCTTGCACATCTCGCTGTACTCGTCCCACTCAGGGTCCTCATAGGCGTGAAACTCGAGCGGCAGCTGGGCAAAGGGGGCCAGTATCTCGTTGATTTTGCGCCTGAAGATGTTGAGGCTGCGGCAATACATCACCCAGTTGCGCTCGCCGTCGCCCGTGTAGATGCCGGTGACCACCGCCACGGGGTCCTTGCCAAATTCGCCCTCAATGGCGTTTTGCACCTCTTCCATGAGCGTGGAGTCGGCAATGCTGGGCATTCCCTGGGCGTCGCCCGTGTAGGGCCACGTCATCTCGATGCGGTAGATGTATTTCCCCGTGTCGATCACATCCTGCAAGCCCTTGCGGCCTGTGACCAGTATCAGCTTGCCGTCGTCGGCCTCGGCAGGAGCGGTCCACCACTCATTTGAGATTTTAAGTTTTGCCATGATTGCGTGCAATTGTTTTATTGGTCTAAAAATAAGAATTTATCTTGAGCTTTGCAATTTTTCATGGCAATTTTTAGTGCGATACCGTGAAAATTTGTAATTTTGGACAACCATTACAATTACACACACTATTTTTTCAATCATTATGAACACTACCATTATCGTAATCATCGCGATTGCCACAATTCTCGTGCTGGGCTATATGCTGCTGCAGGCGCGCGAGGCCAATGCCCGCCTGGGCCAGCAAGTGCGCTCGCTGAGCGAGCAGCAGAGCCAGTTGCGCGAGCAGTCGCTGCTCGTCTTCAAGGACGCCGCCTCGCAACTGCTCGCCGAGCAAGGCCGCACACTCAAGGATGCCAACGAGCAACGGCTCAACGACATCTTGAACCCCTTCAAGAACAACCTCGACGCCCTGCGCGCCACCATCGAGGCCTACAAGACCCAGCAGGGCCGCGACACGGCCTCGCTGCAACAGCAAATCAAGGACCTGAGCGACGTGAACCGCAGTATCGGCAAGGAGGCGCGCTCGCTCACCGAGGCCCTGCACGGCGACAGCAAGGTGCAGGGCGACTGGGGCGAGATGGTGCTCAAGCAGATACTCGACCTCTCGGGACTGCAAGAGGGCGTGAACTATGTGACCCAGGCCACCCGCGACGACGAGGGCAATCTCATCAAGAATGAGCAGGGCGCACGCCTGCGCCCCGACGTGGTATTCTATATGCCCGACAAGAAATGCCTCATCATCGACTCCAAGGTGTCGCTCACTGCCTATGTCGACTATGTGAACGCCACCACCAGCGAGGCCCGCGAGGCTGCCTTGCGACGCCACACGGCCTCGGTGCGCAAGCACGTGGAGGAGCTCGCCGACAAGGCCTACCAGCGCTGGGTGAAAAACTCGGCCGACTTTGTGATGATGTTTATCCCCAATGAGCCGGCCTACTTGCTCGCCATGAGTGCCGACGACGGCTTGTGGGAGTATGCCTTCAAGCGGCAAGTGGTGATCGTGAGCCCCACCCACCTCATCTCGGTGCTGCGCCTCATCGACCAGCTGTGGAGCCGCGACCGGCAAGCCAAAAATGCCATCAAGATTGCCGAGGAAGCCGGCAAGATGTACGACAAGCTGGCCGCCTTTGTGGCCGACATGCAAAGCGTGAACAAGGCGTTGGGCAACGCTCAGCGGGCCTACGACGACGCTTGGAACAAGCTGAGTGCCGGCACCGGCAATCTGCTGGGCCGTGCCGAGAAAATCAAACTCATGGGCGCAAAAGCCACCCGGCAGCTCCCTCGGCAGGACGATGCCTCGTGAATTTCAATAAATAATTGTCAACGGGATTACTCCTTCATGTAGGAGTCTTTGAAGCCCAGGAAGTAGAGCACGCCGTCGATGCCTATGGTCGAGATGCTCTGGCGGGCTGTGGCTTTCACCTTGGGCTTGGCGTGGAAGGCGATGCCCAGGCCGGCGGTCTTGAGCATGGGCAGGTCGTTGGCGCCGTCGCCCACGGCGATGGTCTGGGCAATGTTCACATGCTCGGCCTGGGCCAGGAAGCGCAGCAGCTCGGCCTTGCGGCGGCCATCCACGATGTCGCCCACATAGCGGCCGGTGAGGCGGCCGTCGGGGCCTATCTCGAGCTCGTTGGCATATACATAGTCAATGCCGTATTTAGCCTTCATGTAGTTGCCGAAATAGGTGAAACCGCCCGAGAGGATGGCAATCTTGTAGCCCGTGCGCTTGAGGGCGCTCATGAGACGGTCTACGCCCTCGGTGATGGGCAGGTGCTCGGCGATGTCGCGCATCACGCTCGAGTCGAGGCCCTTGAGCAGGGCCACACGGCGGGTGAAGCTCTCCTTGAAGTCGATCTCGCCCCGCATGGCGCTGGCGGTGATGGCGCTCACCTCGTCGCCCACGCCGGCACGCTTGGCCAGCTCGTCGATGCACTCGGTCTGTATCAGGGTCGAGTCCATATCAAAGCATATCAGGCGGCGGCAACGGCGATACATGTTGTCCTCTTGCAGCGATATGTCGAAGCCCAGCTCGTTGCTCAGCCTCATAAACTCGGCCTGCATCGCCTCGCGGGCTACAGCCGTGCCGCGCACCGAGAACTCGATGCACGAGCGGCGCGGCACGCCCACGCGCTTGGCGTCCTCGGTGGCCGGGTCGAGCGAGGGGCGGCCCGTGAGGCGCTTGATGGCGTCGATGTTGAGCCCCTGCTGAGCCACGATGCCGCTTATGGCCGATATCTGCTCGCCGGTGATGGTCTTGCCCAGCATGGTGATGATGTAGCGGTTTTTGCCTTGCATCGACACCCACTCGTCATACTCGTCGAGGGCAATGGGCGTGTAGTGTATCTCAACCCCCATCTCGCTCGACTTGAAGAAGAGCTCCTTCATAATCTCGCCGCTCAGTTCGCTCGTGGTGAGAAACATGATGCCCAGCGAGAGCGTGTGGTGTATGTCGGCCTGGCCTATGTCGAGTATCGTCGACCCGTAGTTGCCCAGTATCTTGGTGAGTGCCGAGGTCACGCCTGGCTTGTCGTGACCCGAGATGTTGATCAATATGATTTCTTTGTCGTTGCTATCGGCCATAATGTGTCTTTTTTGAAGTAATTTTTGCAAAATTAGGCATATTTTTTGAGCCGTTACACATAAATCTTGATTTTTTGAATACCGTGATTTAACATTTCACAGCGCGCCCGGCAATTGTTAAATTTCTTAATTTCATTTCCACTGCTCAACCGCCCGCGAGCGTTGTGTTGATGGTATATTTAACATTTTAAGTTAAATTGAATATGCCTTTAAATTATTCCATACTTGAACGTGAAATTAATACTCTTGATTTCAGTATTTTACAAAAATTTAATACTCCGAAATTTTGCCATGTTTTATCTTTTTTGTAATTTTGCAAGCGTAAAACAGAAATGAAGGGGAACAATTGGCAATCCAATCAAGTATCACATCTCGGTTCCCCGGTGGGTCATGGCAGCGGCCGCGACCCATGAGATAATAGGTTTAAAATTTTGTTTAGTATGAAAAAGATGCTCATTATGATGGTGAGTTTCGTGCTGTTCATACTCCTCAGTTCGTCAAGTAGCCTGGTGGCCGATGATGCCCGTGTGGGATTTCAGGCCCCCAATTTCGCTGTGAGCAACAAGACCGCGACGGCCCAGTTGCAGGACTATAGAGGAAAATATGTGGTGGTGACCTTCTGGTCGTCGATCGACCCAGAGTCGCGCATGGCCAATATGGAGCTTGACCGCGCCTGCCGCGGCAATGCACGCCTGGCTCACATCGCTGTCAACTACGACAGCAGCCGTCGAGTATACGGCGAGATTGTGAAGCTCGACAATCTGGACAGCAACTCACAGTTTTACGGCAACGACGCGCAGGGAAAGGCGCTGGTTGCAACATGGCATCAGGACGAGGGCTACTCCTCGTTTCTCATCGACCCGCAAGGGAAGATTGTTGCCAAGAATCCAAATGTGGAAATGCTGAAGCGCATCTAAGCGCTCCTTTAGTTTATCAATAGAAGAGTCGCCTTGCAATAGGGGGCTCTTTTTTTTATGTCCTTTTTCGGGCGGCAAGGTGGCTCACGCCGGGGGCATGGCGCCGCGGGCTTTTTTTTTCACCTTGGAAAATGCGCGGTTTCTGAGAATATGTTAGTACCTTTGTGTGTTTCAATCGGCGAGATTTGACTCAGATTACTGTCGTGGCTAATACTTTCTACGGAATAAATAAGGTTTTCGGTCGTGGTTGGTCTTTCAGGGACTTGTCTCTGATCACGGTCTTTGCCGTGGTCATGATGGCGCTGTTGAGCCACTCTTCCTGGCTCTACGACACCTATGTGGGCTGCGACATGAATTGGTACTACGTGTGCGGCCGCGCCATGGTGCGGGGCCTGGTGCCTTATGTTGATTTCACCGACTCCAAGGGGCCCTTGCTGTGGCTCATTTATGGCCTGGGCTACTTGGCGTCGCCCCACAGTTTCATGGGTGTGTTCTGGCTCGAGTGCCTCTCGCTCATTGCCACGTTGTGGATTGCCCGCAGGCTGGCGGCATTGCTCCTGGGCGAGCGGCCGCTGCTCAATGCCCTGGCGGTGGCGCTCCTGGCCTTTGCATTGCTCTACACCACGCTCGAGTGGCGTTGCGAGCGGTGGTGCTGGCCCTTGCTGCTCTATCCCGTGTATGGCACTATGCTGATGGCCACGCGAGGCGCCGACGGCTGTGGCAAGGCTGTCGTGCTCAAGACGGGAATTTGCATGGGGCTTGCTTTCATGATGAAGTACAGCATCGCCGCTATCATTGCCGCCGTTGCCTTGTGGCAGCTCTACGAGGCGTGGCAGCAGCGGCGCGCGAGCCTTGCGGCCATGCTGGGGCGCCTCGTGCTGGGCACCCTTGCCGCGATGGCGCCTTTCCTCATCTACCTGCTGTGCCGGGGCGCTCTGGCGGCCTTTGTGCAGGAGTATATTGTGAACACGCTCTTCACCATAGGCAATCTCAACGACATGCACTATGCCCATGCGGGCTTTTTGCACCGGCTCTATGCTCACTACAAGATGTTTTTCGGTTGGCATGTGATATCTTGGAACGAGGTAGCGCAGGGCCTCTCGGGCTTGCTTTTCCTGGTTGTGTACTGGAAAAAGCGCTACCGCTGGGTGGCTCTGTATTGCGTGGCCACCTGCGCGGCAATCTACGCTTTGGGCTTTTTCTACTACTATTCCGAGATAGGCAACGTGCTCATCGTGCTGGGCATTATCGCCCTGCTCACCCTGCTGCAGCGGGTGCCTGCGGCCGCCACTGCGGCAGTGCAAGGAGTGCTGTTGGGAGCCGCCGTGCTGGCCTGCTTGGCCTATGGAGCCTTCTACTTCGACCGGTGCAGCTATTCCTTCAATAAGCACAACGTGGAGCGCACGATCTACCACACCTCGCTCAACATTGTGGCCCGGCAGGGAAGGTTTTGCTGCATGATGTACTACGACGCCATGCCTGCCCACGGCGACTTGGGCCTGAAGGCCGAGGCACTGCCTGCCTGCCGCGACTGGGCCCGACAGAATGGCAACCGGGAGCGCACGTTGCGCAACCAGCGCGCCGCCATCGAGCAGCGTGTGCCCGATGTGATTGTGGTGAATCGCAAGCAAGCGGATTACCGGGCCACCCAGCGCTATCTGCTCAATCACGGCTACCATGCCGTGACCTTTGCCACCGCGGCCGAGCTCGACTTGTGGCAGCAAGGCCAGCAGGAAATTTTCCTGCGCCATGCCCTGGTGGCGCGCATGGCCCACGTGAGCGATGCCGATGTGCTGCTCCTGCGCCGCTGATGCGCAGGGTCGCTCGACGTGAAAATAAATCACATTTCAGAACTTTCGAAACTAAAAAAATCCCCGCGCTTTCTGGTGCAGGGATTTCTTTTGAATTTAGAGGATTTTCAAGAGGGTGTTAACGTCGAATGACCACTTTGCCCTTTTGCAGGATGAGGCCTTGGTAGCTGCTGCCCACACGCTGGCCGGCTACGTTATACATGGGCTCATTCTCGTTGAGCAGACGTGTGTCGTCGCTGTTCGGTGCGCTCACGCCCGTGGGCAAGTTGCCCAGGGTGAGCGTCCACGTCTTGCTGTAGTTGCCACAGGTGGCTGTGAGCGTGATGGTCTTGCCCGAACCGTCGTTGCTCACCGTGGCGTTGTTGCCGCTGATGCTGATGGCGGGGTCGCTCGATGTCCAGGTCAATCCCTCGGGTGCGCCCACATGGAAGTCGTGCGTCACACTCTGCAGGCTGTCGCCTTCGGCCAGGACGATGACGGTGGCATAGAGCTTGGCGGCATCGTCGTCTTCTAGGGTCTTGACGATGGGCAGCGTGTAGGCGTCGCCATAGTTCCATCCGGCCGACAGCGAGTCCTCTTGATAGTAGGTGAGGTCGTGAGGCACCACGGCATGCGGAGCCATTGTGGTGTTGGCAGCCAGCTCAGCCACAGTGACGGGAGTGCCCACCGAGTCGGCATCGTGTGTGCCGTAGTCGGTCACATAGTAGCTGCCCAGCACCTGGTTGATGTCGAGGTCGGCGCGCGAGAAGTCGCCGATGAGGCTGGAGATGCCGTTCCCGCTAGTCGACGTGAGCTGGCCGGCGTTGTAGCAGTTGTAGGCCGTGGTGGCGCCTGCCAGCACGCGGCTCTGGTTGTAGCTCACATAGGCGTAGCCGGCAATGCCGCCCACGCCCTGTGCGGCTGTGATGGTGCCCACATTGCTCGAGTTGCTGATGTAGGCCGAGCTGTAGCCTGCCACGCCGCCGGCGCAGTTGGTGCCTGCGGTGATGTTGCCCGCGTTGAAGCAGTTGGTGATCTTCATGCCGCCCACGCTATAGCCCACGGCACCGCCGGCATAGTTGGCAGTGGTCGTCACGTCGGCAATGTTGTAGGAGTTGCGCAAGGTGGCGTGGTCGTAGCCACGGCCCGTGATGCCGCCGGCATAGGCAGTGGCGTTCACAGTGCCCTCATTGCGGCAACTGTCTACAATGCTGTAGGCATTGATGTTGCCCGTCACGCCGCCAGTCTCCTGATAGCCACTCACGGCGCCTGTGTTGCGGCAACCGGTGATGAGAATCTCATGGGCATGGGAACTCGAGAACATGTTGCCCACGATGCCGCCCACATGCACGTTGTAGCGCAGTTTGCGGCTGTTGGTGCTCAGCGAGTTCACTTTGCCCTCATTGGCGCAGTTGCGTATCACACTGCCTGGTGTGGCATAGCCGAAGACACCGCTGCAGGCGCCCACGCCAATGAACGAGGCCGAGTCCACATTGGCCGTGATGGCACCGGTGTTGGTGCAGCCGTCGGCCAGAATGGGCGATTTGTAGAGGCTCCCGTCGGCATAGGTGATGTTGCTGGCGTAATCGGTAGCGGCAAAGATGCCGGCGGCTACCGAGGCAGCTGTGATATTGCCCGAGTTGGAGCAATCGATGAAGCGCAGCGGGGTGGGGCCGGTGCCCGACTGACCCAGGATGCCGCCCACGTCGAGGCCGTGGAAGGCTGTGACGTCGGCGTCATTGCTGCAGCGCACAAAGGTGCCGCCGCAATTGTTCACGTGGCCCACGATGCCGCCTGTCTCCACACTGCCCGAGCGGGTTGCCGTGTAGCTGGTGCCCGCGACGATGACGCCGTGATTGGCACAGTCGGTAAATGTGGTGTGCGACTTAGCGTTGCCCACGATGCCGCCCACATAGCGGCCTGTTGCCTCGATGGCGCCCTCGTTGACGCAAGCCGTGAAGCTGGCATTGGCGTCGCTCTGTGCAGCGATGCCGCCCACGTAGTCGCTGGTCGAGGTCACGGCCACACGGCTGGTGCCGTTCTCAACCGGCCCTTCGGCCATAGCCACGATGCCGGCGGTGTTATTGGCCGAGGAGTTGACGGTGCCGGCGGTGATCAGGTTCTTGATGCTGCCTGTTGAGCGCAAGCGGCCTATGGGGGCCACATTGGCCGCGCTGCCCGTGATGTGGATGCCGCTCACGGTCTTGTTGTTGCCGTCGAGATGTGCGCCAAAGCCGATAGCTGCCAGGTCGCCCAGCGTCTTGAACGATGAGTCGGCAAATGCGATGTTGGCTGTCAACTTCACATATTCGCCAGCCAGGTCGTCCTGGGTGTCGTCGATATACTGTGCCAGTGTGTTCCACTCGGCCGGGGTCCCAATCAAGTAGGGAGAAGCCTCGGTGCCGTCTCCTGCCAGCGGCATGTCGCCCACAGCCGTGAGTGGCATTGCTTTGATAAATCCACTACCGGCAACGGTGAGTGTGTCGCGTGCGGTGGTGCTTGTCAAGTGGGGGAAGCGCAGCGTGTCGCCGTCGATGGTGAAGTTGTTGCCTGCCAGTGTCCACGAGAGTGCGTCGTGGGCATGCATGGTGGCATCGGAGCGCAGTTTGCCCAGACGCTGGCCCTCGCCCATGACCAGATAGGCCGAGGCAGCGGCCTTAACGGCGGGCTCTGAGGCAAAACGCTTGAGCACGGGGTAGTTGCCGGCGCTAAACTGCCACACGGTGTCGATGCCCGCGGGAGCCACGCCGGCTGTGAGACTGGCTGTGGGATATCCCGTGACACCTGCGTGAGGATCATTCTTCACGGCTCCCGACAGGCTCATTTGGCTGTCGTAGTAGGTGTTGCTTATCACCTCGCCGCCTTGTGCTGTGCCGGCGATGGTGCCTAGGGCCGTGATGTCGCCGGCTGTCTCCACGCCATAGTCGATGGCGCTAGCGATGGCATTGGCTGTGGTCATAGTCGATGAACTGGCTGCCTGGTAGCCGCCCACGATGCCGCCCACACTGGTGGCTGCCGAGTTCACTTGACCGGCATTGGCCACATTGCTGAGCGTGCTGTTGAGGGCACTGCCCACCACGCCGCCGGCATAGTCGCTGGTGGCGGTCACGCGGCCCACGTTCATGCCCTCGGTGAGCGTGCCGTCGGCCATGTGGCCCACAATGCCGCCGGCCTGACCCGATGCGGCCACGTCGCCCGTGTTCAGGGCTCCTGCGATAGTGCCATTGTTGGTGCCCACGATGCCGCCGGCAATAGCGCCAGTGGCTGTGACGCTGGCATGATTCACAACGCCAGCCACGCTGCCATTGTTGGTGGCCACAAAGGCTGCCACATTGCTGCTGCCGGCGATGGCCGACGTGGCGTCGATAGCGAGGCGCGACAGGCTGCCGCTCTTGTCGAGCTTACCGATGAAGGCTGCGTTGGCAGCAGTGCCGCCTATCTTCATGTGGTTCAGCGTGTGGCCGCCGCCATCATAGTGCCCCTGGAAGGTGCTGAGTGGCGCGAATGCGCTGTCGGCGCTCATGTCGAGGTCGGCCGTTTGGCTGAAATAGGTCCTTGCATAATACTGGCCATACTTGTTGACGACGGCCGAGAGGCTGTCGAGATCGGCAACCGATGCGATGAGGTAGGGATTGCTCTCGGTGCCGGCTCCTGCGAGGAAGACTGGCGCTACCGAGACGTTGAGGGTGTAGCCCGCATTGAGCGAGTCGTTGCGCATAGCAATCACGTCGCTTGCAAAGGCCTTGCCGATTTTATAGGTGCCACCGGCGATGCTTCCGGCCTTGCCTTGGGTCACATAGCTGTTGTCGACCACAATATAGGCTTTGGTGTCGCCCAGCAAGTGCAGCTCGGCGTCGCGGGTCAAGCGGCCTAAATAGTCACCTTCACCCGTGGCGAAGACCGAGGCCGAGAGATGGGCTGCGGCGTTGTCGTCGATGCCCTTCAGGCGCGGATAGTAGCCTTGCGTGAAATTCCACACGCTGGCATCAAGTCCGGCAGGGCCGCTGGCCGACGTGAGCACGCTGGTGCTCACTCCGTGATTGATGGAACCCAGCGAGAAGAAATCTTGGTCGAAATAGATGTTGCTCACCTCGGCGGTTTCGGGAGCTCCGCCATATATCTCCTGCGTGGTATTCACGGGGTCGATATAGCTGGTGGCCACGTTTAATTGGGCAGCTACCCATGAGTTGGCCAGTTTAGGCTGCGTAGTGCCGGCGGTGGTGGTCACCGTCTGCAACAGGCCCACCAGGCCGCCTATGCGGCGGGGCTGGCCACTGATGTAGGTCGCATCGTTCACATAGCCGCGGGCGTAGCAGTCGGTCACCGTTCCGCCGGCATTCAGTCCTGCAATGAGCCCTATGGAGCTATAGTTGCCGCTGATGCTGGCGATGGCAAAGCTGCGGCTTATCGTGCTCAGATACACACGCCCGGCCACACCGCCTATGTATTGCCCGCGTGTGCGAGCGTTGGTCGAGCGCTGCACAGTGCCTGTGTAGTAGCACTGTACAACCGTGGCGCCGCTGGTCACGTCGCCAGCGATGCCGCCCACGTAGGCCGAAGTTTGGCTGGTGGGCCCTAAAGCCACCGTGCCCGAGGCATGGCAATTGCGTATCGTGCCACGATACACCCTGCCCACGATGCCTCCAAAGGCCTGGCCGCTGCTGCGGGTGCCATTGTAGGTGACGCTGCCGTCAAACGTGCAGTTCTCGATGAGCGCGGTCGACTCCCACGCGGCGCCAGCGATGCCGCCCGCCAGTGCGTTGTTGCCTTTCAGCACGCCCTGCACGTGGCAGTTGGTCACCTTGCCTGAGCAATAGCCCACTACACCGCCCAGGCTCTCGCTATAGCCGGTGTAGGTGATGTTCACGCTGTCGAGCGTGAGATTACACACGGTGCCCAGCGAGTCGAGGTAGCCAATGAGGCCGCTATAGGCCTGGCCGCTCTCGGTGAGGCCGGTGATGGTGTGGCCAGCGCCGTCAAGGTGGCCGGCAAAGCGGTGGCCCGACGATCGGCTGGCAACTGGCGTGAATGTGCCCGTCGCTTTCAGGTCGGCGGTCAATTGGAAATACTTATCGGCCATCACAGCTCCTGTTGAGTCGGCTGCCGTGGCTGAATTGGATGAATCAGAGAGGGCCACAAGGTCGTCCCACGTGCCGATGAGGTAAGGCGACGCCTGGGTGCCTCCCCCACCGAAAGCCAGTGCAGGTAGTGCTCCGCACATGGCTAAAAAGAATAAATAAAGTTTTCTCATAACCTAATCAACTAAGACTAACAAAAAAGTGATTAACGCTAAATTTATCTTTAAATACGTTACAAATATAAAACTTTTTGCGATAAATTATATAATTTAAGTGAAAATTTTAAATAAAATATCACTACGCAGCGGGCCAGCAAGTGCCAGCCCCCTTGCTTCGGCACAAGCGGGCAAGAGTGCTATTTTATTGACGTTATGTTGATTTATGGCAGCAAGCGCCTAAGATTATCGATTGTTTTTCAACATAGGCTCTCACAACGCAACATAACATAAAATACAAACCTGTAGGGGCCGATCTTGTGTCGGCCCACGACACGGTTACATCCTATTAATAATCAACGAAATAGGATGTAACATTGTCGTGGGCCGGCACAAGACCGGCCCCTACAGGTGGGTTAATCCATGGTGGCGACTTTGTCAATGCGCCACCCTAAATCATCCTTATAACTTATTGAATACCAATTGACTGATTTTGTATACTGCTACAAAGCGACGGAGTCATAAAAAAGCTCGAGAGCCTCGTGCTGGGGGCTCTCGAGCTATGTCGTTTTTTATCGTAGGGTAGGGTGGGTTACCAGGCAAACATGGGGTAGTCCTTCATGATGGAGTTCACTTTCTCCTTCACGCTCTTGATCACTGCCTCATTCTCGGGATCGTGCAGCACGGTGTCGATGAGCTCAACGATCACGGGCATCAGGTCTTCCTTGGCGCCGCGGGTGGTCATGGCGGGAGTGCCAATGCGCAGGCCGCTGGTCTGGAAGGCGCTGCGGTCGTCGTAGGGCACCATGTTCTTGTTCACGGTGATGTCGGCTGCCACCAGGGCGTTCTCAGCCACCTTGCCGGTGAGCTCGGGGAACTTGGTGCGCAGGTCGATGAGCATGCAGTGGTTGTCGGTGCCGCCGGTGCATATCTTGTAGCCCTTGTCGACAAAGGCCTGAGCCATGACTGCGGCGTTTTTCTTCACCTGCACGGCATAGTCCTTAAACTCGGGTTGCAGTGCCTCGCCAAAGGCCACGGCCTTGGCGGCAATCACGTGCTCGAGCGGGCCGCCTTGCACGCCGGGGAACACGGCCGAGTTGAGGAGCGACGACATCTTGCGCACCACGCCCTTCTTGGTCTTCTTGCCCCATGGGTTGTCGAAGTCCTTGCCCATCAAGATGATGCCGCCACGCGGGCCGCGCAGGGTCTTGTGGGTGGTCGAGGTCACGATGTGGGCATACTTGAGCGGGTTCTTGAGCAGGCCGGCAGCGATGAGGCCGGCAGGGTGCGCCATGTCGACCATGAAGATGGCGCCCACCTCGTCGGCAATCTTGCGCATGCGCTCATAGTCCCACTCGCGGCTGTAGGCGCTGGCACCGCCAATGATCAATTTCGGCTTCTCGCGCAGGGTCACTTCTTCCATCATGTCGTAGTCGACCAGACCGGTCTCCTTGTCGACGTCGTACTCGCAGTCGTGAAACATCATGCCCGAGAAGTTGACTGGGCTGCCGTGCGACAGGTGTCCGCCCATGGCCAGGTTCAGACCCATAAACTTGTCGCCAGGCTTGAGGCATGCCATAAACACGGCCATGTTGGCCTGTGCGCCGCTGTGGGGCTGCACGTTGGCATACTCGGCGCCGAAGAGCTTCTTCACGCGCTCGATGGCGATGGTCTCGCTCTCGTCCACGTGCTGGCATCCGCCATAGTAGCGGTGGCCAGGATAGCCCTCGGCATACTTGTTGGTGAGGCAGCTGCCCATGGCGGCCATCACCTCGTCGCTCACGAAGTTCTCACTTGCAATCAGCTCCATGCCGTGCAGCTGGCGCAGATGTTCTTTCTCGATGATGTTGAAAATTTCGTTATCCTTAAACATAGTAAAAATGATGTTTTATTTTAAGTTAAAGGTTGTTTTATGTTATGATAATTGTGTTGCGGGTTTTTGGGTAATGCAAACTTAGGCAAAATTTTTGAGAAAGTGATGTTTTTTGTCATTTATTTTTTTGCGTGCTTTTTCTTCACGCTCCAGCCGAAGTGCCCCAGGGCCTTGCCCAGGCTGTAGTACTCGCCGTGCACATAGGCGATGAGGCCTGCGCGCTCCAGGTCAAACTTGCCCGTGGCGGGGTCGATGTAGCGGTCGTCGGCCAGCACATTCATCACCTCGGCGACAAACATGTCGTGGGTGCCCAGGTGCACGATGTCGCGCACGCTGCACTCGATGCTCATGGGCGACTCTTCGAGATAGGGCGCCGCCACCTTCACACCCTGCACCGGGGTGAGCCCCATCTCCTTGAGTTTGTTGTAGTCGCGCCCGCTGCGCACGCCGCACCAGTCGGTGGCGCGGGCCAGTTCCTGGGTGGTGAGGTTGAGGGTGAACGCCATGTTGCGCTCGATGATGTCGTGGCTGTGCCGCTCGGGGCGCACCGAGATGTAGCACATGGCCGGGTCGGAGCATATCGTCCCCGTCCAGGCCGCCGTGAACACGTTGTATTCCTCGGGCACAGCGCCGCACGTCACCAGCAGCGCTGGCAGCGGATAAATCATGGTGCCTGGTCTCCAATTCTGTTTCATAGCTGTGAACAAAGGTAGCAATTATTGCCGAATGTGCCCAAAGCCGGGCATGTGTTTTTTTTGCGTGTGCAGGGCGGGTGGCTGCAAGATTGAGTGATGGCTCATGCAGTCCGCATCACGATTGCAGGCCAGAAGAGAGAGGGTGCTCGACCCCCGTTCTCTCCTGGCCTGCTGAGCTTGGTCATGGCCAGAGCCACTGTGTGGCCCGGCCAAGCGTTATGCTATTTCACAAGGATTTTCTTGCCGTTCTTGATGAGCAAGCCCTTGGCGTTGGGGCCCACCTTCTGGCCCAGCATGTTGTAGACTGCGCCGTCGGCGGGCTCGATGTCGCTGCCCACGGTGGTCACGGCAGTGTTCACGCCCTGGGTGATGTGGTAGTCGAGATAGGCGCCCGGGAAGGCGAAGCGCAGGGTGGCTTCGCGCATGGGCTCGCCTGCGGGCAGGGCTTGCGCCTCGAGCACTGCATGGGTCGCGTAGCCCAGTTCGCTGCCGGTCTCCTCGCGCAGGGTGAGGGTGAGCCACGATGGCAACACGACCTTGGTGGCAGCGGCCTTGCCCTGTGGGGCGTTGCCGGTAGTGGCGTCGACGGTGGTGACGGTCCACGACGTCGACGGCTTTGACGAGTAGAGCTCCAGGTCGTAGACCTCGCCGCTGGCGAGGAACTCGTGGCTCTCGGGCTCGATGCCTGAGCGGAAAGTGAGCCACGGGCGCTCGGTCTCGATAAAGATCGACGGGGCCGAGTAGAATTTTTTGCCCACGGTGTTGTTCACGCCCACAAGGCTCACGGTGCCGTCGGCCTGCGTGATGCCCAGGTAGCCCAGTTCGCCGTAGCCCTCGTCCACCTTGTCGCTGCTGCACAGCAGGGTGAAGTCGCTTATGGCCTCGTTGCTGTTGTAGCCCGAGACCACGACAAGTATGTCGCAGTTGATTTCGGGCGTGTTGCCCTCGTCGTCTTTCATGTAAATCGAGAGCATGCCCGAGGCAGCGGTGTTGATGCTGTCGATGGTGACCACGCCTGTGGCAATGCGGCGCACGAGGGTGGGCGACACGGCCTGGGTCTCGCTATAGGCCGGTATGCCTTTTATCTCATATATCTCGGCCTTGATCACGGCATTGGCGCTGCGCGTCCATTTCAGCTTTTGGTATTTCACGCCCACGTGGTTGATGAGGTAGGGGTGAGCGGGTTTTTCAAAGGCCACTGCCGAGTAGTCGTAGCCGGCCGTGTTGCGCCCGAAGGTGTAGGCCTTGTTGCTGCCGGCGGCTGCATAGGCGCTGTCGAGCGTGTAGTAGTAGCTGCTGCCCGATGCCTTGCCCGTGCGGTCGGTCTTGGAGGCATAGTACTTGCTCGACTCCCACATGTGGCGCACCTTGTAGCTCGACGAGGTGGCATATTCCCAGTTGGGATAGGTCCACACCATCGAGGGCACATTTTGGGCACTCTTGTTGTAGCCGCCCAGGAAGTAGGTGGCTGTGGTGTCGGGCGCACCCGTGGCTGTGAGCGTGGGTACGCTGTCGTTCAGCCTGAGCGAGTAGGGCACGGTGAAGTCGGTCTCGGTCGAGGTGAGGGTCTGGTCGTCGAGATTCTTGCGCACAGTCACGCGCCAGTTGTATGCGGTGGCGCCCCTTGAGGTGTTGACGAAGGTGAGGTTCTGGTAGGGCGTGGAGTGCAGCCAGGGAGCATAGTAGGCCCACACGCCTGTGGCATCGTCCTTGGTGTAGTAGGGGCAGTAGAACACGCCGCGGGGCCGCTTGTAGCTCACGCTGAGGTTGCTGCCGTCGCTGGCACTGGCTTGTGCCACCGCCGCAGGGGCTGGGGTGGCAATGGCGGTTTCGACCTGGGCGTCGAGTTGGCCGTGGGCAGCGATTGTGCCTGCACAGAGCACGAGAGCGCAGGTGAGAAGTGATTGTTGTTTCATCTGTGTTGGTTTTGGGGTTAATATTTTGGGGATTAATATAAGCTCAATGGGTTGGTTATGCCCACAAAGATAATGCATGACTGCAGTTATTCAAAATTTTGCCATGATTTTTTGTGTTTTTTCTTTTGCTGCCCTGATTGCCGATAAAGTTTTATTTCCATAGTTCGGTCTACAAGTCTAAAATAACGTCTATTTGAGATTCTATACGAGTTAAGCTCTATTCCGTCAATATTGACGAAATAGAAGCATCTTGGCGTTGATATGGAAAAGTGTATTTCAAATTACTAAATTTGAAATAACTAATTGTAAAATTAGTAATTTAAAAAGTGGGGCTGTTGCTCAAGGTTACACAGCGTGCTCACTCAAGCAGTTGCTGCACCACATCCTCGGGGAGCAGCATGCAACAGCTGGCCGTCGACAATGGCGGCTCACGCAGGAAAAGGGCATACACTATCTTCTTGCCCTGAGCAAACGGTGCCATGCTCGTCTTCTTCTTCAGCTTTTCAAGAAGCCTGTCGGCATAGTCGGCAGCCGCCCATTTGCATTCGCCCACAAGTATCGTATGGCTGTCGTTTTGATCCTCGGCCACGACGTCAAACTCTAGGTCGTCGTAGCCTGCATGAGTCTTCTTGCCTGCAGCGAGCACCGGAGCCTTGCCCCACCAGCGGCTTGCCACGCTCCAAGTGTGACCTAGCAGGTCGTTACCCGTGACGGCTATCTGGCAAATGCGTTCCCATGTGCTGCCCACATGGTCGTGAAATGACTGCTCAAGTACCCGCTTTACAATATTGGTGCGACCCATGGCAATCGTCGACTTGTAGGGCTCGACAAACTTAAAATGACATATCAAGCACTTTGCATCGATTTTTATTTTGCATTCCGCTCGACTTGCAGTAATGTTGGATAAATTACGCGGCGTCTCGGGAGTGCGAAAATAAAAACGGGTTTTTTATTTTGCATTCCGCTCGACTTGCAGTAATGTTGAATAAATTACGCGGCGTCTCGGGAGTGCGAACACGGCTCTTTCATTTAAAACGAAAAACAGGCCATAGTGCCCCCTGCCCGCTCCGAGGGGAGCAGGCGGATGTTGTGTAGCCTGTGTGTCAGTTCTTTAGATGTGAGTCATAATTCAAAAAAATGTCAT
>OMUK01000029.1 GCA_900314215.1 uncultured Prevotellaceae bacterium
CCACGCTGGCGACGTCGCCGCCAATCGTTCATCGCGTGGGGTGAAGGCAACTGGCAGGGTGCGGCCTTTATGGCCGTCCGATTGCAGAGCATCATATCGATTATTTTTCAATATTGGCACCTTCAACACAGCAAAACACACAGATACCAACCTGTAGGGGCCGATCTTGTGTCGGCCCACCGACGCGGTTCCATCCTATTAATAATCAATAAAATAGGATGTGACATTGTCGTGGGCCGGCACAAGACCGGCCCCTACAATTCGGTTATAAACCACGCTGGCGACGTCGCCGCCAATCGTTCATCGCGTGGGGTGAAGGCAACTGGCAGGGTGCGGCCTTTATGGCCGTCCGATTGCAGAGCATCATATCGATTATTTTTCAATATTGGCACCTTCAACACAGCAAAACACACAGATACCAACCTGTAGGGGCCGATCTTGTGTCGGCCCACCGACGCGGTTCCATCCTATTAATAATCAATAAAATAGGATGTGACATTGTCGTGGGCCGGCACAAGACCGGCCCCTACAATTCGGTTATAAACCACGCTGGCGACGTCGCCGCCAATCGTTCATCGCGTGGGGTGAAGGCAACTGGCCGTCCGATTGCGGTTATAAACCACGCTGGCGACGTCGCCAATGCGTCGCCCCATTGCACACTGCCACAAGGCGGCGAAGTTAAAAGCAGGCCCGGCAAGCGAGCAATCATGCTCCACTTGCCGGGCCTCATGCATTTCATGCCGCAGCGCGCTCTCGTGCCCGGTTAGAAGGGCTTGTCGCTGCTGCCGGTCATCGACTGAAACAGGGCGTTGGCCAGGCTGCTGGCGCCAATGCGGAAGTACTCGTTGTCGAGCCAGTGCTCGCCCAGCACCTCCTTCACGATGGTGTAGTAGCGCACGGCATCCTCGGTGGTGCGTATGCCGCCGGCGGCCTTGAAGCCCACCATGATGCTGTGCTTCTTGTAGTACTCCTTGATGCACTGGCACATCACATAGGCGGCCTCGAGCGAGGCACCGGGATAAATCTTGCCCGTCGAGGTCTTGATGAAGTCGGCGCCGCTATACATGGCCAGTATCGAGGCGCGCTTGATGTTCTCGGCGCTCTTGAGGGCTCCGGTCTCGAGTATCACCTTGAGCGGGTGGTTGCCAATGGTGGCCTTGAGCTCGGCAATCTCGTCGCACAGCTCCTCGTAGGCGCCGTCGAGGAAGTAGCCCATGTTGATGACCACGTCGACCTCGTCGGCGCCGTCTTGTATGGCCAGGGCGGTCTCGGCCACCTTGGTCTCGATGTGGGCCTGCGACGAGGGGAAGCTGGCGCTGCACACGGCGATGCCCACGTCGCTCACCTCGAGGTTGCCGCGCACCACCTCGGCAAAGTTGCTATAGACGCATATCGAGGCCACATTCTTGAAGTCGGGATACTTCACCTGGTAGGCATTGACGCGCTGGGTGAAGGCGGCCACGCTGCGCTCGCTGTCGGTGGTAGAGAGCGTGGTGAGGTCGACGCAATTGAGCAGAAACTGATACACATCGGGGTTCAGGTTCTCCTCGTAGTGCTCGTCGAGTATCTTCTGCACCTGGGCGGCGACTTTGGCGTCGTCGGTCTCTACTTGGCTGGCCTGAATGGCGGCTTCATACTTGTCGCTCGAGGTGTCGGGCTTGATAGCCATATCCTTGGTGAGGCCCTCGGCCACACCTTTAATCTTGTTGAATTGATCTTTGATACTGTCCATAAATGTGATCGTGTATTGTGTTGAGTTAATAATTTTTCGGCACTTTACTGCTTCTTCCCGTCGCCGGCGGGGCGGGCGAGCTTGGGGTTGTCGAGGTGGCGGTGGCTGTCGCGCTGCGTCTTCTTGGCAAAGTTGCGCTCGAGCGCAGCGTCGAGGTCGATGCCGCACTGGTTGGCGATGCACAGCGTCACCCACAGCACGTCGGCCAGCTCGTCGTCGAGCCGGCCCGGCTTGTCGCCCGGCTTCCACGACTGCTCGCCATAGGTGCGCGACATCACGCGAGCCACCTCGCCCACCTCCTCGGTGAGCTGCGCCATGTTGGTGAGCGGGCCGAAGTAGCGCACGCCATAGGTCTTTATCCACTCGTCGACCCGCTTTTGGGCTTCCTCGATAGTCATAGGCTTAAGCATTTATCAGGTCACAAACTTACTAAAAAATCACCTCATCACCAACAGCCCCGATTGAAGTTTGCAACCCAATCGATATTTTTTAAGAAAAACAAGCCGTCTGTTGTGGCCGGCCAAATGAAAAAGCAAATGAAACCTCAAGCCCCGAGACGGTAATTTTATTGCCACGCAAGGATGACGGCAACTCTAAAGACCTTAATGCTGCACGTGGCCATTGCGGCCAGGCTGGTCGTGCTGGGGATGGTGCGTTTTGTTCCCAATTTTGACAATTTTGCAGAAATTATGGGATTGTTATTAATTTTTTTTAAGATTTATATGGCCGAACGGCATATAATATTTACCTTTGCAATGACGTAAGTGTGAGCCCCTTGGCCCCAACGCTTGTGAATGCTCTATCTCGCGGGTCTGCAATTCTAGCTGTAGACCCGATGCGGCTGTGCAGGTAACTCCCGGTGAGATGGCCCGTAGCGGCCGATATGGACTATAAATGTAATTTTCAAACTATAACACGCTAAAAACAATAAACGTTATGAAAAAATTATTTACTTTTCTCTTAATGGCGGTCCTCGCCATGAGCTACGCTATGGCTCAAACAGTGCTCTTCACTGAAACCTTCGACAATTGCAAAGGCACAGGCGGCAATGATGGCAATTGGAGCGGTAATAATATTGCTGCTGGCACCTTTTCTACTGATAATGGAGGTTGGTCTGCAAGTAATGCCAGCGGTGCCAAACAATGTGCAAGATTTGGCACAAGCAAAAACAAGGTTCTGCCACAACCCCTGAAATAGCGCTTACGGGGAGCGGCACACTCACTTTTAGAGCTGGCGCCTGGGCGGGTGACAGTAAGGCGCTCAATATTTCTGCCCCTGGAGCTACGCTTTCGCAAAACTCTGTGACTTTGGTAGATAGTAAGTTCACAGATTATACTATTGATATCACTAATGCTACTAGCACAGTGAAAATCACATTCTCTGGCGCTAAGGCATCGAAATCCCGATTCTTCCTCGATGATGTTAAAGTGACTGCTGTCGGGGGCAAGACTGCTGCTGGGCTGAGTTTTAGTGTTTCTACGGCTGCAGCTTATATAGGCTCGGCCTTCGATGAGCCCACGCTCAGCAATCCTAACAGTTTGGCTGTGGCTTACGCAAGCAGCGACCCCAGTGTGGCTACCGTAGATGCCAGCACGGGCGAGGTGACCCTCGTGGCTGCTGGCACCACCACCATCACGGCCTCTTCGGCTGAGACCGATACCTATGCTGCCGGCAAGGCCAGCTACACCCTCACGGTGAATAAGCAAGAATCGGGGTTGAGCTTCAGCCCTACTGAGGAAACTATCACAGTCGACGGCCCATTCACTGCCCCCACCTTTAGCAATGCAAAGGGTATCGCTGTTAAGTTCTCGAGCAGCAACACCAGTGTTGCCACTGTAGACGACAATGGCAACATCACCTTCAAGGGCGTTGCCGGCACAGCCACCATCACCGCTACGCCTGCCGATCCCAACTACTCTGGCGATGCCACCTTCTCACTCACGGTAAGCAAGCTGACGTCGAACTTGAAGTGGGAAAGCAACGCAGTGACGGCCACCAAGGGCAAGGCCTTCAAGGCTCCCAAGCTGTCGAATCCCGACAGACTCGCTGTGACCTACACGAGCAGCAAAACCGCCGTTGCAACCGTCAACTCCCGCGGTATCTTGACCGTGGTGGGCACTGGCACAACCACCATCACCGCCGCTTCGGCCGAAAGCGACCGCTACAGTGCTGCCAGCGACAGCTATACCCTCACAGTGGTGGGCAAGAGTGGCAACTTCATCAGCGACGGGAACAACAAGTTTAAACTCATCACCAGTGCCGACCAACTGATTGCCGGCCGCAAATATGTGTTCATGAGCCGTGTGCCAATAATCAAGAAAGGTGTTGTTATAGATACAGTTGGTGACGATGTAGCAATGACTGCGAGCGCCCGCACTAATTTCGCCATAACAACTACTGATGACCATCGTTATGGCACCACCGCTGGTTTCTCTTATGTTGACACGACAACAAGAGAAGAAATTAATGTAACGAGTGAAGATTTGAAATTGACGCTTCAAGGAAATGCCGATGATGGTTGGCAATGGTATGTGAGTGAAGCATATAACAAAGCCGGCGAACTAATAACAGGCTATCTTCAGACTGGTGACAACGGGAATCTACGTGACAGCCATCAAATGCATGTCTACGACACCACGGACAAAGCATATCAAACGTCGCAAACACTCACTACTGTTACATTCCCTGAAAAAGGCGTAGCATATACAAATAATTCAAATACGTATTACGCAGAAAATGGTGTAGAAATCGTATTTAACATTAGCAAAACAGATAGCAAAGGTCGAGATAACATAGTTATGTACAATGCCAATGGTAGTAACCGCTATGTTGCTGCTTATGGCAGAACCCAATGTCCTATCTATCTCTATGGTGAGGAGGGCACAATCTCGACCGGCGATGAAACCTGCAATCTGGCCGACCTGGCTTTCAACAGCGAGGGCACATTCACCATCACGGGCCAGGACATGCAGGCTGTGACTACGGTTCATGACAAAAGCAAATACTATGTGGTGGTGAAGGACGGCAATGGCTTGAGCAACGACTACGTGAGCAAGAACGACGGTCTGGACACCTACTATCACAATGGAAAAGAATGGAGCGATTATGACCAAAGCAACTGGGCGCTCGTCGAGGTATCGGAAAGCGACTACAAGGCATTCAACCCAGCTGCCGTGACTAAGATTGTGGGCAAATACAACGGCAATGCCAACGACCCCATCATCACCGATGCCACTATCACCTATGGCGACGCTACCGCCGATGACAGCAAATACACTCCCAATGAGTACATCCCAGTCAACTTCATGACCGTGAAGCAAGCCGACTATTGGGGCAACAGCCAAAAGGCCAATCATGGCAACTACTTCTTCATGAACCCCAAGGCTCAGGAGTACGCCAAGGTTGCGTGGGCTGTGTGGGATGCTTCCAGCCAGGCCTTCTATGTGGCAAAATCGGCCGACGGGGCCAACAAGTATGACTTCGACGGCATGTTCACGATTGCACTCGACTACAACGATGGTAAAGTGACGGCAACAAGTGACCTCACCGACCAGCAAGTGTACAGCTTCCCAGCCATTGTGAAGAAGCAAACCGCAGTAAGCAACGCTGCTCCTCGCAAGGTGACTGCCAAGACTGGCAGCACGCAAAGCGAATATATCGTGTATCCTCTTGAACTCTATGCAGGAAAGGGTGTGGTTACTGGCGTGAGCGAGGTGAGCACTGCCAAGGCAGTGAAGAGCGTGCGCTACTACGACCTGACGGGTGCCCAGCACTCGCAGGCTCAGGAGGGCATCAACATCGTGGTCACTACCTATAGCGACGGCACCACTACCGCCCGCAAGATCATGAAGTAATAAAGCCCCGTTTTTCACGGTTTTTTTTACCCTATAATGGCAGCCCCGGCGTCATGGCCCCGGCTGCCATTTTTCTTGCCCTGCCTGGATGGCGGCAACTTGACGACAACTCTAAAAACATTAAAAACTTTTTCTGGGGGGTGGAAAGGGGCAATGGGCATAGGGGCATTTTTATTTCAGGGGAAAAAATCGTAAATTTGCATGATTAAAATTGAATGTGCGCTATGGCAAAGGAAGCAGCAGTGACACCCATGATGAAGCAGTATCTCGCGATGAAGCAGAAGCACCCCGACGCGCTCCTGCTCTACCGCGTGGGCGACTTCTATGAGACTTATGGCCAAGACGCCATCACCGCCAGCGAGATACTGGGCCTCACCCTCACGCGCCGCTCCAATGGCGCCTCGCGTGGCGTGGAGATGGCGGGCTTCCCCCACCATGCGCTCGACACCTACCTGCCCAAGCTGGTGCGCGCCGGCAAGCGCGTGGCGATATGCGACCAGCTCGAGGACCCCAAGCTGGCCAAGAAGCTCGTGAAGCGCGGCATCACCGAGCTGGTGACCCCCGGCGTGGTGGTGGGCGGCACCATCCTCGACCGCAAGGAGAACAACTTCCTGGCCGCTGTGCACTTCGCCAAGAAAGGGGTGGTGGGCCTCTCGCTGCTCGACATCTCCACCGGCGAGTTTATGACCTCGCAGGGCAATGCCGAGTATGTCGACAAGTTGCTGGTGAACTTTGCCCCCAAGGAGGTGCTCATCAACCGCAGCAGCCGCCAGCAGTTTGCCGACACCTTTGCGGGCAACAAGTACCTCACCTTTGAGCTCGACGACTGGATGTTTACCACCGACGCCGCCCGCGACCGCCTGCTGCAACACTTCGGCACCGCGAGCCTCAAGGGCTTCGGCGTCGACGACATGCCCGCGGCCATCATTGCCTCGGGCGCCATCCTGCACTACCTCGACCTCACACAGCACACCCACATCAAGCACATCACCACCCTGTCGCGCATCGAGGCCGAGCTCTACGTGCGCCTCGACCGCTTCACCGTGCGCAATCTCGAGCTGGTGGCACCCATGGCCGACGACGGCATGAGCCTGCTCAGCGTCATCGACAAGACCCTCTCGCCCATGGGCGCCCGCATGATGCACCGCTGGGTGCTCTTCCCGCTGAAAGACGTGAAAGCCATCAACCGCCGCCTCGACGTGGTGGAGTACTTCTTTAAGCATCCCGACGCCCGCGACCTGGTGAAAGACCAGCTCGAGCTCGTGGGCGACATCGAGCGCCTGATATCGAAGGTGGCTGTGGGCCGCATCACGCCGCGCGAGCTGGTGCAGCTCAAGTGCGCCCTGCAAGCCATCGAGCCCGTGAAGCAGATGTGCCAGCACAGCGACAACGAGGTGCTGCGCTCCATGGGCGACCAGCTGAACCCCTGCCGCGCCATGAGCGAGCGCATAGAGCAGGAAATCAACCCCGACGCCCCCAACCAGGTGAACCGCGGCAACGTGATAAACCACGGCGTGGACCCGCAGCTCGACGAGTTGCGCGAGATCTCCTACTCCAGCAAAGACTACCTGATGAAGATGCAGAAGGCCGAGAGCGAGCGCACCGGCATACCCAGCCTGAAGATTGCCTACAACAACGTGTTTGGCTACTACATCGAGGTGCGCAACACCCACAAGGACAAGGTGCCGCCCGAGTGGGTGCGCAAGCAGACGCTCGTGAACGCCGAGCGCTACATCACCCAGGAGCTCAAGGACTATGAGGAGAAGATACTGGGCGCCGAGGAGAAGATACTCGTGATCGAGACACAGCTCTTCAACGAACTCGTGGCCGCCGTGACCGACTATATACCCGCCATACAGACCGACTCGCAACTCATCGCCCAGCTCGACTGCCTGTGCGCCTTCACCCGCGTGGCCATCGACAACAAATACAACCGCCCGGTGGTCGACGAGAGCCTCGACATCGACATCACCAATGGCCGCCACCCCGTGATTGAGAAGCGTCTGCCACCCGGCGAAGCCTATATTCCCAACAGCGTGCAGCTGAGCAACGACGACCAGCAAATCATGATTATCACCGGCCCCAACATGGCCGGCAAGAGCGCCCTGCTGCGCCAGACCGCCCTCATCGTGCTCATGGCCCAGATAGGCTGCTTTGTGCCTGCCGAGGCCGCCCGCATAGGCGTGGTCGACAAGATATTCACCCGCGTGGGCGCCAGCGACAACATCTCGCTGGGCGAGTCGACCTTCATGGTAGAGATGACCGAGGCCGCCTCGATACTCAACAACCTGAGCGAGCGCTCGCTCGTGCTCTTCGACGAGCTGGGGCGCGGCACCAGCACCTACGACGGCATCTCCATAGCCTGGGCCATCGTGGAATACATCCACGAGAACCGCTGCCACGCCAAGACCCTCTTTGCCACCCACTACCACGAGCTCAACGAGATGGCCAAGTCGTATCACCGCATACGCAACTACAACGTGGCGGTGAAGGAGATCGACGGCAAGGTGGTGTTTGTGCGCAAGCTGGTGAAGGGCGGCAGCGCCCACAGCTTTGGCATCCATGTGGCCAAGATAGCCGGCATGCCGCCCAGCATCGTGAAGCGCGCCAACGAGGTGCTCAAGCAGCTCGAGGAGAACAACCAGGGCGGCAAGGCCATCACACGCGACCTGGGCGACGTGGGCCCCTCGCGCAGCGGCTACCAGCTCTCCTTCTTCCAGCTCGACGACCCGGTGCTGAGCCAGGTGCGCGACGAGATACTGGGCCTCGATATCAACAACCTTACCCCCATGGAAGCACTCAACAAGCTCAACGACATCAAGGCCATCATCACGGGCAAGTCGCAGTAGCGGCCGCCCGGGGTGCGCGTGCGACGCAGCTCGGCTGCGTCGCGGGTATAGAGCGGACCTGCCACCATGCCCCTAAAGCGCATTTAGAGGCCGCTACAGGCCGTTGTCGTCGCGGGCGAAGACCAGTAGCAGCTGGGCACGATACTTGAGCCAGGCGGCCCCAAAATAGCTCACATCGTCGCCATAGAAGCGCTTGAGGGCGAAGTTGGCGAGCAGCTCGGTCACTACTTGCTTGATCTCGACGGGCAGCTGCGGGCTGCAGGGGTGCTGGAAGGCGAAGGTGAGGCGCACGTTGCCGCGCTCCAGGTTGGGGTTGAAATTGGCGCTGGTGGTGTAGCCCATCACGCGGCTGTAGAGGTCGTCGTAGCCCTCCTTCACCTTCATCATGCACAGGCGCTCCTGGTCGGCCGTGAGCACGCGGGCGTCGCGGTGGGCCACGTGGTGCCAGGCGCTGTGTGAATAGATGATGTCGAGAATGTCGCTCTTGTCGATGGTGATTTCTAGTGTGTGTTTCATGATGTCTTTTTTTTTGAATTTAAAGTGAATTGAGATTGTAGCTGCGGGTGGGCTTGAGCAAGTGGCCCAGGTGGGCCCTCAAGTTGCTGCGGCTGATGAAGAAATGCGACGCGCGGCTGTGCTCGAGCACAAACTCCAGGGCGGGCGCCACGCCCAGGCCCGCTTGCATGAGCGCTTTCACCTTGCCGGCAAGTTCCTCGAGCTGGGCCCTGCGCACCTTGCCGCTCACGGGCATGCGGTTCTGGTAGATGATGGCGCACATGGTGCGGTAGGCATAATCGAAGTCGACGTCGTAGTGCGGCGCGCCGCTGGCCAGGGCATAGTCGAGGGCGCGCTTGGGGGCGTCTTTCACTCGGTGCTGCTTCAAGAGCCGCAACACCTCGTGGTAGTAGTTGCTGAATTCCTGGTCGCGGCGCTGGCGGCAATAGGTGCGCACGGGCTCGCGGCGTGGCCTTGTGGGTGACGATGGTGTGTTTTTCATTGTGATGTGTGTTTTGGTACCACAAAGATACAACACAAAATGGTAGAATGCAAATTTTAAATGATAAAATTACCATATTATACCCAATAAAAAAGAGAGCCATGCGTGGCTCTCCTTGATGGGATGCAGTGCCCGCTACTGCCCGTCGCGGTACTCATAGGGGCTCTCGTCGTTGTCGTCCTCGCCCACGAGGCGGGTGAGCTCGCGCAGCTCGCTATAGGCCTGCTTGAGGATGGCATTGTCGATATCGACCTGGCGCATCACGGGGCGCTCGGGGTCGCTCAGGGTGTGGGCAAAGAGCCAGTCGTAGGTGTCCTTGAGGTAGAAGGCGCGTGCCAGAGCGCCATGCGAGGCGCCAGGCAGCCAGTCGAAGCGCAGGCGCGAGTCCTTGCCGCCGTCTTGCAGCTTCTGCACCACCACCTTGGAGCACTTGATGTCGACAGCGCGGTCGGCAGTGCCGTGCAGTATCCAGAAGGGCAGGTCGCCCAGTCCATCGACATTGCGCAGCGTGGTGCCGCCACACAGCGCCATGCCGGCGGCAATCTTGTCGGGGTAGGTGCCGCAAAAGTCCATCGTGCCAAAGCCGCCCAGACTCATGCCCAGCACATACACGCGCGAGGCGTCGACCTTGTAGTTTTGCTTCGCCCACTCGAGTATGTCGTTGAGCTTGCTGGGGCTCCAGCTGCCGGGCGTCTGCGGCGCAATCACGATGGCGGGCATCACCATGCCGCGCTTGATGGCGTCGAGCGTGCCATAGCGCAGCACGCGCTGCAGGTTGTGGCCACACAGGCTGCGGCCGTGCAGAAAGAAGACCAGGGGCTGGGCCTGCGTGCCGTCGTAGCCCTCGGGGGTGTAGATCCAAAATTGGTAACCGCCACTGGCTATGGCATCGTGAGTGGTCATGGTGCCGTCGTAGGCCCAGGCGCTTATCATTGTGAGCAGCATCGCTACTGCCATAAAAATTCGATGTTTCATGCGACAAAATTACACTTTTTGGCATACAAAGAAAAACCGATGGGGCAAAAATGCTCCACCGGTTAATATATTTTAAGTCAAAGCGATAAGCTACCCTGCGTTGTGCTAAAAATTTTAGGTTTTCTAAAAAATCTAAACGCTGCAGTCGCTCTTGAAATCAAGCCTCGGCCGGGGTGTCGTCGACCTTCTCACCACGCATGGCGGCCATGATCTTGGTCTCCAGCTCCTCGGCGAGCTCGGGATTGTCGGCAATGAGTTGCTTGGTGTTGTCGCGACCCTGGCCCAGCTTGGTGCCCTCGTAGGAGAACCAGGCGCCGCTCTTCTTCACGATGCCGAATTGCACGCCCAGGTCCACGATCTCGCCCACCTTGCTGATGCCCTTGCCAAAGAGGATCTCAAACTCGGCCTTGCGGAATGGCGGAGCCACCTTGTTTTTCACCACCTTCACGCGGGTGAGGCTGCCCACCACCTGGTCGCCGCTCTTGAGCTGGCCGATGCGGCGTATGTCGAGGCGCACGCTCGAGTAGAACTTGAGGGCGTTGCCGCCGGTCGTGGTCTCGGGGTTGCCGAAGAGCACGCCCAGCTTCTCGCGCAGCTGGTTGATAAAGATGCAGCACGTCTTGGTCTTGCTGATGGTGGCGGTGAGTTTGCGCAGGGCCTGGCTCATGAGGCGGGCCTGCAGACCCATCTTGCTGTCGCCCATCTCGCCCTCGATCTCGGCCTTGGGCGTGAGGGCAGCCACCGAGTCGATCACGATGATGTCGATGGCCGAGGAGCGTATGAGCTGGTCGGCAATCTCAAGGGCTTGCTCGCCGTTGTCGGGCTGAGAGATGAGCAGGCTGTTGACGTCGACGCCCAGGTTCTCGGCATAGAAGCGGTCGAAGGCGTGCTCGGCGTCGATGATGGCGGCGATGCCGCCCAGTTTCTGAGCCTCGGCGATGGCGTGGATGGCCAGCGTGGTCTTGCCGCTCGACTCGGGGCCGTAGATCTCGATGATGCGGCCGCGAGGGTAGCCGCCCACGCCCAGGGCAAAGTTGAGCCCTATCGAACCGGTGGGTATCACCTCCACGTTCTCGATGTGGTCGTCGCCCAGTTTCATGATTGAGCCGCGGCCATAGGTCTTGTCGATCTTGTCCATTGCCACCTGCAGCGCCTTGAGCTTCTCGGGAGAGATTTCCTTGCGCTTGGGCTCGGTAGCCTCGCTGGTGCCCTCGATGGGCACCTCGTTGTTGTCTTCTTTCATTGTCGTATTGTAATTTTTTTTGTTGTTTCTAAATTTCGCCCGCCACTGTGTGGGCGATTTCCTTTTCACACTGCAAAATTCCCGCTTTACAGTGCAATTTTTATTCCCATCGCTATAAATTAATGTTAAATCACATCACATTTCATCACCGCTAGCTACTGAGCTTCCTTGGTGAGGAAAATCTCGGTGGGGAAGTGGTCGCTGTAGCCGTTGAGGAAGACGCCGCTGGCATAGGTGCGGTGGGGGTAGCCCTTGTAGGGGCCCTCGGCGTTGCGCAGGAACTCGCGGTTGAGCACCTCGGCGCGCAGGAAGGTGAGGTGCGGCTTGTTCTTGCCCTCGTAGTGCTGTGTGAAGTATTGCGACATCATGATTTGGTCGAAGAGGTTCCAGCCGCCCTTGTAGGCCAGCGTGCCGATGCCCTTGGCCAGCTTCTCCCAGAAGGGGTTGTACATGTCGGTGGGGGCAGTCACGTCCTTGAGGTAGCGCTTGCCGCCCAGCACCTGGGCGCAACTCACGTCCATGGGGTCGTCGTTGAGGTCGCCCATGAAGATGACGCCGCGATTGGGGTCGGCGGCGATGAGCGAGTCGACCGTGTGGCGGCACATGGCGGCTGCGGCCTCACGCAGGTAGCTCGAGCGCTCCTGGCCGCCCAGGCGCGAGGGCCAGTGGTTGACGATGATGCTCACGTTCTCGCCGGCCAGCTTGCCGCTCACGCACCACTGGTCGCGGGTGCGGAACTCGGGATAGTTGGGTATCTTGAGCCGCTGGAAGGTGGAGTCGCCCGTGAAGGTGAAGAAGCGCGGGTTGTAGAGCACAGCCACGTCGATGCCGCGGCGGTCGGGGCTGTCGTGATGCACGATTTGCAGGTGCCACGGCTTGAGCTCGGGCTGGCGCACGAGGTCTTGCAGCACGGTGATGTTCTCCACCTCCGACACGCCTATCACGGCAGGCCCGTAGGGGGTGGCAGGGGTGGCCATCTGGCTGATGGCGTAGGCCAGGTTGTGCAGCTTCTTGTAGTATTTGTCGGTGTTCCACTGGCGGGCGCCGCCGGGCGAGAATTCCAGGTCGTAGGTGCCATTGCTGTTGATCGTGTCAAACAGATTCTCCAGGTTGTAGAACATCACGCCATACACGTTGTAGCGCTTGCCTTGCTGGGCCGCATTCTGCGCGCTCACAGCAGCAGCCGAGCACACAATCGCGAGAGCGAAGATCAATAATTTCCTCATGATGGTACTGTGTTATTATTTTGCGTTAAGTGTTTGATCATTGACGACGCTGTGATGGCGCCGATTCATTAAGTTTGTAAAATTACGCCATTTTTTCGACATCACCGCAACTTTCTCCCCAAAAATCTCAACCTCGTCACTCGACAATGAGGGCGATTTCTTTTCTCGGAGTTTTTCTTTGCAGCAAGGCGAAAATTTGCGACCTTTGCTGCGAGGTTAGTTGATGATATTTCATTTCAACACAAAATTAATTAATCTCGGGGAGACTTCGGTCTCCCTTTTTTATTTTTTTGCATTGACGTTCATCAACCTGCCGCCGTCCGCTCTCGGGGACGGTTTAGGCCGTCCCCGCCGCTCGGGCACCCCCTCCCAGATGGGGAGAGGAGATTGAAGTTTTCCTCGTCAAAATTTTGCACTTCGATTTGGAATCTTCACCCTGCCTGCAAGTGCTATCTTGGGCAGACCATCTGCGCTATAAAAACTTCAGCGCCGGGGCTCGCGAGGGGCTCCGGCGCTGTGTTAGGATTTCGACTATAGCGAGGGGCTACTCCTCGGCGTCGTCGGGCACTTCTTCCTTCATGTTGGTGAACACGTTTTGCACGTCTTCGTCCTCTTCCACGGCCTCCACGAGTTTGTCGACTTGCTCGCGGGCTTCGCCCTCGAGGTCCTTGTAGTCGTTGGGCTCATACACGAGTTCGCTGCTGGCAATCTCGAAGCCGTTGTCCTCAAGATACTTCTGGATGTCGCCGTTGGCCTCAAAGGGACCCGAGATCACGATTTCCTCGTCGTCCTGGTCAAAGTCCTCGGCGCCGCAGTCGATGAGCTCAAGCTCGAGGTCGTCGAGCGTCACGCCCTCCTTGGGCTTCACGTGGAAGTAGCACTTGTGGCTGAACATGAAGATGGTGGTGCCGCTGTTGCCCAGCGTGCCGCCGTTCTTGTTGAAGTAGTTGCGCAGGTTGGCCACGGTGCGGGTGGTGTTGTCGGTAGCGCACTCCACGATCACGGCGACTCCGTTGGGGGCAAATCCCTCGTAGATCACCTCCTTGTAGTCCTTGGCGTCGCTCTCGGTGGCCTTCTTGATGGCGTTCATCCAGGTGGCCTTGGGCATGTTCTCGGCCTTGGCGTTGGCGATGAGGGCGCGCAGGCGCGAGTTGCCGCTGGGGTCGGGGCCGCCGGCCTTCACAGCAATGGTGATTTCCTTACCGATGCGGGTGAATGTGCGCGACATGTTGCCCCATCTTTTCAATTTTCTTGCTTTGCGATATTCAAAAGCTCTTCCCATATTGTTTGTCTATTTTTTGTGTTTATTTTTCTGTGAATGCATTTAGGCGTGGTGCTCGCCCACGATGCCCAGAAACGCCAGGTCCTCGTCGCCGTTGTTGATGAGGCTGTGGCTGTGTCCCATGGGGCAGTAGGTGATTTGTCCGGCCTCTACGTCTTCCTCGCCGTCGTCGTAGAGCACGTGGCCCTTGCCCGAGATGATGTAGATGATCTCGCTGTTTTGCTCGTGCTTGTGGTAGCCAATGCTGGCGCCGGGGTGCAACACGCCACGCATGATGCGGTTCTCGCTGTCGAGGTGGGTGCGCACGCAGTATTCTTTCTCGCCGCCCTTGAAGTGGGGCACCACTTTCTCTTCTATGTCGTTGAAATCGATAATCATAACCTTAAGTGTTAATTGCTATTCTATGAAATGCGTTGTCTGCTCAACGCAGCTGGGCGCCCAGTTGCTTCTTGAGGTTGGTCACAATCTTCTTCATCGTGGCCTCGATTTGGTGGTCGTTGAGCGTCTTCTGGTCGTCTTGCAGTATCATCGATATGGCGTAGCTCTTCTTGCCAGGCAGCAGGTTCTTGCCCTCGTAGACGTCGAAGAGGGTGATGTGCTTGAGCAGTTTCTTCTCGCTTTGCTCCACCACGCGCTTGATGTCGGCATAGGTCACGCTGCGGTCGACCAGCAGGGCCAGGTCGCGGCGCAGGGGCAGCGTCTTGGGCAGGTCGGCATATTTCACCTCCTTGCGGGCAGCGAGCTTGCACAGCAGGTTCCAGTTGAATTGAGCGAAGTACACTTCCTGGTCGATGTCAAACTTCTTGCAGGTGGCCTCGTCGACCACGCCCAGCACGCCCAGCAGCTTGCCGCCGCGGTTCTTGTAGCTCAGGGCAGGGTCGAGCAGGTCGTTGCTCATGGTCTCTACCACCACTTCCTTCTCGTTGATGCCCAGGCGGCGGAACACGTTCTCGACGGCGGCCTTCAGGTCGTAGACGCTGAGCGGGCGCACCTTGTCGGCCCAGCTGTCGTCGTGGTTGTTGCCAGTGAGCCACATGCCCAGGGCCGTGTGCTCGGTATAGGGGGCCAGGGCCACTGCGGTGTTGTCGACGCTGGCGTCGTAGCGGTACACATCGCCAAACTCATACATGCGCAGGTTGGCATTCTTGTGGTTGATGTTGCGTGCCAGGCTCTCCAAGCCGCCGAAGAGCATGGTCTGGCGCATCACGTTGAGGTCGCTCGAGAGGGCGTTGATCACGCGCACGCAGTTCTCCACGGGGTAGCTTTGCAGGCCCTCGTAGTAGCCGGCGGCGGTGAGCGAGTTGTTCATAATCTCGTTGTAGCCCTCGCTGGTGAGCTGGTTGCTGATGAGCTCACGCATGTCGTCGGCAAAGTCCACCTGGTCCTTGTTGCTCAGGCAGCCGTGTATCTCGTTGCTGAACTCCACGTTGTTGTAGCCATAGACGCGCAAGATGTCCTCTACCACGTCGCAGGGGCGCTGCACATCCACGCGGTAGGTGGGTACCTCGAGGTTGAGTTTCTCGTCATCCTCGGCCACCACCTTCATCTCGAGGCTCTCGACGATGCTCTTGATGGTGTCGTGGCCTATGTTTTTGCCGATGAGGTTGGTCACATAGTCATACTTGAGCTCCACGGGGAATGGAGGGAACTCGCGCGACTTCACGTCGACGATGTCGCCGCACGTCTCGCCGCCGGCGAGCTCCTTCACGAGCAGGGCGGCCAGCTTCAGGTTGTAGATGGTGTCGTTGGGGTCAACGCCGCGCTCAAAGCGGAACGAGGCGTCGGTGTTCAGGCCGAAGCGGCGGGCGCTCTTGCGTATCCACGTGGGGTGGAAATAGGCGCTCTCCAGGAAGATGTCGGTCGTGGTCTCGGTCACGCCCGAGTCGAGACCGCCAAACACGCCGCCTATGCACATGGGCTCCTCGGCGTTGCATATCATGAGGTCGCGGTCGGTGAGCGTGCGCTCCACGCCGTCGAGGGTCACAAATTTTGTGCCCGGTGCCACGGTCTTCACCACAATCTTGTCGCCCTTCACCTTGCTCAAGTCAAAGCAGTGCATGGGCTGGCCGGTGCCGAGCAGTATATAGTTGGTGATATCCACAATGTTGTTGATGGGGCGCTGGCCCACGGCGCTCAGGTAGTCCTTGAGCCACTTGGGACTCTCGCCCACCTTCACGCCGCGCAGGGTCACACCCGCATAGCGGGGGCAGGCCTCGGTGTTCTCCACCGTCACGGGAATGCCGCCGTCGGGGCGGTCGGTCTTGTAGGCGTCCACGCTGGGGCGGTGCAAGTTGGTCTTCATGCCGTGGCGCTTCATCCAGGCGCTCAGGTCGCGTGCCACGCCATAGTGCGAGGCGCCATCCACGCGGTTGGGGGTGAGGTCTACCTCGATGAGCCAGTCGCTCTCCACGCCGTAGTATTCAGCGGCAGGAGTGCCCACCTTGGCGTCGTCGGGCAGCACGATGATGCCGCTATGGTCGGTGCCCACGCCTATCTCGTCTTCGGCGCAAATCATGCCATAGCTCTCCACGCCGCGCAGTTTTGATTTCTTGATCACAAATTCCTGGTCTCCGTCGTAGAGCTTGGTGCCCAGAGTGGCCACAATCACCTTCTGGCCGGCAGCCACATTGGGCGCGCCGCACACGATTTGCACCGGTGCCTGGCCATTGCCCAGGTCTACGGTGGTGGTGTGCATGTGGTCGCTGTTGGGGTGCGGCTCGCAGGTGAGCACCTGGCCCACCACGAGGCCCTTGAGGCCGCCTTTTATCGTTTCTACTTCTTCAAGCGCATCCACTTCCAGGCCCAGCGAGGTGAGCGCGTCGCTCACTTCTTGAGGGGTCAAGTCGAAGTCGATGTATTCCTTCAACCATTTATATGAAACATTCATAACGTTAATGTGTATTTTTAATTGCGCAATCTTGTGACCTGTAAAGGTCTAAAATCGTGCAAAGTTACAAAAAATCCTCACACATCGCAACAACTTGGCCGCTATTGTGGGCATTCCGCCCCAAATGCGGTTTTTTAATGCGGTTTTTTCTCTCCTCCACCCCCGCCGGCAACATGCAACAAGCGCGTCCCTGCCTGGCTGCTTGCCTCGGCAGGGACGCGCCCTGTTTGGTTACATCGAGTGTGTGCTGTCTCGGTTACTTCACCACCTTGGCCACGCTCTTGGTGCCGTCGGTGTAGCGAGTCACCACCACATTCACGCCGTTGTGGGCGCTGCTGCTGCGCTGGCCCTGCATGTTGTAGTAGTCGACGCCGGCCACCTGCTTGCTGGCCGCAACGTCGGCCACACCGGTGACAGTGCCCTTGGTGAGGGTGACGTTGGCCACGATGTCGTTTTTCTTGCCCTCATAGGCCTGGTCGAAGTCGGCATCGCTCTTCACGCCGTTCTCACCCTCAACAAAGTTGAGCTGGTCGATCTGATAGTAGCCGTAGCTGCTACTCGACACGCTCAGCGCATAGGTGTGCTCGGGGTTCAAGGCCGTGAACGAGAAGCTGCCGTCGGCATTCACCTCGGCCGAGTTCTTACTGTTGAGTGCCGTAGCGCCGTCGGGCATCACATAGCTGCCCGTGGTGCAGTCGAGCAGGCGCACCAGCGGGCGGCCGTTGGGCTGCAACGATTTCACAGGGTTGTCGTCGGTGGTCACCGTCTTGCCCTCGTCGAGCAGCGTGACCTTGCCCTTGATGTCGTTGGTGAAATAGCTGTAGACAAAGGCCGGCACGCTGTGGGTAGGCAATGGAATGTTGTAAGCCAAGTCCTTCAAGCTATCGGGCACACCATACCATTCAGCAGTTTTGGTATTGATGTGCGTATTATCGGCAACAGGGACAAGAGCGGTATTTAGTTTGTCTACGATTGTTTTATATGGCGAATCCAATCCATCATATTCCAAAACCTGCCCTGTAAAATGGTGCACGGTTGCTGTCGTAATAGGTGAGGTATTATTCACATTGCAATGATATCTAAAGCCCTCAAGATCCATGCCCTTTGCATCGCACGTGATGCGCACATTGTTTTTCCCCGTATAAGTAAAGGGTCGTGTTAAATTGTCGGTAAAAAATTTCATTTCGCCTCGATTAGGATCGCCAAAACTCCATAGTTCTCCCATCATGTAACCAAGTTGGTTGATGGTGTACTTGCTTGTAATCATCTTGCCGTTGGCAAGAAATTTTCTCTCCAACGAGGAAATAGAATCTTTTTGGTCGTCGGCCGGCAACTCGTTGCCAGCAAAATCAGAAATAAAAATAAAATTGTTAAAACTCTGAGGTACTCTGCCACTAAGTTGCCTCATCCAGTCCGGCAAAAAGACAACACCTCCATATCCGCCCTCAAAAGCCCAACCCGACAAGGAGATTTGAGTAATTTCGGCATAAGCAGGGAGTGAAATCCTGCTTGTGCCCTGCACACCCTTGCTATCGGTGACGATTCCGTTGAATTCAGCAGGCGAAAACAGGCAGTCGATCATCGTCTCATAATCATATATAAATTTGTAGCCCGTTGAACCAGTTAGTCTTTCAGCCTTTTCAGGAAACCCGAAACTCACCCACAATTGGTTATCATTATGCTGGTAGGAATCCAGCATGCTGGTGTCTTGCTGGGCGGTCCACGTCACGTCTTCTGAGCCATAGCCCGTGCCCACGTACTTCGACTTGTGTGCCTGGGCGGCAACAGCGATCATTGCGGCAACTGCCGCAAAGAGTAAAATCTTTTTCATAATCAGAAATGTATTTTAAAAGTTGTATTTTTAGTTTCAAGACCTGCGCACTATGCGCCTTCAGCAGCCCGCACAACCTTCCCCGCAGATGCCCGGTGCCTCATCCTAATTATCCAATTGTAAAACCGCAAAGTAAACAATCAAATAAATCGCTCCTTGCCACTGTGTTGACAGGTGTCGCCTCACGGCACTGCGTGCAACACGTCATGGCCACAATCTCTTCCAAAATACAGTAGTAGCGATGGGGTGACTTGCTCTCTTTGAAAAAGCGTGCAAAGGTAACATTTTATCCCGAAATCGGTAGGCTTAAAATGTTAATTTTAGTAAATATTTAAGGTTATTTATACCTACATTTCAGCTGAGCACCAACGAGCACACCAAGAATTAAGGCACACCTGGTGGTTATTTCCACATGCGGGGATTGCACAAAAAAACGCTGTGCCTACCGAAAATGTAACATTTTCTTTACTAAACTGCCCATTTGACAAAAAACTTTTGCTATTTTTGCAGCCGGCATTTTGAGTTCGCACATTTTTTTTGACCAACCATAATTACAACAACAAACAATGAAGAAAAAATTACTTATTGCATGGCTGGCTGTGGCGGCCGCGTTGTGCCCCGCGGGCGCCTGGGCGCAAGCCTTGCACGTGAGCATGAAGGACGGCAAGGTCTTCACCTTCCAGTTAGCTGAGTCGCCCAAGATCAACTACTCGGGCACGGCTTTCACTGTCGTGGGCAACGCGAGTGAGATATCGGGCGAAATGAGCCAGGTCGAGCGCATCTATTTCGACGCCACGCCTAGCGGCATAGCCTCGACCAAGGCCGATAGGCGGGCCCAGCTCAAGGCTGGACTGGGGCAGGTTACAGCCCAGGGCCTCAACGCGGGCCAAGTCATGATTGTGAGCAACCTCAAGGGGCAGGTCGTGGCCCAAGGCCGGGCCGATGCCGATGGCCAGTGCACCGTCTCGCTGGCCGGCATGCAACCGGGCATCTATGTGGTGCGGGCTGGCAGCGCCTCGCTCAAATTCTCACTCAAACAGTAAAAATAAATTCGATCAAAAGAAATCAAAACACAAGACATCCACATTATGAAAAAATCATTTTTCCTCACACTTCTTTTCCTGGCTCTCGGCCTGGCCACGGTTGGCGCGCAGAGCTACCAAATGCACGTGAAACTCAACAACGGCCGCGTGGTGAAGTTTGCCACCGACAGCGTCAACGAGGTGACCTTTGCCGAGACTCCTGTGCCACAGCAGGCATGGGCCTTGCCGAGCACCCAGTTTGGCGCCACGGCCAGCGAGGTGCTGGGCAGCGTGGCCGAGGACACCACCACGCGTTCGGCCCAAGTGAGCGTTGCTGCCAATGGGCGCTCGATCACCTACACCTACTACTTCGACGCCGACAAGAAATACAAGTATGCCCTCATCACCTTCGGCAGCAGCGATGACTATGCCGACTACATCAAGTTTCTCCAGGCTGGCGACTTCAGCGCCGACACCGAGTGGCCATCGAGCACCGACCTGGTGTATCGCAACACGGTGAGCTCGCTGGTGGCCCTGGCCACCACAGCCGCCGCTCCGGGCGAGGGCAGCTATGCCCGCGTGGCCCCCTCGGTGGCCATCATGCCGCTCGACGAGACCACCTTCTCCTGGTCGAGAACCGAACCCATGAAGGGCACCGCCGGCGCTTGGCTGCCGCTGCTGGGCAAGGGCTCGACAGTCGACCTGATGATGCGCTACGAGGGCCGCATGGGCCACACCGTCAACGCCTCGCTCTCGGCACCGCAACGTGGCGTGTACCGCTTCAGCACCGGCGACAGCCGCTGGACCGAAACCCGCTACTGGTACGACACCAAGACCAAGCAATTCCTCGAGGAGGCTGCCATATACTGCGACAGCACCCAGCGCCCCACCCCGGCCGAAGTGGCCGAGCTGCTCACTGCCAAGGGCTTTGAGGCCACCAGCCTCTCCGACGGCAGCAGCGACCTCATCTACTACAACCGCGCCGAGAAGGTGGCTGCCTTTGTGGCAATGAGCATCCCCTCGACCGACTCGGCCACCTTTGTGCCCAACATCCACTTCGCCTTTATGGACCTCTCGGCCCAGCTGCCGCCCGACTCGGTCAACTTCCCCTGGCCTGTGACCGACTATGGCGTGTACACGCTCGACGAGGTGGTAGCCAAGTTCAAGGCTATGTCCTACTATGTGAGCGACACGACCTCGAGCCTGGGCGACGGCTTCCACCAGATCAACACCTCATCGCCCGACTTCCCCATCATCATCGCCATCATCGACGGCGGCAAGTATGCCGGCTGCCTGGTGGGCACCCAGAGCGCGCTGTGCATCAGCTCGCCCTACATTCCCAAGCTGATGACCAGCAAGGGCTATGAGAAATATGAGGGTCCCATGTTCCCCACCTATGTGAACTGGACCGAGAACAAGGAGACGCAGCTCATCACGATGGACCTCTTCAACATAGGCCTGTACTTTGTGGCCTTTGAGCCCAACGAGCGCACCAAGAATTGACGCGCGCACCCATCGCTTTTGCGCCTGCGCACGATAAACACGGCGGGCGGCTCAGCCACACCACAGTGGCGAGCCGCCCGCTTTGTTGCTTTTTCAAGACAAAGGTGTTGATTCAAATAACTTACTTCTTGGCGGGGATGGTGGCTTGGTCGATGAGGCGGCCGTTGCGGTCGTAGAGGGTCACCGTCATGCGCCGGGGGTCAACGTCGAGCAGCATGGCGCTCACGGTGTGGGGGCCCTCGCTCCAGTGCCGGGCGATGAAGTCGAGGCTCTGGGTGAGGGTGCCGGCATCGCGGCCGCGGCCGTTGTCGCTCGATGTGCTCTGGATGTAGACCGTGCCGCGAGTGCCGTCGGTCACCCGGCCTTGATAGATGGGATAGCTGCGGTTGTAGATGTGACTGTTGCCTGCAAGAGCCAGGTCGACGCCGCACTCGTCGAAGAGCTCGTGAAACCACTTATAGCCCACCGGGCGGCCCGAAGGGCCGTCGAACCACTCGTAGTGCTCACACACCACCAGATACTTGTGCTTCTCGCGGGCGGCCACCTGCTTAATCCACGCCTTGGCCCGGTCGCGGCCGGCCTCGTCGTGCATGGCCTCGTTGTTGAGCACTACAAAGAGCGCGTCGCCGTAGTGGAAGTAGTAGCACACGCCCTCCTGGCCGGCATAGCCGTTAAGCGGCACATAGTTGGCCTGGCGAAAGAAGTCGTCGCTCAGCTCGTAGCGGCCATTCTCGCCCTTGCTGCGGCGCGACATGTTGTCGTGGTTGCCCTGCAGGCCGGCCCACATGTAGCGGGCAAAGTTGGGCTCGGCATACATGCGCTGCCAGTAGCTGTAGCTCGCACCCCAGGCCACCACGTCGCCCAGGTCGAGCACCCAGTCGACCGAGGGGTCGATGGCCCTGATGGTGTCGACCATGGCCATCGCCGCAGTGAGGCGGCCCGGCAGCGGGGTCCACGTGTGGAAGTCGCTGATGATGCAAGCGCTCCAGTGCCGCGCGCCCGCCGTCTTGAAGTGGTGCACGCCGCCGCCCGTGGCGCTGCCGCCCGGGCTCATGATGCGGTACTTATAGTCGGTGTCCTTCTTGAGCCCGGTGAGGATGGCGCCGTTTTTCCAGAAGCGGTGGTGCTCCCACATCTCGGGTTGGCCTATCTGTGCGCTGTATTTGCCGTCGTAGGTGGTGCACCACTCGTGCTGATGCGGGTCCACGCGCTTGGCCCGCGCCCAGGTGGCATCGGTGGCGAGGGTGTATTCCACCCAGGTGTCGGCCAGGGCCGAGTCGGCGCCCCAGCTCACTTGCATGGCCGTGGCCGAGTTCTGGGCTGGGCAGGTGACCACGCTGTATACGCTCTGCGCCCGCAGCGACAATACCGCCACGACGCTCAACAAAATAAGGCAAAACTGTTGTTTCATGTTGTTCTTGTTTTTTTTGACTGTTGGTTTTCTTTATTATTGAAGTGAATCAATGCTTGTGCAGGTGGGTGTAGAGGGCGCAGTGGGAAATCCACGCCATCCATTCCATCTATTTCAATCATGCAAATTTACGGTTTTTCCCATGAATTCAAAACAGCCGCATGGGTGAAAAATGCCGAGGCGCGATCCCTCTTGCTGATGAGAGATTGCGCCTCGGTAGATTTTAGGAAATCGCGCTTTGGCTATTTTTTGTGCTGGTCGGGGGCTTGGTTGGCTTGCCCGCCGCCATTGTTGTTGCCATTGTGCCGGTTGTTGCCATTGCCCGGCTGATTTCCTGCATTGTTGTTGCCGTTGCCCTCATTGCCTGGCTCTTGCGGCTCGGTGGCTGCATTGGGGTCATCGCCCGTGTTCGGCTCGCCCTGGTTGTCGTCGTAGTTGGCGTTGAACTCATCGGGATTGACGAGCGAGTCGTCATATTGTTGCAAGTCGTCGCCCTCATCTTGATTGTCGGGCTGCGGGTTGCAATTGTAGCTGCTCTCGGGCATGCTTATCGGCACAAACTTGCCCGTGTAGGTGGGACGCAAGCGGCTGTCGTCGAACACCTTCTCAAAGAAGGCACCGCATATGGGCAAGGCCGTGCGGCCACCCTGGCCCTCGGTCGAGGTGAAGTGGATGCTGCGGTACTCGCCGCCCACCCACACGCCTGCCACCAGGTTGGGGGAGACGCCCACAAACCAGGCGTCGCTGTGGTTCTGGCTCGTGCCCGTCTTGCCGCCGAAGTCGGTGGAGTTCATGTAGGAGCCCACGTAGCTCTCAAAGTTGTTGCTCGTGCCGCCGGCATCGGTGATACCAGCCATGAGCATCTGCTGCATGTAGAATGCCGACTGGGCGCTTATGGCCTGCTCCTCTTGCTGGTGGTCGTGGTAGTCGTAGATGACGGTCTCGTCACCGTTGCTCTCAACGCGCACGATTTTGGTCACAAGCACCGGGTCGTGCTCCTTGCCATAATTGGCCACGGTACTATAGGCATTGGTGAGTTCAAGCAGGTTCACGTCCATGGCTCCCAGGCACAGCGAGGGTTTGGCCTCGGTGGCCTTGCTGGGGATAAGGGGCGAGCGTATGCCCATCTTCTCGGCAGTCTCGCGCACGCGGTTCATGCCCACGCGCTGGTCGGTGCCGGTGCGCACGGCCACCACATTGACACTTTGCACAAAGGCTTGGCGCAGGGTCATGTCCTCACCCGAAAAACGGCCGTTGGCATTGTGCGGAGCATATTGCTCCCACTGGTTCTTTTGCTCGTTAAATACGTTCATGCTCAAGTAGTCGTCGCGCTCGGTCGAGCAGGGCGTCATGCCAGCCTCCATGGCTGCCGAGTATACAAAGAGCTTGAATGTGGAGCCCGGCTGGCGCATCGATTCCACCTTGTCGTATTTCCAGGTGGCGTAGTCGATATCGCCCACCCAGGCGCGCACAAATCCCGTGCGCGGCTCCAGTGCCACCAGGCCGCAGTGCATGAAGTGCAGCATGTGGCGCACCGAGTCGATCGGGCTCATCTCCATCTCTTTGTATCCTGCCACCACCTTGCCGTTGCGGCCGCGGTCGTACATGAATATCTTCATCTTGTGGGGCGTGGTCATGTAGTGCTGCACCGAGTCGGGATTGTTGGGGAACCGGCTGGCGATTTGCTTGTAGTAGTCGGTAGTGCGCAGCACCTGCTGCGGGAAGCCTGGTATCGTGTCGCCATTGTTGTCGATCCAGCACGGGTCGCTACCCCAGCGGTGCTCAAAGCGCTGCTGCACCTCGTACATTTGCTCCATCACAGCCTCCTCGGCGTGCTGCTGCACGCGGCTGTCGATCGAGGTGTAGATCTTCAGGCCATCGGTGTAGAAGTCTACGTTGTTTTCCTCGCACCACTGCTTCATCTCGTCGGCCACGGCGTTGCGGAAGTAGAGGGCACGACCCTCGTCGATGGTCTCGATGTTGATGTGCAGCTGCGTGGGCTTGTCCTTGATTTTGTCATATTCGGCCTCGGTGAGGTCGCCATGCTTCACCATGTTTTGCAGCACCACATTGCGGCGCCACTGGCTGCGCTCGGGGTTGGAGCGCGGGTTGTAGCTCGATGTGGCCTTGAGCAGGCCCACGAGCACGGCGCACTGGTCGAGCGAGAGGCTATCGGGCGTGGTGTCGTAGTAGGTGCGTGCCGCCGTCTTGATGCCATAGGCGTTGTTGCCAAAGTCGACCGTGTTGGCATACATGGTGATGATATCGTCTTTGTCGTAGAACATCTCAACCTTGGTGGCGAGTATCCACTCCTTCAACTTGCTGATGAGGATGGAGAAGCCCGGCACGTGGCCCAGCAGACCGCGATTGGTGCTGCGCACCTTAAACATGTTTTTCACCAGCTGCTGGGTGATGGTTGAGGCGCCACGGGCGCGGCGGTGCACCACATAGTCCTTCATGGCGGCCAGCATGCCGGTGTAGTCCACGCCGTGGTGCGAGTAGAAACGCTCGTCCTCGGTGTCGACAAGGGCCTGGAAGAACTTGGGATTGATCTCGTTGTATTTTACCGGAGTGCGGTTCTCGTCGTAGTACTTGCTCAGCAGCACGCCATCGGAGCTATACACATAGCTCGCATTGTTGGTCTTGGGGTGCATGATCTCGCTCATCGATGGCGACTTGCCAAAGAGCCACAAGAAATTCATGTCGACTGCACCTAGTAGCAAAAAGGTGCCAACGACCAGCGTGCAAAATCCCGAAAATGCTTTGACATACCATGGGCGGCCCACGTAGATGCTCTTGTACCATTGCCAGAAGTTGTAGTTCCAGCGGCACAAGTTATTCCACAGGCGGCTCCAAAAACCGCTTCTAAACTTTACCATAACAAGGCAAATTAAATAAATCTTTGCAAAGATAGTGCAAAACGATTTACCCCCTATTTATTTTTGTAATAAATGTTCTTAAACGACCCAAAATTTTACGCCATCATGGGCCTTTCATGCCGTTTCTCCCACCGCAACCACACCACCATAACGCCCCGCTTGCCCAAAATCGGGCACGGGAGTTTGGCAGCATGAGATAAGATTTTTTGTAAATGCTACTGCCGATCTACAACAGGCTCGGCCTTCCCGAGACATGCCGCTCCATCGCGTCGGATAAAAGAGCCAAATACGACCTGAGCATGGTCCAGAAGCAGCTCATAGACGCCAACCCAGAGCAATACAGGCCATCCACACGCTGATATCAGCCCTGCGCAGGCTCAAGTTTTGGAATGGTGAAGAACCAGGGCAACCGCATTGGCCACGTGCAGGGATGCGTGTTTTTAGGTTTTTTAGGGTTGTCGTTATCTACGCGGGGTAATAAAAATGGCAGCCGGGGCTTGGGGCCGGGGCTGCCATTGTGAGGATTGCCGTGGAAACGGCTATTTTTACTTCAGGATCTTGCGGGCGCTGGTGGTGCCGTCGGTGTAGGTGGTCACAGCCACGTTGAGGCCGGCGTAGGGAGTGGCGCTCTCCTGGCCTTGCAGGTTGTAGTAGCGCACGCTGCTCACTTGCTTGGCGTCGGCAACGCCGTCGACTGTGGAGGCAGTGCCAATGCTGATGGTGATGTCGACCACCACATCGTTGGCCTTGCCAGCATAATCCTGGGTGAAGGTCTCATCGCGGTTCACCGTTTGGTTGACGGTCTCGGCCTCGGTGAAGCTCAGCGGGTTCACCTCGTAGTAGCCATAGTTGTTGCTGGCCACCGAGAGTTGATAGGTGTGAGCGGGATTCAGAGCCGAGAACGAGAAGGTGCCGTCGGCATTGATCTCGGCTGCGTGGCTGCTGTTGAGGGCCGTCTTGCCATCGGGGATAATGTAGGTGTGGGTGGTACGGTCGAGCAGACGCACGATGGGCAGACCGTTGGGCTGGTAAGTGCTGTCGGGGTCATAGTCGGTGGTTTGCTTGATGCCGTCGCGCTTCAGGGTCACAGTGCCCTTGATATCGTTGGTGAAATAAGTCACGCCGAAAGCAGGCAGGGCGGCCTTCATCTCCATGGGCACGTCGACGCCGGCAAAGTCGGCTGCATTCACGTTGTAGAATTCGCTGGGTGGCACAACCACGGGGCTCACGTCGGCCGTCTTGGCACCGCTAGCCGAGTAGGCAGCGCCCTGGGCACGCAGCACAACGGGCTTGGCAAGCGACGAAGCCACGGTGTTGTAGCTGAACTCCATGTCGGTAGCGTTCTGCAGGTTGGCCGACACGCGCAGATTGTTCTTGCCCGTGAAAGTGAAAGGAGTGGAGAAGTTGCTCTGATAGAAGTCCTCGGCAGCTCCGCTCTGGGTGAAGTTGCAGGCTTGGCCCACACGAGAGCCATCGGCAGCCTGGGTGTAGCTGCTCACATAGGCATCAGCGTTGAGTGAGTCGAGGGCTACCTGATAGGCAGCGCGCTGGTCGGCAGTGCTCAGCGAGTCGCCGGCGAAGTCCTGAATATAGGTGAGGGCATTGAATGCGGTTCCGTTGCACACGCTGTCGTTGCTGGTGAGCTGGCCGGTGACAAACACATTCTTCACTTGAGCGTAGGCAGGCAGGGCCTCAACGGCGGTGCCAGCCACACCATTGCGGGTGATGTAGCCCTTAAGGTCGGCTGGTGTCACCACACAGTCGATCAAGAGGTTGGGCAGGCTCACATACTTAGTGCTGCCCGAGAAACGGGTGTAGACCTGCTGATTGCCAGTGGCTGCCGTGCGCAGCACGTTGCTCTCCTGGGTGGTAGTCCACGACACCTGCGACGATCCTGTGCCAGGACCTTCATAGATAGTTTTCTGTGCATTGGCGCCCAGCGTCATGCACGCAGCGATAGCTGCCAAGAGTAAAATCTTTTTCATGAGACTAATGTTTTATACCTTAATGATTAACTTCTAAATTTCACCAAAAATGAGTAAATATACTCAGTCACTTACATTTACAAATCGCCGCGAAATTAGACATTTTTTCTCGAACGGCAAATTGATTGGTCGTTTCAAACTGGTTATTCGTCGATTTTTACAATTTTTAAGTTAATTCTGGCGCAAAAAGCAGCGGTGGCGGCACGGGGGAAATCACCCCATGCCACCACCGCAGTATTGTGGTGCTAAGAGATATGCGCTACTTGTTGCCCGCGAGGATGATGTTGACCAGCGCAGTCACGTCGGTCACATTCACCACGCCGTCGGCATTGAGGTCGCACACGCTGGTCGGGTAGCTGGCCTGACCCAGAATCACATTGACGAGCGAGGTGGCGTCGGTCACATTCACCACGCCATCGCCATTGATGTCGCCCTTGAGCTGCGAGCCGCCCTGCACCGTGACGGTGAATTGCACGGCGGGGCTCACAAATGGCACGCCGTCGCCCACCGGGTAGAGCACGCCGTCGCCCACGAGCAAGGTATAGGTGCCCGACTGCTGGCCTGCCACAAGGTTAAACACGACGAGGTCGCCTGCATTGCCCGTGAAGGCAATCGAGGCCGAGTCGCTGCGGGTGTCGATCGCCCAGGTGGTGGAATTGACGGCGCTGGCCGTCACCGATTGGCCAGCAGCAAATCGCGAGCTGCCCGTGACCACGGCATTGCCGGCAGTGTCGACAGCCAGGGTGAGGCCTGCAGGCAGGGTCAGGCGCATGTGGGCGCGCGAGATGCTGTCGACATTGGTCATAGCCACTGCCACAGGCAGTGTGGCGCCGGCCTGGCACACATAGGATGCAGAAGAGGGCGCAAGATAATTGGTGGCAGCTGCCGTGACGGTGAACCAGCAGGAGTCGGCCAGGTTGGAGCCGTCGGTGGTGGCCACTTTCACATAGGCACTACCAGTGGCCACTGCGGTCACCAAGCCCGCGGTGTCGACCTTGACCACAGCAGGATCGCTGGTGGTCCAGGTGAGCGAGCGGTTGGTGGCATTGGTGGGGCGCACGGTGGCTTGCAGCTGGGTGGTGACGCCTTGCGGTATCATGAGCGCATCGTGGTTGAGGGCAAGGCTGGTGACAAGACGCACCACATTCACCTTGCACGAGGCGGTGAGATTGCTGCCGTCGGTGGTGGTGGCGGTGATGGTGGTGGTGCCCACGGCTACACCCTTCACGGTGCCCGATGCCACGTTGGCAACGCCGGTAGCGCTACTGGTCCAGGTCATCACCTGGTTGTTGGCGTCGGCAGGGCGCACCACGGGTTTGAGGGCGAGCGACTCGCCCACATTCACGGTGTAGACGCTGTCGGCAAAGGCCACACTCTCAATCGTCTTGAGCGGTGAGGGATTGGTACCCTTCTCGCCATAGTAGATGGTGAAGTCGTCGATATACACAGCCGAGGTGCGGCTGCCCGACGAGAGCACGATGCGGTATTTCACGCCAGTGTCTTGCGAGGTGTTGACCGACCAGTAGAGGTCTTCGGTGGTCTTGGCAGGCACTTCGGCCGAGTTGGCGCCCGAGCCAGTCTTGGCAACCGTCCATTGCGCACCGCCGTCGGTCGAGGTGTAGAGGGTGAACTTGCAGGCCGAGTTGAGCGGATTGAAGACACGCAGCGACACCTCATAGGCGTCGTAATAGGTGGGACTGCTCACGATGGCAGCCGGCAACTTCATGGCCACCGAGTGGCTGCCGTTGGCCTTATCAGAGCCTGGAGCCGAGACGTTGCTCTTGGTAAACGACCAGTAGGCCATCTTGCCCAGCACATTGCTGGCGCTGGTGCTCGTGGTGGTGGCCATCGACTCAAAGTCCTCGACATCGCTCTGGAGCGAATCCACGTCGGTGACGTTGAAGCTTATCACGCCGCCATCCTCCTTGATGCCCGAGAGGATGAGCTGGCTGGCGTTGCCGGCCCAGTCGGTGAGGTTGGCGGTGGTGGTATTGGTGAGCATGGTAGCGCCCGAGGTTCCGGGAAATGGGTCGCTGCCGTTGGCATCGCCAGTATTGCCGCCTGCGCGCAGCACCAGGTAGTAGTTGTGAGTGGGGTCGCAATTGATGGTGTTGCGGCTCCACACGCTGGTGTTGGTCGAGTCGATGTGAGTCACCAGCATGCCATGGCCCGGCAAGGTCACATCCCAGCCGGTGCGCTGGCGGTTGTCGAGCATGAAATATTCATTTTGAGTCTTGCTCTTGAGGATATAGGCCTCGTTGTTGTCCTGAATGCCGCGCAGCGTGTACTTGCCCGACGCGGTGATGACCCGCGGGGTGAGGAAACCCAGGGCGTAGCGCTCCCATGCGGTATAGCCCACCGGACGGCGGCCATAGTCGTTGTAGCTGCCGCCCGACATGACGCTCCAGCCGCCGGGATCCTGGCTCTGGCCGCCAGTACCCGAGTAGTCGGTGTCGTAGAGGTCGGGCAAGCCCAGCACGTGGCCAAACTCGTGGCAGAAGGTGCCGATGCCGTCGGGGATGGTGTAGCCGCGGTTTTGCAGGCCGTAGAGCTCGACGGTGCAGGCAAAGAGGCCCATCTTCACGCCGTCGTGGGTGATGCCATAGTAGCGGAAGTTGCTCTTATAGGGCCACAGCAGGTTGCTGGGGTTGCCGCTATAGTTGGAGCCATTGCCGGCCACCACAAAGAAGACCATGTCGACGTAGCCGTCGCCGTCGTTGTCATACTTGCTGAAGTCGACCTCATCGTCGACCAGGTCCATGGCCGAGCGGAACACATTGGTGGAATTGTTGCGGCCTGCCGAGCAACCATAGTTCACGGTCACAGGGCCCACCACGTCGAACTGGGGGTCAAACTTGCCGTTGCTGTTCTTGTTGAAGTAGTCGCGCACGCTGCCCAGAAACATGCTGCCATAGCTGTTGGCCGAGCCGTCCTCGTTGGTGTAGCCTGTGTAGTTCTTCTCGTTGTACATGCGCTGATAGAAGCTCTGGGCATCGCTGCGGGAGAACTTGCAGTCGGTGTAGTTGACCAGGATGATGAGGCCGTGGAACTTGGAGAAGTCCATGCTGGGCGTCTTCTTGGCGTCGCCGTCGCGCTTCACTCGCTGGGCACGGCCTTGCGAGAAGGAGGTCTCGTCGATGGCAAACTTGCCGACCGAGCTCAGGAAGGCCGTCTCGGCGGCATCGCGCCGGGCGGCATCGTGGGCCACCTGCGTGCTGGCCTTGAGGATGCCGGCGTCCTTGAGGGCGTAAACGTAGTAGCCGGCGTCGTTCTGCACAACGGTGTAGCCGTCGGCCGTGGTGTTGAAACTGTAGTACTCATCGCCTTGCAGCATGAGCGTGAGCGTGCTGCCATCGGGCTGGGTCACCGTGGCAGGCATGGGGCATGCCGGCACAGCGTGCACCTGGGTGATTGCAAGCAGGGCAACCGCCAGCGCCAGCAGCTGACTTTTGAACAATAGAATTTTCTTCATTAGCTGAAAAATATGTGTCTTATTGAATATGAACTGGGAAAAGCACAAAATGCCATGTGGCCTGCTGGGTGCTGCGGTCACATCCATAGAGCCACATGGCATTGCTCGGCGCCTGCTCTACTTCTTGAAGTAGTAGAGAAATGAGGCTATGCCCTTGAGGGCGGGCTTGCGCTGCCCCTCGATCTCGATCACAAAGTCGATCTCGGTCTTGGCGATGCCGCGCAGGTTCTCGATATTGTGCAACTTGGCCACCAGGCGCACACGGCTGCCCGTGACCACTGCCTGGCCAAAGCGCATCTTGTCCATGCCGTAGTTCACAAGCATGTCGATGTTGTTGACTTGAATGATTTGCTCCCACATGTGTGGCAGCAGCGAGAGCGTGAGATAGCCGTGGGCGATGGTGCTCTTGTAGGGGCTCTCGGCACGGGCGCGCTCCACGTCGACGTGTATCCACTGGTGGTCGAGGGTGGCGTCGGCAAACTTATTGATACGGTCTTGGTCGACGGTGAGCCACTCGCTCTTGCCCAGTTCCTTGCCTTGGTAGGCGGCAAACTCGTCGAACGAGTTGATGACTAATTTTTCCATTTATTATATAGGTGATATTTTTCTGAATGATCGCAATGGATTTCTAAACGAAGCGCCATATGATGGTGCCTATGCCCTCGCTCGTGCGGTTCTTGGGCACCGAGAAGCGGCACTTCAACGACTCGCTTATGCAACTTTGCCGCGCTGCGGCATCGGTTATCGTGCCGCCGGCAATCGTGGCGCTGGTGACCTGACCGCGGGCACTCACGTGCACACGCACGACCACCGTGCCCTCGTAGCGGCTGTGCGGGCGGCCCCAGTAGGCCACGGTGTAGCCCTCAAGGCCGCTGCCCAGCGAGTGCCCTCTGGCTGCGGTGCCACCGGCTCCCGAGGCTGCTGTCTTGCCCGTACCGCTGCCAGCATTGCTGCCACCACGGCCAAAGGCGTTGCGCATCCTGTTGCCAATGGCATTGGCTTGCGACGAGGTCTTGGCCGTGCCCGCAGTCTTCGACTGGGTAGCGGCCTTCACGCGCGTGGGCGATGTGGGCTTGGCATTCTTCTTGGCTGCGCCCGGCTTAACCCGAGTCTCGGTCTTGGGCTTCTCCTTCACCTTCATGGGCGAGGGAGCCGCGCTGGTGATGGGCTTGGGCTGCACGGGCGAGGGCTTGCCGGCATCCTCACGGTCGGTGCCCTCGGCTTGCGGCTCGGCAGGCTGGTCGGGGCCTTGGTCGGCGGCCGCGGGGCCATTCTCGGGCTCGGTCATGCTGTTGTCGACATTCTCGCCCGACTCCAGCTCGCTGGCGCCTCCCAGTGGCACGAGCGGCTCATCGTCGAGCGTCTCCACATAGATGGAGTCCTGGTCGAGCTCGGCCAGCTTCTCCATGCCCTTGGGCGGATACTGGACGTCGAGATTATAATAGAGCAAAAACAGGAGCGTTGCCACGGTGAGCAGCAACGTGATGATGAGTGACCATATTTTGCTATTATTGTTTTCTTTCATTGCTATGTAGCTGTGAGCCATGATTGCTGTGAGCTCTATTTGGGCAGTCCTTGCACGGGTGCCGACTGCTGGGGCTCGCTTGCGGCAGCAGGCTGCTGGGCGGCGGCAGAGGTTGCCGTGGCTTGCTGCCCGGCGGCTGCCTCACGGTCGATGCTCGACTGCGTGGGCCGGGTGGCGAGCACCACCTTCACGCCCGCCTTGGAGCCGGCATCGAGCACCTCCACAATCTTGCCATAGGGCACGGCCTCGTCGGCATGCACGGCCACAAACTGGTGGGCGGCATCGTTCTCGGTCTTCACCTGGGCGAAGAAGGCGTCGAGGCCGTCGACGGGCAGTGGCCGCGGCTCGCTCTCCTTGAGCGAGTCGGCAGTGGTGCAATACATTTGCTGCAGCGAGTCGATGTAGATGCGCGAGGTGGGCTTGAGCGAGGTGGTCTGGCTGCTTTGCGGCAAGTTCACCTCGAGTGCCGAGGGCGAGACAAAGGTCGAAGTGACCATGAAGAAGATGAGCAGCAGGAAGATGACATCGGTCATCGACGCCATGCTGAACATCGACATTGATTCATGTTGTCTTTTTAATGCCATTTCCTCTTGGTGTTTTATTTAGCGGGTTCGTTGAGCAGATCCATGAATTCCATGGTGCTGCGCTCGAGTTTGTTCATCACTTTGCTCACGCGGCTGGTGAGGTAGTTGTAGGCAAAGAGGGCGATAATGCCCACGATAAGGCCGGCCACGGTGGTCACCAGAGCCTCGTAGATGCCTTGGCTCAGGATGGTGACATTGGCACTGTTGCCAGCCTTGGCCAGTGCCATGAAGGCCTGCACCATACCGGTGACGGTGCCTAGGAAGCCAATCATGGGGGCGCCGGCGGCAGTGGTAGCGAGCCAGGAGAAGCCCTTCTCCATGTTGGCCACCTCCATGTTGCCCACGTTCTCAACGGCCACGAGCACATCGTTCATGGGGCGGCCTATGCGGGCCACGCCCTTGCTGATCATGCGGGCATAGGGCGAGTTGGTGTCCTCGCACAGTTTCTGAGCCTCATCGACGCGGCCAGCGTGGATGTAGTCGCGTATTTGCTGCATAAATCCCTTGTCGTATTTTCCCACACGGTTGATGGCGAAAACACGCTCAAAAAAGATGTAGATGCTCACCACCAGCAGCAGTGCCAGTGGTATCATGAGCCATCCGCCTGCAAGGGTGAGGTCCCACAAGCTCTCGGTGGCGGCAGCTGGAGCAGCACTTGCTACCTGTGCCAGAATCATGCTTAGAATTGTCATATACTTTTGTCAGTTGTCGATTATTGTTTTCTTCACATTAAACGGTTAAAAACTGCGGTCGCGCCTGAGGAGAAGGGGAGGCTGCGCACTGCGCCGAGCCTCTTTACTTCAGGCACTCCTTGTAGGCCTTGATGGTCTGCTCCAGGCCCAGGTAGAGGGCGTCGCTTATGAGCTGGTGGCCAATGGATACCTCAAGCAGGTGATTCACATGGTCTTTGAAATACTTCAAGTTCTCGAGGCTCAAGTCGTGGCCGGCGTTCACGCCCAGTCCTGCCTTGTGGGCAGCCTCGGCGGCGGCGGCAAATGGTGCCACAGCCTGCTCGGGATCCTTGGGATACATCTGGGCATAGGGCTCGGTGTAGAGCTCCACACGGTCGGTGCCGGTCTTGGCAGCCTGGCGTATGTTCTCCTCGTCGGTACCCACAAAGATGCTGGTGCGTATGCCAGCCTCTTGCAAGCGGGTCACGATGCCGGTGAGGAAGTCCAAGTTGGGCGCCACGTCCCAGCCGGCGTTGGAGGTGAGGGCGTCGGGGGCATCGGGCACGAGCGTGACCTGCGTGGGCTTCACTTGCAGCACAAGCGTCATGAAGTCCTCGCTGGGATAGCCTTCGATATTGAACTCGGTGCGGATGAGCGGGCGCAGGGCATACACGTCGGCATGGCGTATATGGCGCTCGTCGGGGCGTGGATGCACGGTGATGCCGTTGGCGCCGAAGCGCTCGCAATCCACAGCCACATTTTCCACATTAGGCACATTGCCACCTCGCGCATTGCGCAGCGTGGCTATCTTGTTGATGTTTACACTTAAATTTACCATTGTCATGAAATTAAGAGAATCAACGGCACAGTTTAGCGCATCAAGCGATGCAGTTTCACAAATAATTTGTACTTTTGCCACTGACTATTGTACTTGCAAAAATATAACGAATTCATGAGAAATAAAAGGTTTTAACCTTTATTTAGGAGATTCTTTGGGTTTTTGCGCTACAATATCTAAAAGAACTATGATGAAAATCGCAATTTTAGGCAACTCTTACCAGCAAGCCGCGCTTGCCCACATCAACCGCCTGTTGCAAGCCTTGGCCAGCCAGGGCGTAGAGCTGGTGATTGAGCGCCACTTTGGCCACTACCTGAAGTCGCAGCTGCCCGGCCTGCCGGCAATGAGAGAGTGCCAGCTGGGCGGCGAGTCGATGGACGCCCAGGTAATCGTGAGCATAGGTGGCGACGGCACCTTCCTGCGCGCGGCACAGGCGGTGGCAGGCTTCGGCACCCCCATCATGGGCGTGAACTCAGGCCACCTGGGCTACCTCACCACAGCCGATGTGAAGGACACCCTGGTGATTGTGGATGCCCTGCTGCACAGCAACTACCGCGTGGAGCGGCGCTCGATGCTCGAGCTCGACTACGACGGCGAGGTCCACGTGAGCAACCCCTATGCCCTCAACGAGATTGCGATATTGCGCCAGGAGACCTCGTCGATGATCGACGTCACGGTCGACATAGGCGACCACCTGCTCACCACCTACAAGGGCGACGGGTTGCTGGTGTGCACCCCCACCGGCTCCACGGCCTACAACCTGAGCGTGGGCGGCCCCATACTCGACCCCATGTCGCAATGCCTTGCCCTCTCGCCCATTTCGCCCCATGCCCTCACCATGCGCCCCATCGTGGTGCGCGACGACACCCAGCTCACCATCACCACCCGCAGCCGCGCCCCACTCTACCAGGTGAGCATCGACGGCGAGAGCTTGATATTGCCCAGCGGCACCACCGTGAAAATCAGGCGCGCCCCCTTCACCACAGGCGTGATACAGCTGCATGGCACCAACTTTGCCCACACGCTGCGCAGCAAGCTCATGTGGGGCAAGGACAATCGATAAAGATGCACACAATAGACTACAATTTCAAGTGACACGATACTACTACGACGACCCGCACTTCGGCCGGGTCTACATCAACCTGCGTCGCGACGCCCGACGCCTGATAGCCCGCTGGAAAGACGGGCACCTGAACGTAACCCTGCCCGTGGGCTCTACCCTCACCGACCTGAAGCAGTTCCTCTCCAGCAGCCAGACCTCGATCGACAAGCTCAACCACAGCACAGTGAGCTACCACCGCGGCCAGGTGATACAATGCTTCGGGTGCACAGCCACCCTGGCCGAGCAAAACCGGCTGCCCAGGCAGATTATCTTTGGCCACAACGGCAACGACGTGACCCTGAGCGTGCCGCAAGGTCTCGACTGGGAGAGCGACAGCGTGAAGCGCTCCATCTCCAGCGCCCTGCAAGTGGTGATGGGCGACCAGGCCCGCACGCTGCTCATCGCCCACGCCCGCGAGGTGAGCCGCAGGCTGGGCGTGGCCCCGCGCGGCTGGCAGATAGGGCGCGGCCTCAAGAAACTGGGGCACTGCACCTCGCAGGGCGTGATACAACTCTCGCGCGCGCTCATGTTTCTGCCCGAGGAGCTGGTCGACCTCACCATTTGCCACGAACTGGCGCACCTGTCGCACTTCGACCACTCCCCCGCTTTCCACGCCCTGCTCAACCAGTACCTGGGCGGACGCGAGGCCGAACTCGAGCTGAAACTCAAAAACTTCCAGTGGCCCATACTGCGATAAAATGAGCAAAATGATAAAAAACTGGCGATAATTTGCGGTTTTCCCGTTATTTGGTGTCATTTTTCCAAAAATTGTGCTACATTTGCACATAAACACATTAAACGCAACTATCAACATGAACAAAATCGATAACCTCGACAAGAAAATTCTTGAAATTATTATGAAAAATGCCCGCATTCCGTCGAAAGACGTGGCCGTGGAGTGCGGTGTGTCGCGTGCAGCCATACACCAGCGCATACAGCGCATGATCGACATGAAGGTGATCACAGGCTCGGGCTACCACGTGAACCCCAAGGTGCTGGGCTATGCCACTTGCACCTATATCGGAATCAAGCTCGAGCGCGGCTCGATGTACCGCGATGTGGTGCCCGAACTGGAAAAAATCAAGGAGATTGTGGAGTGCCACTTCACCACCGGCCCCTACACCATGCTCATCAAGCTCTACGCCCACGACAATGAGCACCTCATGGAGCTACTCAACGACAAGATACAGCACATACCCGGCGTTGCAGCCACCGAGACGCTCATCTCGCTCGACCAGAGCATAAGCCGCGAGATTCCCATCTACCACGACGACAAGGAATAGCGGGCCACACCACACGCCACTCTCATCACCATCACAGGCGGGAGGCATCAAGCACGGTGCCTCCCGCTTGATTTTTTCACCGCATTGCAAAGTGCCCAAGCCACAAGGGGCACGATAGCACAGTGTTGCGCAGTAAAGAAAATCAAAAAGTGGGCCTTTTGATTTTGCATTGCGCTCGATTTGCTGCAACTTCCCGAGTTTGACAGTTTGTGGCGTATATTGTAGATATACAATGAGTTACGGCGATAGCA
>OMUK01000030.1 GCA_900314215.1 uncultured Prevotellaceae bacterium
TAAGGTAGTTATTTTTGCCTTAGTAAACTACTTCCTTTTTTACTTTCTTCAAAAACGTTTAGGACAATATTGTCTAAGCCCAGGTAATTCTTTATGAAGTTGGTCACTGATTCGTTTTAAGGCTCCTGTTCCCCAAAAGGATGCACGTGAGTTTTCTGAGATATAGTGTCCAATGCTGTAGTATAGCGATAGCTCGATGCAATTGATATACTTACACGAATAAGTCATCGGCCACGACCACACGTTGCACCTTGCCACTATGTCGGCCTGCGGCAAGCCCGTAGGTGGTGACAAGCGTGAGGTGGATGGTCTGCCGCTTGCTAAGTGTGGCAGCAAGGGCTTCAACACGATGCAGCATCTTGCGCTCTTCATCCTGGTCGATGGAATATGGAGCAGAGGCGAACTTCATTTCGCAAAGGTTGACGATGTTGTCATCACGCAGAATCAACATATCTACTTGCGCACCATCCTGCTTTTCGTCTCCCCGTTGAACCCAAGAGGAGACCGAGGTGCGCACGCCAGCTATGCCCAAAGCCTGCTTGATTTGTGGAATGTGTTGCCAGCAAACTTGCTCAAAGGCGACACCACGCCAAGAACGCATGATCGCAGACGTGAGGTGGTCGTTCATGAAAGCCGCTTCCTTCTGATGTGGCTCCACATATTTCAACCAGAACAGGCTGAAGTTGTCGATAAGTTTGTAGTATTCATCAGCTCCCTTGCCGTAAGGAGTGTAACGCAGGATGAAGTCACTCTCTGCAAGCGAGGCCAGCGTGTTGCTGAGGCCACCTCCAAGGGGCAGTTTTGTGGCCCGGGCTATCTGCTCTCGGGTGAAGCCATAGTTGCGCGAGGAAAGTAGACGGATGATTTTTTTGCAATCTTCGGCATTGGTGAAGATTGCCCTGAAGAGTCGATTGAATTCATCCTGGAGCCTCGGCTTGTTGCCAAAGAGTATCTGGTCGGTGTTTTGCTCGAAACTGAGTCCTTTGCGGAAATAGCTCAGATAATAAGGTATGCCGCCAAAAACCATGTAGCTTTGCAAGATGTCGTAACGGGATAGCTCGATGCCTTCATGATCGAAGTATTGCTCGCACTCGCCAAGGGTGAACGGCGACAGTTTTATCTCGCAGGTGAGACGACCGTACAGTCCTCCCTTGCTTCGCGAGAGGTTGCTCAGAATCCATGACGTGGCGCTGCCGCAAACCACCAGCATCATGTTGTCGCGACCACTGCACCATCCATTCCAAAAGCTCTCGAATGCCGGAAGAAAACCGCTGCGTGGTGTGTCCATCCACGGCAACTCATCGATGAAGACCACCTGCCGGCCGCCATCGTCTAATCGCTTAAGCAGTTGTTCCAACTGGAAAAATGCCTCCATCCACGTCTTCGGCAGCTTGAAACCCTCGAGACCCTGATTGAGCATGGAATAGTAAAAACTCTCCAACTGCACTTTCATGCGGTTTCTCTCGCCTTCTTGATCCACAGGCGAAACACCCGTATGCTGAAAGGTGATGCGATCTTTCAACGCCTGCTTGATGAGATACGTTTTGCCCACACGGCGGCGGCCATATACCGCCACAAATTCTGGGCGGTCACTCTCATAGAGTCTTTCCAACTCTTCCTGCTCATGCTTGCGACCTATAATGATACTCATGACTAATATTCGGTGTTATATTCTGCCGTAAAGATAGTAAAAGTGTGGCAAACGGCAAAATATAATATACTATATTCTGCCGCAATGAGGAAGAAAGCCATCAACATTGCTGGCGGTCTTCTTTTCGCGCTATGAATACTTTGTAAAGCGCCAGACCCTTTTGATGATTATTTTTTCTGTCGCTATTGCGGGAAGTCTTGAAGTGCTTTTGTCTGCATACTTTATATGTAAAAGTAAGAAAAAAAAATTTGTGGATTAATGCAATTGTATTACATTTGCTATAAAATAATGAAATTATGAGGACAGAAGCAATAAAATCTAATAAGCAGTCGGTTTCATTCCGCTGGAGTCCAGAACTGGTGTGTAAACTCAAAAAGATTGCTAAGCAACAGAATCGAAGTTTCAGCAATTTCACTGAGACACTTCTTTCTCGCGCTATCAGCATCGTTGACCAGACCGAAGAGGACGTGCCCAATGCTACTACTGCGGCGGCCATCAACGAGGCCAAGGAATATCAAAAGAAGGTGAAAGCCGGGCTTATTGATGAGGACTTCATTGATACCAGCAGTGTCGATGCAATGATTAAGTCTACGCTGCGATGAAGAAGAAACTGCATCCTACTTCTCAATATAAGAAGGATTTAAAGCGGTATCTCAATCAGCCTAAGAAGCTGGAAGCTCTTAGGCTGGTGCTTGTCAGCCTGGAAAACGGAGAACCTATCCCTGAAGAAAATTTTCCACATCCACTTCATCATGATTTTGAGGGTTGCTGGGAATGCCACGTTCAAGGTGACTTCCTTCTTATTTGGATTAGTGACGATGTGATAGAGCTTGTGAGATTGGGATCTCATTCAGAACTTTTTGGAAACGGGAGAAAAAGATAGCAGGGAATTAACAATTGATAGAATAACTCATAGAATATATTAAAAAACAGTGAGTATACCGTCAATATGACCCCTAAACAGAGTTTCTGTGGTATTCTCTAAACTTATATTTTGAAATTTTCAATTAACTTTGTCGCGCGTTGCAGTTGTCGCAAGACTCTGCAAATAAATCTACAATGACAATGAAGAAGGAAATGAATGAAACTTTGGCCGAGGATCTCTCGGATACCGAGATGTTTCCTGTCGTCGACGAGCAGGGGCGGGTAGTGGGCAAGGCCAGCCGCCACGAGTGCCACTCGGGGAGCCGCCTGCTGCACCCGGTGGTGCACTTGCACGTGCTCAACAGCCAGGGCCACATCTACTTGCAGAAGCGCTCGGCCCACAAGTATATCCAGCCCGGCAAGTGGGACACGGCCGTGGGGGGCCACGTCGACTATGGCGAGACCATCGAGGACGCCCTGCGCCGCGAGACCCGCGAGGAGATAGGTCTCACCGATTTTGAGCCCGTGCGGCTCATGACCTACGTCTACGACAGCCGCGTAGAGCGTGAGCTGGTCAACACCTACTACTGCGTGACCCAGCGTGAGCGCTTCGACTTCGACCCTGTGGAGGTCGACGACGGCCGCTTCTGGACCGTGGCCCAGGTGCAGGCCGCACTGGGCAAGGGTGTGCTCACCCCAAATTTTGAGGAAGAGTTTCGCCGCCTGCTCGACATGGGCCTTTTCAAGCGATAAAAATTGAAGAGCGATAAAAATTGAAGAAAAGCAAAATTTGTGGGGCTTAAAGTTGCAAAAGTGAAAAATTAGCCTTACTTTTGCACTCGCTAATCGCAATTGGTCACTTGGATGAGCGGTTTAGTCACTGGTCTGCAAAACCAGGTAGAGCGGTTCGACTCCGCTAGTGACCTCAACAACAACTCGATGAAATTTCCAATCAATTGCTTTTCAGTTGGTTGGATTTTTTTTGTTACCCCATTGCCGCTCAGGCATTTTGATGGATTGCAAGCCAATGTGTGCGGCCATTCGCCTGGCCCCGGCGAGGCCTTGTACCGCCGCGGGTTGCCCCATGTCGAGGCCCGAGCGCCTGCAAGGTGTTAAGGAGTAATAACACGATGAGTTTTTTGGTTAAAAGTTTGGTGGTGCACAGCAATTGCTGTAAATTTGTCGATTAAAGCGGAAAGGAGCTACATGATTAAGTCAATAATCAACGGCAAAATGATAGAAAAGTTGCGGGTCCTCATTGATCACGCCCAGCACATTGTGATTACCTGCCATGTGTCGCCCGACGGCGACGCGGTGGGCTCCACGATGGCGCTGTGCCAGGTGCTGCGCAACATGGGCAAGGACGCCCATGTGGTGATGCCCGACCGCCTGCCCCGCGCGCTCAGCTTTCTCGACGCGCAGCACGATGTGGTGCCCTACAGCAAGTATCAGGCACGCGGCAGCTACCTGGTGCGCCATGCCGACTTGGTGTTTTGCCTCGACTTCAATGTGTTGCGCCGCATCGACGAGCTGGGTGCTGTGATCGAGCAATCGCGGGCGCCGCGTGTGCTCATCGACCACCACCTCGACCCCGAGGACTGCTTCGACGTGAAAATCTCGCATCCCGAGGCCTCGTCGACGTGTGAGCTGGTGTATCGCGTGCTCATGCAGATGGGTTGCACCGGCTACATCGACACCCAGGCGGCCACCTTCCTTTTTGCCGGCATCACTACCGACACGGGCAACCTCACCTATAGCAGCAACGACCCCGAGCTCTACGAGATCGTGGCCGAGCTCCTGCGCCACAACATCGACAAAGAGGGAATCTACAACAAGGTGATGAATACCTATAGCGCCGACGCTCTGAGGCTGCAAGGCTATGCCCTCGACCAGAAGATGCAGCTCTATCCCGAGAAGCACGCCGCCCTCATTGTGCTCACCCAGGCCGAGCTGCAGCACTACAACTACAAGAAGGGCGACACCGAGGGGCTCGTCAACAAGCCGCTGGCCATACCCGAGGTGATGTTTTCCACCTTTGTGAGAGAAGACAAAGACAAAATCAAGATCTCGTGCCGCTCGCAAGGCGACGACATCGACGTGAACGTGATATGCAAGACCTACTATGGCGGCGGCGGCCACAAGAACGCTGCCGGCGGCGATTCGCATGGCACCATCGACGACGTGCTCGACATCTATTTCAAAATATTAGAAACAATAAAATAACGACACATATATGAAACTATTCAAACCGATTTCAATGCTGTGCACGCTGGTGATGGCGCTGGTGAGCCTCACATCATGCAACAACGACGAGAGCTATAGCGACATGCTCAACGATGAGCGCCACGCCTGCAATGCCTTTCTCGCAAATTTTGAAATCAGAGACGTGCCAGCCGACAGCACCTTTGAGGTGGGCACCAATGCGCCCTACTACAAGCTTGACGAGGACGGCAACGTGTATATGCAAGTGCTCAAGACCGGCGACCGCGTCAACAACAAGGCGCGCGACTCGCAAGCCATATACTTCCGCTACACCCGCTACAACCTGGAGTACTGGTACAACCAGGACGGCTACTGGGTGGGCAGCGGCAATGCCGACGACATGAGCCAGTCGGCCACCTATTTCCTCTACAACGACTACAGCATCCAGACCTCGGCGCAATGGGGCTACGGCTTGCAGATGCCGCTCAAGTACCTGGGCATAGACTGCGAGGTGAACCTGGTGATCAAGTCGCAATATGGGTGGTCCGACGAGATAAGCTATGTGGTGCCCTACATGTACCACGTGCGCTACTTCAAGAGCAGAATTTAGAGAAAATATAGACTATATGCACCCATGTGCGGCAGCATCCTGCCATGCTGCACGTGGGCGTGACTTAACAAAATTAACTACTAAAAATGTCATTAATTAAATCTATTTCAGGAATTCGTGGCACTATAGGCGGTCGTGCTGGAGACGGACTAACTCCACTCGACATCGTGAAGTTCACAAGTGCTTACGCTACATTCATTCGCCGCACCACTCAGCAGACGTCAAACGTGATTGTGGTGGGGCGTGACGCCCGCCTCTCGGGCAAGATGGTGCTCAACATCGTGGTGGGCACCTTGCAAGGCATGGGATTTGACGTCGTGAACATTGGCATGGCTACCACGCCCACCACCGAGCTGGCCGTGGTGTGGGAGAAAGCCTGCGGCGGCATCATTCTCACCGCCAGCCACAACCCCAAGCAGTGGAATGCCCTGAAGCTGCTCAACGACAAGGGCGAGTTCCTCACTGACGCCCAAGGCAAGGAGGTGCTGCGCATCGCCGAGGCCGAGGACTTTGACTATGCCGACGTCGACCACCTGGGCCACGTGGAGCACAACGACACCTGCCTGCGCCGCCACATCGATGCGGTGAAGGCCTTGAAGCTCGTCGACGTCGACGCCATCAAGAAGGCCAACTTCACTGTGGCTGTCGATGCAGTGAACTCGATAGGAGGCGTGGCCATCCCCAAGCTGCTCGAGGCACTGGGTGTGAAAAATGTGGTGAAGCTCTTCTGCGAGCCCACGGGCAACTTCGGCCACACCCCCGAGCCCATTCCTGAGAATCTCACCGCCATAAGCGACTATATGAAGCAAGGCAAGGCCGATGTGGCATTTGTGGTTGACCCCGACGTCGACCGCCTGGCCATCGTGATGGAGAATGGCGAATTCTTTGTTGAGGAGTACACCCTGGTCTCGGTAGCCGACTATGTGCTCTCGCAGACCCCCGGCCCCACGGTGAGCAACCTGTCGTCGTCGCGTGCACTGCGCGATGTGACCGAGAAGAAATATCACTGCCGCTACGAGGCTTCGGCCGTGGGCGAGGTCAATGCCACCACGCTCATGCGCAAGATAGGCGCCGTGATAGGCGGCGAGGGCAATGGCGGAGTCATCTATCCCGAGCTTCACTACGGCCGCGACGCCCTGGTGGGTGTGGCCCTCTTCCTCACGCTGCTGGCCAAGAGCGGCATGAAGGTGAGCGAGCTCAAGAAGACCTATCCGCAATACAGCATTGCCAAGACCAAGCTGCAGCTCACTCCCGAGATGGATGTGGATGCCATACTCAAGGCGGTGGAGAAGCACTATGCCGGCGAGAAGATCACCACTATCGATGGTGTGAAGATCGACTTCCCCGACAGCTGGGTGCACCTGCGCAAGAGCAACACCGAGCCCATCATACGCATCTACAGCGAGGCCCACACCATGGCCGAGGCCGAGAAGCTGGGCAACGACGTGAAGGCCATCGTGCAATCGCTGTGCTAATTGCTCAGCACGATAGATATAACTTATAACATAGCACGGCCGCAAGCACATCTCAACTGCTTGCGGCCGTGACTGTTTCTTGCTGGCAGGGAAGGGTGGCGTGTGCTATAGCCAGGTGAAATTCTCTGTCCCGGCAGCCTGCTCAAAGTGGTATTTCACAATGCCCAGGTCGACGTGCGAGAAAAAGCCCAGCCCGGCGGTGGCCTCCACCATATTCTCGTTGTGAAGCGTGAAGCGGAACTTCTGCTGGTTTACGGCAGTGGGGGCGAGCAGGGCAGCCTCGACGCCGCGCTCGAACCACAACGGCATCGCTTGACCGGTGGCCATCTTGCTCACCTGCTCCAGCGTTTTGCTCTTGTGCTGCACGCCCTGGGTGGCGCCGTAGCCCAGGGCAATCACGCAGCGCAGTTTCTCGCCCTTGGCCAGCCCGAGCGCCTCGGGCACCTTGCCATAGGTGAGGCCCACCCAGCAAGTGTTGAGTCCCAGCCGCTGGGCGTGCAGCACCAGGCGCTCGCCGTAGTAGCCTATGGTCTCGTCGAGCTGCTTCATCTTCTTGTCGCCTATCATGGCAAAATAATTGGTCACGCCGCTGAACTTGCCATAGTGCGCCAGGCGGGTGCTGAAGGCCTTAGGCTCATTGGTCACGAGCTTGATATTCAGCCCCGAGAGGCGGTTGCAGTCGGCCACGGCGGCCTGCAGGGTCTCGATCTTGCTGGCCTCGATGGGCTGGCTGGTGTAGCTGCGCACGCTGTGTCGCGCCACGATAGCATCGGTAATCGTCATGATTTCTATGTGTGATTAAATGTAATGTGCAAAATTAAGCATAGTTGCCCCAATGAGCCATGCTCATGGCGTTGAAAAAACGTTAAATGCGCCGCCGTCGCTGCCTGTGGCCAGCCCTGGGGTGGTGTTGTGCTATACCCGCGCGTGTGGCTTTGTGGCGGTTTTTTTGCAAATTAGGGCTGAATTGAAGGGGATAAATCTAAAAAGTTTTTTATATTTGCAAATAACAATTAAGCAACGATGAAGAAAATCCTGTTTCCCCTATTAGGGCTATTGCTATTCAGCATGCCAGTCATGGTGCAAGCTGCCACAGCAAGCACGAGCTGGCGCGCCACAGTCGACCGCCTTATCGACGAGGGCGAGTTTACCAAAGCCATGCAACTCATGGCCCGGCTGCCCAAGGCCGAGCGCCGTGCCAATGCCTTTGCCATCGATTCGCTTGGCGAAGTGATGCGGCGCATACGCAAGGACTTTACGCTCACCCCCGAGGAGGGCGTGAAGGCCATTCGCGAGAAATATCCCGATGCCACCGACGAGCAGATTGCCGAGTGGAAGCGCAGCCGCGCCATCGAGACGATGACCATCGACGGCACCGAGTGGTGGTTTCGCAAGGCCGTGCGCAACCTGTGGCTGCTGGGCGACGAGTTCAAGGAGCAAAACAAGGTGAACAACGCCGAGGGCGCCGAGCGATTGCTCAAGATATTCCGCGAGGCGATGGCCACCCGGCCCGACACGGCTGGCGTGCGCGACTGGCGCCACGTGAACGTCACCTTCACCCTCGACGTGAATGCCGATGCTGTGCCCGCCGGCGAGACGGTGCGCGCCTGGATGCCGCTGCCCTATGAGAACCTGCGCCAGCGCAACATCAAGGTCGAGAGCAGCAACCGGCCCGTCACGCTCAGCCAGGGCAGCAAGCACCACACGGTGTATATGGAGGCCAAGGCTGTGAAGGGACAACCCACCCACTTTGAGTACACCTTCAGCTACGACGTGGGCGAGCGCCACCTGTGCCAGCAAGACCTGCTGGCCCTGGCTCAACCCTACAAGCACACGCCCGCCTATGTGCGCTACACCTCGAGCGAGGCTCCTCAAGTCGTGATCACCGACACCATGCAAGCCCTTGCCGAGGACATCGTGGGCGACCTCGACGAGCACCCTGTGATTGCCGCCTCGCGCATCTATCACTGGATAGCTGTCCACTTCCCGTGGGCTGGCGCGCGAGAGTACAGCACCTTGCGCAACATACCCGAGTATGTGCTGCTCAACAAGCACGGCGACTGCGGCCAGGTGGCGTTGCTCTACATCACCCTGTGCCGTGCCATAGGCATCCCGGCGCGCTGGGAGAGCGGCTACATGCTGCATCCCGGCGAGGTGAACTTCCACGACTGGGCCGAGACCTACTTTGAAGGCGTGGGCTGGGTGCCCACCGACCCGTCGTTTGGCCGCGATGTGGAGGGCTCGGTGCTCAACGACTACTATGCCACCGGCATCGATGTGTATCGCCTTGCCAGCAACGAGGGCATCGCCGACGCGTTGAGCCCTGCCAAGAAATACCTGCGCAGCGAGACTCTCGACTTCCAAGCCGGCGAGGTGGAGTGGAAGAAGGGCAACCTCTACTACGACACGTGGTCGTCGCACTTGAAGGTGAACAGCATTACCCCGATTAAATATTAATTACTCATATATAGAATAGATTTAAAGTTGATGAAAAAGGTACTAAAAATTGTTTTGACCGTGATTTTGTCGGCCGCCAGCCTCAATGTGCTGGCTGCCGGCGATGCTGCCAGCGTGCTCGCTGGATTGAAGCAACGCATTGCCAAGGACAAGCGCACTGCCGTGTGGGATGTGAATGCCACCACGCAGGACGGGCAGGTTGTGGTGTATGGCACCGTGGGCACCCAGGAGCAGAAGGCCGCTGTAGACCGCGAGTTGCGCGACAGTGGCTACACCAGTTACCAAAACAACCTGATTGTGCTTGAGCGCGAAGTGCCCACAAGCATGCGATGGGCGCTGGTGAAACTCTCGATTGCAACGTGCCGCGTCGAGGGGCGTCATGCTGCCGAGATGGCCACCCAGGCAATCATGGGCACGCCAGTGCAGGTGCTGCAACTCACCGACGAGTGGGCGCGCATCGTGACCCCCGACGGCTACATCTCGTTTGTGCCCCGCAGTTCGCTCACCTTCAAGACGGCCGAGCAGATGCAAGACTGGCGCAAGGCTAAGCGCTACATCGTGACCTGCTACGACTCGCGCCTGGTGACCGAGCCCAAGGGCGACGAGACCGTGAGCGACCTGGTGCTGGGCGACATCCTGGAATACAGAGGCGCCAAGGGCCACTGGCTGCTGCTTGCCACGCCCGACGGCCGCCAGGGCTACGTGCCCGCCGCCGATGTGCAGGAGCTCGCCAAGTGGGCACAGCAGGACTTCGACGCCGCCCTCATCGAGAAGACCGCCAAGCGCATGATGGGCTCAAGCTACCTGTGGGGCGGCACCTCGACCAAGGTGACCGACTGCTCGGGCCTGGCCAAAGTGAGCTACTTTGCCTGCGGCATCATCCTGCAGCGCGACGCCTCGCAGCAAGCCCTCACCGGCAAGAAGATAGCCGGCAGCGACTGGCGCCAGTGCCAGTTGGGCGACTTGCTCTTCTTTGGCAACAACAAGACCGGCCGTGTGACCCACGTGGGCCTCTACCTGCGCGACGGCTACTATATACACTGCTCGGGCCAGGTGAAAATCAACAACCTCGACCCAGCCAACCCCGCCTATCTCTACGACGCCATCTCGTGCAGCCGCGTCGACGGGCAAGTGGGCACGCCGGGCATCACCTGCGTGCGCAACCACCCGTGGTATTTCTAAACTAATGTGCAACCCATCTAAAAACTTTTCAAGATATGATAAATCGCAGACAATTTATTGCAGGCGCAGGCCTGAGCCTGATAGCTGCCACATCGCCCATCTCGCTCTCGGCAGCCGGCAGTCCCACCAAGAAGGTGGCCAAGAGCGGCCACTTGAAGCTCTCGTTCTTCCCCTATGAGCTCAAGTTGCGCCACGCCTTCAATCTGGCGCGCTACAGCCGCACCACCACCCCCGACGTGCAGGTGCAGCTCGAGTACGACGGCATCGTGGGCTACGGCGAGTGCTCCATGCCGCCCTATCTGGGCGAGAGCGTTGAGAGCGTGACTAAGTTTCTGAGCAAGCTCGACCTGGGCCAGTTTACCGACCCCTTCCAGATGGAAGACATCCTGGCCTATGTCGACAGCGTGGAGGCTAATAATCGCGCTGCCAAGGCCGGCGTCGACATCGCCCTGCACGACCTGCTGGGCAAAATCATGGGTCAGCCCTGGTACAAAATATGGGGCCTGAATGCCGCCAAGACGCCCAACACGAGCTTCACCATAGGCATCGACACCGAGGACGTGGTGCGCCAGAAGGTGCGTGAGGCCATGCCCTACAAGGTGATCAAGGTGAAGATGGGCCTCGACAAAGACCAGCAGACCATCGACATCATACGCGAGATGATGCCCGACGTGCCCATATGCGTCGACGTGAACCAGGGCTGGAAGAGCAAGGAGCACGCCCTCGAGATGTGCCACTGGCTCAAGGAGCGCAACTGCCTCTTTGTGGAGCAGCCCTTCGACAAGACCTGGGTCGACGAGACCGCCTGGCTGCGTGAGCGCTCGCCACTGCCCATCATTGCCGACGAGGCCTTCCAGCGCATAGGCGATATCCCCAAGTTCAAGGGCGTGTACGACGGCATCAACATCAAGCTCATGAAGAGTACCGGCATGAACGAGGCCTACAAGATGGTGGTGCTGGCCCGCGCACTGGGCATGAAGGTGATGATAGGCTGCATGACCGAGACCTCGTGCGCCGTCACTGCCGCCGCCAACCTCTCGCCCCTGGTCGACTTTGCCGACCTCGACGGCAACCTGCTCATTGCCAACGACCGCTTCAAGGGCATGACCGTGGAGAATGGCAAGATTACCCTTCACGACATTCCCGGCATAGGTGTCACGCTCATCCCCGGCAAGTAACCGCTGCCGTCACAACTGCAACAGCTATAGAGCCACTCTCGCTGCATCAAGCAGCCTGAGTGGCTTTTTTTTTACATGCTTTTTGTTAGGTCGCATTTATTCCCTGGCCAGCTTGCTCGGCTTGTGCGATTTCGTCCCGCCAGCTGGTCATAATGGAGGTAAATTGAAAATTTATTTTAGAAATGATTGGTTTTATTTGTGGAAAAGTTTACATTTGTAAGGAAAACCTAAAATCCGCAACTATCATCCAATACACGATTAAGGGTAGATTTATGAGTCG
>OMUK01000102.1 GCA_900314215.1 uncultured Prevotellaceae bacterium
CCCGCTATAAAATAATCTTAATTTTGACAGGCCAAAGCAATCTTAAATGAAAGAGCCGTGATATAGCCGCCATTGGGCCGTGATAAAATTTTCAATTGTTGCGCAATTGCGCTATCTTTGCAATAAAATAGAATTGTAAACGATGAAACATTTGCTTATAGTCGCATGTGCCGTGCTCCTTGCCACCATGCAAGCGGGCGCGGCCACCATGCGCGACTTCTTGATTAGCGAGCCCGGGGTGGTGTTTCCCACCTTGCCCCAGGCAGCCCGCGCCGGGCTGGTGACCTATGCCGAGCAAGGGCAGGCCAGCACCCTGTCGACCACCAACCGCTTTGGCAACTCCTCGAGCATCGACACCCTCACTGCCGACTATGCCGTCGTGAAGGTGTCGCAGAGCTGCACCATCTCGCTCAAGATGCTCACCCGTGGCACCCGCGACACCGTGATTGCGGTGATCGAGACGGTGGCAACGCCCACCCGCGACAGTCGCATCGCCTTCTACGACACCCAGTGGAAGCCGCTGCCCACCCGCAAGTATTTCAAGCAATTGCCCGCCATGCGCGATTTCTTCAAGCCCGCCACGCCCAAGGACACCCTTGCCCAGCTGCTCACTGCCGTCGACTTCCCCATGATCGAGATGCAGTGGACCGGGCCAGGCTTCAACACCCTCACCGCCACGCAAGGCCTCAAGACCTTCTACAGCAAGGAGGACTACCAGAAGTGGGCCCCCTATGTGGTCGACAGCATCGACTACTACATCGACGGCGGCACCGCCATTAAACGCAAAACCAGCAAGCGATGAGCCAGCAAGATTTAGCATTGCAATTCCAACCGGCGGCTCCCAAGCCCGTGACCCTGCTGGAGTTTAACCGCCGCATCAAGGCGTTGCTCTACAACCAGCAAGTGACGGCCGTGTGGGTCACTGCCGAGACCAGCGACGTGCAAGTGCGCCGTGGCCACTGCTACCTGGAATTGCTGCAAAAGGATGAGAACACAGGGCAAACGGTGGCCAAAATAGGCGCAGTGATATGGGCAAGCACCTTCATGCGGCTCAATGCCAAGTTCTATGCCGTAACCCAGCAGCGTTTCGGCACGGGCATGAAGGTGATGGTGCTCGTGAGCGCCAACTTCCACGAGCAATACGGGCTCAAAGTGGTGATCAACGACATCAGCCCCGAGTTCACCCTGGGCGACATGGCACGCCGCCGCCAGGAAATCCTGGACCGCCTCGCCCGCGAGGGATACATCGACGAGAACAAGGAGCTCGCTTTCCCCGATGTGCCGCAACGCGTAGCCGTGATTTCGTCGGCCGGCGCGGCAGGCTATGGCGACTTCATGAATCAGCTCACCCGCAATCCCTATGGCATCAAGTATTATCCCTGCCTCTTTGCCGCCATGATGCAGGGCGCCAGCACAGTATCGTCGGTTATCGCCGCCCTCGACCGCATCGAGCAGCACCAGGACAAGTTTGACTGCGTGGTAATCATTCGAGGCGGCGGCTCTACGACCGACCTCAACTGGTTTGACGACTACAACCTGGCACTCAAGGTGGCTCAGTGCCCGCTGCCGGTGATCACCGGCATAGGCCACGAGCGCGACACCACGGTGCTCGACTACGTTGCCGCCAAGCCCGTGAAGACCCCCACCGCAGCGGCCGAGTTTCTGATACAATGCGGCGCCAACGCCCTGGCCCAGCTGAGCAACTTGACCAATGCCATTGTGAGCACTGCACGCGACATGATAGCCCGCAATAGCGAGCAACTGAGCTACTATGCCAGCAGCATTCCCGTGATGGCCCGCAATATTGTGGACCGGAGCAGGCTCAACCTGCAGCGCTACATCGAGACCATACCCTTGAAGGTGGCCAGCCGCATCACCAGCGAGCACAACTTGCTCGACCGCCGCATCGACACCATCAAGAGCCTCATTGCCCAAGCCCTGCTCAAGGAGCAGATGCGGGTGAAAAACCTCGACGACAAGGTGCAGCTGCTCTCGCCGCGCAACACGCTCAACCGCGGCTACTCGCTCACCATGTGCAATGGGCACATCATCACCGATGCCAGCCAGCTGCATGCTGGCGACGTGATTACCTCTCACTTCAAGAGCGGCAAAACCACATCAACCGTAAATTCATAAAATCACAACATAAAAATGGAAGAAGACATCAACAAGCTCACCTATAGCCAGGCTGTGAGCGAACTCGAGCAAATCGTGCAAAAGATGCAGAGCAACGACTGCACCATCGACAACTTGAGCCAGTATACCGCCCGCTCGTTGCAGTTGCTCAAGGTGTGCAAAACCAAACTCACCACCACCGACGAGGAACTGCAAAAAATCCTCAAGACTCTCGACGACAGCCAGCAGTAGCGCGTGTGCAAGCGCCCTGTCGCAGCCAATAACCAGAAGAGGCCTCCCGACATGCTTGGGAGGCCTCTTTTCTTGACTGTGGCGTGGTGTCACCCCCAACTGGGTGATATTGGTGGGGTACTGCGGTGGGGTACTGCCATTCCCTGGATTCCCTAGTTGCCACCATGGTTAAATGGTTAAACCGATATGTAGGGGCCGGTCTTGTGCCGGCCCACCGACAATGTCACATCCTATTTCATTGATTATGTGGTAAATAATCGATATTATTCTCTGCAACCGGACGGCCACCCGCACCCTGCTGGTTGCATTCACCCTGCGATGATCAATTTCGGGTGACGCAACGCCACAGTCGGGAGAGCTATCGCAGGATTTTTGCGACTTGCTGCGAACCGTCGGTGTAGGTGGTTACGCGCAGGTTCACGCCTGGCTGTGGCGTGGTGCTGCGGCGGCCGCTCAGGTCGTAGTAGGCGACATGAGCTACCTGCCTCGATGCGGCTACCGTGGTGACGGCGGTGGGCTGGTTGAGCAAGAGCTGATAGGTGCTCACTTGGGCATCGTCGCCGCTGAGCACGAGGAAGGCCTCATTGGCCAGTTGGTCGTCGCTCAATTTGTCGAGGCTTGTTTTGACAAAGGTGGTGGTGCCGTCGGCATTGTGCTGCAGGCTGTAGATGGCTGTGCCCGTCTTGGCTGCCTCGGCCTTGAGTTGGGCGCCGCCCTTGAGCAGATTGGCGGTAGCGGGCTGGGCGATGCTGTCGTCGAGGTAGGGCAGGTAGCAGCTGGCCTCTTTCATAGCGTCGCTGGGCAGCAAGAGCACGCCGTAGCAAGCGGCCACGGTGTCGGTGCCAAGGGGTGCGACCTCGAGGGTGGCTTGAGCGCGGTTGCACGCCGTCACTGCATAGGCTGTGATGCCAGCGGGCAGGGCTACTGGAGCCTTGCAATAGTGGGTGGTGCAATCATTGCCGCCAAAGCTGCGCCGTGCCACAAGGTTGAGGCGCAGCAAGTCGTGCGGATTGTTGCCGCGGCTCGAGGCAATGGTGCCATCGTCGAGGGCGGCTATCAAGTAGTCGCTCACGTGGCTGGTGGCTGGCGTGTAGGCCTTGGCTAGGGCTACGGTGCGGCCATATTGGGCGAGGCTTATTTCTTGGTTGCCACTGGCGGTGGTGATCACGGGACTGCCATCGGCATTGGCATCGGTCACGGTCAGGCGCTGGCTTGCGCCGAGCGATTCACTCGTGACCACATAGTGGGCCGTGCCGGGCTCGATGAGCCACACGGCATCGGCACGGGTGGTGGTGAGGGTGCTGTCGGGCAGCAAGGTCACAGGCTGGCCTGATGCTGTGGCTGCCATATAGCCTGAGCCAGTGAAGTGAGCCAGGCAACGCCCGGTGGGTTGCACGGTTACGCTGGCAATGCGCGCTTGCAGCGCGTTGAGCATCGTGGCATAGTTGGCGGTGGGGGAGTAGGTGAGGTCAAGCCCCGAGAGATAGCTCTGCAGGGTGTCGTAGGCGCCGCGCTCCACGTGGCCGGGATTGTGGCCGGGTGCGAGAGCCAGGGCTGAGTTCACCGTCTCGCAATATTGTGCGTAGGCCAGCAGACTGGGGCTGGTGATGGGCTCCCACCCGAAGTCGTTGAGCTTGTCGCTGTACTCATTGAGCAGGCTGGTGGTGACGCCGTTTTTGGCTCCGCCCTTGCGCCAAATGCGCATGTTGGCGATCGTTGCGCCAGTGCCCGAGGGTTTCACATAGGTCCACCCCTCGCTGCTGCCTTGCGAGAAATTAAACACGCTCCAGGCGTTGGGCTGCGGGAAGGCAGTGAAATTCATCACGCTCCAGCGGTTGCTTTCACGCAGCTGGTGCACATAGGGGGTGCCTGCCAAGCCGCAGTTTTTGATCACATAGCCCGTGCCGGCTGCTGCTCGGGGTATCACGTGAAATATGTATTTGGCATCGGCTGTGTCGGGCACTTGGGCCTTGGCCTTGTTGTCGCCGAGCATCATCACAACGGTGCCCTCGTCGCCCTTCGACGAGGTGCCGCTGGGCAGGGCCGCTGGCGACACATAGTAGTTTTTGCCATCGGTTGCCGAGCGGGCTTTGAGGTAATAGTAGCCCTCGGGCACGGTCTCGATGCCCACGTCGGCCCACGTTTTGCTCGCGGCCTTGATGGCAGGCAGCGAGTCGAGTTGTGCCCAATAGATGTGGTTGGGCTGGGCCTGGATGTAGAGGCGGCCGTCGATGGCGGTCGACACATCCTCGAGTTCGCCTGTGAAGACGCCTTGCAGGTATATCTCATGCTTCATTTGGCGGTTCTTGAGATCCCACACATAGATTACCGACGGGTTGGCGCTGGTGTTGTAGCCGCAAGGCAGATACATGAGCGTGTCGAGCACGGCGCCACCTTGTATCACGGGATTGGCGCCGCCGGTGTAGGTGTCCTCCCAGCAGTAGCCCTCGATGGCGTCGCTCGTGTTGAGCCACACCTTGCTGGCCTGGCCAGGACCCGCCTTGGGGATGGCAAACTTATAGATGTAGTGCTTGTTGCCCTCGGCGCTGTTCTTGATGGTGTTGCCAAAGATGTAGAGGTAGCCGTTTTTCCGGTCGATCATGTATTGACCGGCGCCATTCACGCCCGTGAAGCAAATCTTCTGCACGAGCGTCGACTTGAGGCTGTCGGGGTCGATGCGCTCCACGTAGCACACATTTACCATGCCGTCGGCATCGGTGGTGCCTTGGGCGCGCGACACATAGAGCAGCGGCAGTTTGTCGGTTTCGGCATAGCGCTGGGTGCCGAAGCTGGCCAGGTTGCTGTGGTTGTCGCTGGCAGCCGACCCCAGATTGAACGAGCCCAGCAGCGTGGCTGCGGTGCCCGTGAAGTTGTAGAGGTTGGCCTTGCCGGCGTTTTGCAGGCTCACCAGGTAGTTGCCCCATATGTCCATACCCTGGCAGCTCGATTGCTTGGTGAGCGTGATGCCCACGTTGTCGTAGGCCTTCTCAGCCATCGCCCCCGGGCAAGCGGCAGCGAGTCCCGCTCCCACTAAAATTGCAGTTGCAAGTAGTTGTTTCATCATAGTCATTCGTTTTTATTCAATTAGGCGAAGCATGCACACCATGCTCCGTAGCAATACTTTATTGCCACACAAAGTTAATTCAATCCTCGCTCATTACCAAATCAGAAAGCAGATCAGTTGGGTACTTGTGTATTTTGTTTTAAGAGGCATGAATGTTAAGATCAAGTATTGCAGTTTCAAATTGTTTTTGTAATTTTGTTTTTAATAATGGCATAAAAAATACGACATTTATGAAACCAATGATTAAATATAGGGGTGGAAAGTCAAAAGAAATTCCCAACATTATGTGGCATGTGCCGCGCTTTAGTGGACGGTATATAGAGCCATTCTTGGGAGGAGGAGCCCTTTTTTCCATTTAGAGCCCAGACAAGCCATAATTAACGATATAAACACAAAACTCATTGGATTTTATCGTGGCGTCAAAAATGATTTTCCAAGACTGCGTGATGAGTTGGATGAAATTGAGGTCGAGTATGCCAAGAATAGGGAAGATTATGAAACTTTGAAACGCTTGCATCCCAAAGAGCGCGTTGAGGATAAAAACGAGGCGATATACTATAAAATGCGTGACATGTTCAATGGCATTATCGAGTCCAAGTACTCCGATGCTTTGTTGTATTTCTATATTAATAAAACCTCTTACTCTGGTATGATCAGGTACAATGCAAAAGGCGAATTTAACGTCCCCTATGGCAGGTATGCGCATTTAAACACTCAGTGTGTGACGTTGTCGCATAGCCGCTTGCTCCAACGTGCTGACATATATAATGAAGACTACAGCAAAATTTTTGAGATGACTAATAGCGATGATTTCATTTTCCTCGACCCTCCATATGATTGCACATTCTCAGATTATGGGAATGCAAAATATAAAAATGGGTTTGATGAAGAAAGTCACCGCAGACTTGCGCAGGACTTCATCAACCTGCCTTGCAAAACGCTTATGATAATAGGCCGTACTCCATTGACCGAACAACTTTATGGTAAATATATCATAGAGGAGTATAAGAAAAACTATGCTGTAAATATAAGAAACCGTTTTAAAGCGACTTCTACGCATATTGTTGTAGCCAATTACAAGAAAGATTGGTATGATACGCAAGAAAACATGCTCGGAGGAGAAATTTATCATGAGCCAGAAATCGCTCAACTTCAATTGTTCGAAAAACCAAAAAGCTATGGCAAGAATAGATAACCCCATTTTGTTTATGACTACATCTCCTCGAACCCCAGAGAAGATGATTCCAGAGATCGATTTGCTTGTGAAAAATTTCATAGGCAAGCCATGGGACAAAAACACTCAAGCTGAGTTTATGCAGGTCTTGAGAAATGAGCAATTCTTTAACGGGAAAGGTATGAAAGACCCTGCTTTTAGTGCGAGAGACCGCATAAATCGTGCTCCAAAATCATTGGGTTTTGTGTTGCTTAAGCCGTCTATTTCTCTTACTCCTGCTGGAGAGGCTTTGCTCTCATCAAAGAGAAAAAATGAGGTGTTTCTGCGCCAGCTCCTTAAATTCCAATTGCCGTCACCTTATCATAGACCATCGCCAGTTGCCGCTGACATTTGGGTGAAACCATATTTGGAAATTTTGCGTCTGATACGCTATTTTGGCTCTTTGAAATTTGACGAGTTGCAAATTTTCGGTATGCAACTCACTAATTGGCACAAGTTTGATGAAATCGTTGATAAAATCAAGAAATTCAGAACTCAAAAGTTGAAGAATTCTGGTGGATACAAAGCCTTTAAGAGTAAGATTTTGTATAAAGAGCTTAACGGAATTTTTGCCGAACGCATAGCCCAAGGGAAGACAAAAACAAGGGAGAGCAATGACTATTCTTTGAAGAAATTCCTTGCAACGCAATCTCGAAACATGCGTGATTATGCGGATGCTTGTTTCCGATATCTGCGTTTCACAGGCCTCGTCCAGATCTCTCATGTGGGTAAGTCACTTAGCATTGTGCCAGAGCGTAAGAAAGATGTTGATTTCATTTTGAAAAATGTGGGACGCGACCCAGTCTTTATTCATGATATGCAGGCTTATGTGGCATATTTGGGCGAAAGAGCTACTCCTAAGTTGTTGACAGATGATAAGGATTTGCTTATAGAAAGTATTCATGCTCAATTTCCGCTTGTAAAAGTGAACTCTGATTGGGATATTGAAAAACTGAAGAACGTCTTTATCGATAATATCGAAATGCGTAAACAGAAAAACATCAGTGAGCAAGTAAAGGAAATAAAGGATTATAAGCTTTATGATGAAATACAACACACCTATGAGCAGATTATGAAAAATGATTTTTACGATACACCTCTTATGCTGGAATGGAATACATGGCGGGCCATGACAATGCTCGATGGTGGGGAGATAAAGGCAAATTTGAATTTTGATGATTTTGGAAAGCCATTGTCGACGGCTGCTGGTAATATGGCAGATATCGTATGTGATTATGGAGATTTTTATCTTTCGGTTGAAGTGACAATGTCGAGTGGACAACGCCAGTATGAGAGTGAAGGTGAGCCCGTAAGCCGCCATTTGGGAAAATTAAAGGAAGCTACAGGTAAACCCTGTTATTGTCTTTTTATCGCTCCTGAAATAAACATGAGTTGCGTTGCTCATTTCTTTATCCTTGCACAAGCCAATATATCCTATTATGGAGGAAAGTCAACAATAGTACCCTTGCCAATACACATTTTCCAAAAAATGATAGAAGATAGCTATAATGCAAACTGCACTCCTGGTCCAGAGCATGTGAGACGCTTCTTTGAGTATTCAAAGGAACTTGCCACAAGTGGTTGTGATGAGCGAGCATGGTTGTAACCATCCGAAATGAGCCGTCTTGCTGATGTGCAAAAAAAATCTCGCGGGATTACTCGCGAGATTTTTTGTAGTAGTATGGGAGCAGGT
>OMUK01000036.1 GCA_900314215.1 uncultured Prevotellaceae bacterium
GGGCATAGAGCTCGTCGGCACTCATGTGATGCAACCTGTCGGCACTGTTGAGGATTCCGCCGCCACGACGGGCTATCTCGGCATAGGACAGACCGTTGATTTTGTCGACAAACTCCTGCTCGCGACTGCCAGCATACACCAGGTGGGTGTGGGAGTCGCAAAACGACGGCAACACCGTGCCCCGCCGGGCATCGACCACCTGCTGAGCGCCCTCGGCGAGCTCGCTCTCGGGGCCGAAGGCGGAGATGCGGCCATCGTCGCCGATGAGCAGATAGGCATCGTGGATGCAGTCAATCTCGGCCATGTCGCTGCCGCACTTGCGCGCGATGGCCGGGTCGCGGGTGATGCCGGCGAGCGTGGCTATGTTATAGATGAGGCAACTGCTCATGGCGCAGGAATTGAATGGAGTTGTCGATGTGAGGATACATGAGCTGATCGGTGTCGACAAAGGGCACAATCTTGCGGTAGTCGTCGTGTACACGCATGATGGCGGGCGACGACACGAGCGGACGGCGGAAGTCGAGCGCCTGGGCGGCATTGAAGAGCTCGATGGCCAGCACACGCTCGGCATTGTCGATGACCTTGCGCAACTTCAGAGCCGAGTTGGCGCCCATGCTCACCAAGTCCTCCTGATCCTGGCACGAGGGGATGTTGTCGATGCTCGACGGCATAGCCAGCGTCTTGTTGAGGCTCACACACGAGGCGGCCGTGTATTGCGTGATCATGAAACCGCTGTTGAGGCCCGGCTTGGCCACCAGGAAACTGGGCAGGTCGCGCAGGCCCGACACCAGGCGGTAGATGCGGCGCTCGCTGATGTCGGCCAGTTCGCTCATGGCAATCGAGAGGAAATCCATGGGCAGGGCAATGGGCTCGCCGTGGAAGTTTCCGGCCGAGATGATGAGGTCGTCGTCGGGGCACACGGTGGGATTGTCGGTAGCCGAGTTAATCTCGGTGTCGATCACCGAGCCCACATAGCGCAGGGTGTCCTTCACAGCGCCGTGCACCTGCGGCACGCAACGGAACGAGTAGGGATCCTGCACGTGCTTCTTGGGGCGGGCAACGAGTTGGCTGCCCTTGAGCAGAGCGCGCACGGCAGCGGCAGTCTCAATCTGGCCCCGGTGAGGACGCACCTGGTGCACAGCGTCGAGAAATGGGTCGATGCGGCCGTCGAAGGCATCGAGCGACATGGCGGCAATCACGTCGGCCCACTGGCTCAAGCGGGTGGCGTTGAGCATCGACCACACGGCCTGTGCGCTCATGTTCTGCGTGCCGTTGAGCAGGGCCAAGCCCTCCTTGCTGGCCAACTCGATGGGCTTCCAATTCATCTTCTCGAGCAACTGCGCGCCACTCAAAATCTTGCCGTCGACTTCCACCTCACCCAAGCCCACCAGCGGCAGGCTCATGTGGGCCAGAGGCACCAGGTCGCCCGAGGCGCCGAGCGAACCTTGCGCGTAGACCACCGGGATGATGTCGGCGTTATACATGTCGATCAAGCGCTGCACGGTGTCGAGTTTGCAACCCGAGTAGCCATAGCTGAGCGACTGCACCTTGAGCAGAATCATCATCTTCACGATGTCGTTGGGCAGACGGTCGCCCACGCCGCAGGCGTGCGACTTGATGAGGTTGATTTGCAGCTGCGAGAGTTGGTCCTTGCTTATCGAGACGTTGCACAGCGAGCCGAAGCCCGTGGTGACACCATATATGGGAGTGTCCTCGCGCTCGATGCGCTCGTCGAGATACTTGCGGCAGCGCACGATGCGCTCGCGGGCGCCGTCGCTCAATCGCAGCTGGTAGTGGCCGTAGATAATCTCTCCTATACGTTCGACTGAGAGATGATCGTTACTGATATCATGAATTTTTGACATAAAGTTGTTCTATTTTAAGTTAAGATAATGTGTGATTAAAACTTGAGGTTGTTGATGAGGTCGTCGTCGACCAGGTTGGGCATGGTCACCTTGAGACCCGGCGTGCGCTGCATCTCGCGGGTAATCGTGTCGATCGAGCCCTTGTTGCGGGCCCAAGAGCGGCGTGCGATGCCGTTGTTCACGTCCCAGAAGAGCATCATCTCGATGCGGCGGGCGCACTCGGGCGTGCCGTCGAGCACCATGCCGAAGCCACCGTTGATGACCTCGCCCCAGCCCACGCCGCCGCCGTTGTGCAGGCTCACCCACGTGGCGCCGCGGAAGGAGTCGCCTATCACATTCTGCACAGCCATGTCGGCACAGAATTGCGAACCGTCGTAGATGTTGCTCGTCTCGCGGAAGGGCGAGTCGGTGCCCGACACGTCGTGATGGTCGCGGCCTATCACCACGGGAGCCGTGATCTTGCCCTCGGCAATGGCCTTGTTGAAGGCCAGGGCAATGCGTATGCGCCCCTCGGCGTCGGCATAGAGGATGCGTGCCTGCGAGCCCACCACCAGGTGGTTGTGGCCGGCCTCGCGTATCCAGTGCAGATTGTCGGCAAGCTGGCCATGTGTGTCGGCAGGAGCATGCTCGAGCATGTCGGCAAGCACGTCGGCGGCCAGGTGGTCGGTCACCTCCAAGTCTTCGGGTTTGCCCGAGGAGCACACCCAGCGGAAGGGGCCGAAGCCGTAGTCGAAGAACATGGGGCCCATGATGTCTTGCACATACGACGGGTAGCGGAAGTGCTTGGCGTCGCGCATCACATCGGCGCCGGCACGGCTGGCCATGAGCAAGAAGGCGTTGCCGTAGTCAAAGAAGTACATGCCGCGAGCCGTGAGGCGGTTGATGGCAGCCACCTGGCGGCGCAGCGAGGCATGCACCAGCTCCTTGAAGCGCTCGGGCTCGTCGGCCATCATGCGCTTCGACTCCTCGAGCGTGAGGCCCACAGGATAGTAGCCGCCGGCATAGGGGTTGTGCAGCGAGGTCTGGTCGCTGCCCAGGTCCACCTTGATATCCTCGTCGGCCAGGCGTTCCCACAGGTCGACGATGTTGCCCACATAGGCCATCGACACCACACGATGCTCGGCCACAGCCTTGCGCACGGCGGGAATGAGCTCGTCGAGACTCGTGTGCAGCTCGTCGACCCAACCCTGGTCGTAACGCTTCTGGGCTGCCAGGGGGTTGATTTCGGCCACCACGCTCACCACGCCGGCAATGTTGCCAGCCTTGGGCTGAGCGCCCGACATGCCGCCCAGGCCCGACGACACAAAGAGCGGAATGCGCCCCTCGGGATTGCTGCCCATCACCTTGCGGGCAGCGTTGAGCACGGTGATGGTGGTGCCGTGCACGATGCCTTGCGGACCAATATACATGTAGCTGCCGGCCGTCATTTGGCCATACTGGCTCACGCCCAGGGCGTTGTCGCGCTCCCAGTCGTCGGGCTTGCTATAGTTGGGAATCACCATGCCGTTGGTCACCACCACGCGAGGGGCATTGCGGTGGGAGGGGAAGAGGCCCAGCGGGTGGCCGCTGTACATCACCAGCGTCTGCTCGTCGGTCATCTCGCTCAGGTATTTCATCACCAGGCGGTATTGTGCCCAGTTCTGAAACACGGCGCCGTTGCCGCCGTAGGTGATGAGCTCGTGGGGGTGCTGGGCCACGGCGGGGTCGAGGTTGTTCTGTATCATCATCATGATGGCAGCAGCCTGGCGCGAGCGGTGGGGATACTCGTCGATGGGGCGGGCATACATGGGGTAGCGCGGGCGCAGGCGGTACATATAGATGCGCCCATAGGTCTTCAACTCGTGGGCAAACTCAGGCAGCAGCGTTGCGTGCTGCTCGCGTGGAAAATAGCGCAGGGCGTTGCGCAGTGCCAGTTTCTTCTCCTCGGCAGTGAGTATGTCCTTGCGCTTGGGCGCATGGTTTATTGTGGGGTCGTAGGGTTGGGGCTCAGGCAGCACCTGAGGGATGCCGGCTCTGATGTCGGCTTGAAATTCTTGCAGGGTCATAGTTTTAAGAGTTTAGATATTGTTGAGTTTAGAGTTTACGAGAGTGATGATTTCATTTTCGGCGGCAATGGCCTGGGCGGTGAGCTCCTCGGCCTGTGCCACCAGGTGGGCAGCCGCGTCGCGGTCGTGCAGCGAGGCAGCGTTGATTTTCACGTTCAAGCCAGCGCCCAGCACAGCGGCACGGGCTGCCAGAGCGCCCACGCCGGCGTCGCTCAGGCTGCTCTGCATGCCGGTCTCCACCATGGCCTTGCACACCTCGAAGACGCGCATAGCCTCTTGCATGGTGCGCAGCGGCACTTGGGCGGCATAGAGCGTGGCAGCCTGAATGGCCTGCGTGCGGGCCTGCTTGTCGGCCTCCGACGCCTTGGGCATACCGAAGGCCTCCATGAGTTTGTTGAACGATAGGGTGTCCTCATCGACCAGGTGCAGCAGTTGGGCGGCGATGTTCTGGCCCTTGTCGGCCCACTGGCTGAACTCGTGCCAGCGGTCGTCCCAGCCGCGCTTGTGGCTCGAGAGATTGGCCACCATGGCGCCCAGCGAGGCACCCAGGGCACCCATATAGGCGGCAATCGAGCCACCGCCGGGAGCGGGCGACTCGCGCGAGGTCTCGAGGGCAAAGTCCTTGACGGTGAGGTCGACGAGCTTGCGGCTCTTGTCGGCATCCTCAATCATGTATTCAATCACCTTCTCGTGGGGCTTGAAGGGCTTGAGGTCGTCGAGGCCCATCGACTTGATGGCGATAAATATGATGTCGTCCTCGGGGATGCCGGTAGAGCGGTGCTGCTTCTCGAGAAAATAGCGGCCGGCCTCGATGAGGGCACACTTGGGGATGAGGCCCACAATCTCGGTGCCAGTCACACGCACGCCGCGCTGCTGGGCGCAACGGCACACCTCGTCGAAGGCCACGTGCAGCGGCGTCACGTTGATGTCGGTGATATTCATCGACACCTGGGCCACCTTGTACTCGTCGATATACCAGCCTATGGCCTTGGTGGCCTTGAGCGTGCCAGGCTGCATGATGGTGTGTCCCTGAGCATCCTTCAAGGGCTTGCCGGTGAGCGAGTTGCCCTCACGCACTGGGCGACCCTTCTCGCGCACGTCGAATGCGATGGCATTGGCACGGCGCGTAGAGGTGGTATTGAGGTTGAAGTTAACGGCAATCAGGAAGTTGCGCGCTCCCACGGCGGTGCAGCCTGTGCGCTCCATGCGCTCGTCGACGGGGCGAGTGCCGTAGTCGGGCTGGCGGCCTGGGGTGGTGAGCTTCTCGCGCAGGGCCTCATACTCGCCCTCGCGGCACACGGCCAGGTTGCGGCGCTCGGGGGTGAAGGCGGCTGCCTCATAGCAGTAGCACGGCACCAGCAATTCATCGGCAATGCGCTTGGCCAGGTCGCGGGCCAGCTGGGCGCACTCGTCGAGACTGATGCCTGCCACGGGGATGAGCGGCAGCACATCGGTGGCTCCCATGCGCGGGTGCGCGCCGTGGTGGTGGCGCATATCGATGAGCTCGCCGGCTTTCTTCACAGCCTGGTAGGCAGCCTCAACCACAGCCTGCGGGTTGCCCACAAAGGTGACCACGGTGCGGTTGGTGGCCTCGCCGGGATCCACGTCGAGCAACTTCACGCCTTCTACCTGCTCGATGACAGCTGTGATTTGATTGATTACATTCATGTCGCGGCCCTCACTGAAGTTGGGCACGCATTCCACGAGTTGTTGTATTTGGCTCATAGTTAAAATGAAATTGGTTTAAAGGTAAGGATAAAAATAGTTGTTTATGTTCGCATTACAAATTTAGAGAAAAAAGTCGAAATAAAAATACATTTACGATAATTTTTGCATCGCAGCGCTGCCACTTGTGCCCACGGCAATTGAGCAATTCAAATGATTTTCTTACCTTTGCACCAAAAATAGAGAGAGCAAAGATATGAAAATCAAGACAGCCGAATTTGAAATCAGTAACACCGACTACACCAAATGCCCTGCTACCGACAAGCCCGAATATGCTTTCATAGGGCGATCAAACGTTGGCAAGTCGTCGCTCATCAACATGCTCACCGGGCGCAACGGGCTGGCCAAGACCTCGGCCACACCGGGCAAGACACTGCTCATCAACCACTTCATCATCAATGGCGAGTGGTACATCGTCGATCTGCCCGGCTATGGCTATGCCCGCCGCGGCAAGGAGCAGCGCGAGCAGCTGAGCAAAATCATCAAGAGCTACATCATGGGCCGCGAGCAGATGACCAACCTCTTTGTGCTGGTCGACAGCCGCCACGAGCCGCAAAAGATTGACCTGGAGTTTATGAACTGGTGCGGCGAGAATGGCGTGCCCTTCAGCATCGTCTTCACCAAGATGGACAAGATGGGCTACAACGCCGGCCGCCGAAACATCGAGGCCTACAAGCAGAAGCTGAGCGAGAACTGGGAAGAGCTGCCTCCCATCTTCATCACCTCGAGCGCCGACGGCCGCGGCCGCGACGAGCTGCTCGACTACATCGAGGGCATCAACAGCCAGCTCAAGGCCAAACGCTAATCACCATGGGCGATGCCTCGCGCGCTGCCATAAAAATAGGTCGGGCAAGCGAGCGTGTAGCGATGGCATTGCAAAATGGCGCGAAACGTGACCGCACAACAATTTTGTGGGGAAAACTTGGGAGATTATCGGGAATTTGCGCTATCTTTGTATGATGCTTGCCGGGGCACTCGCACCAGGTGGCGTCGCAAAACTCAAGAATGACCTTTTAAAATCACATAGCGTTATGTTTATCATTGGTATTGCCGGTGGAACCGGTTCAGGCAAAACCACAGTGGTGCGCAAAATCATGGAACGCCTACCCCAGGGCGAAGTGGGCATCATCTCGCAAGACTCATATTACAAGGATTCTAGCCACGTGCCCCCCGAGGAGCGGCAAAACATCAACTTCGACGAGCCAGCAGCCTTCGACTGGACGTTGCTGCACGAGCACCTGAAGCAACTCAAGGCCGGCAAGGCCATCGAGATGCCCACCTACGACTACCTCACCTGCTCTCGCCAGAAGGAGACCGTGCACATGGAGCCCCACGAGGTGGTGCTCATCGAGGGCATCCTGGTATTCAGCGACGCCCGCCTGCGCAAGATGATGGACATCAAGGTATTTGTCGACGCCGACGCCGACGACCGCCTCATACGCGTGATTTCGCGCGACTGCATTGAGCGCGGCCGCACACCGCAGATGGTGATCGACCGCTACGAGAAGGTGCTCAAGCCCATGCACCAGCTCCACATCGAGCCCGCCAAGAAGTTTGCCGACATCATCGTGCCCGAGGGCGGCCACAACGAGGTGGCCATCAACCTGCTCGTCGACTACATCAAGAGCCGCCTGAGCAATCACCAACAGAACAATAAATAACAAACAACAGAATGAAACTACCCTGGGCACAACATAAGAACACTGCCGCCAGCACGCCACAAGCAACCGACGTGGCCGAGAGCGAAGCCGAGCGCATGCAGGCCGAGCTCATGGCCAAGGAGCGCGAGAAAGAAGCCGCTCTCATCAAGGAAGAAGAAGAGGAGCGCGAGGCCCGCGAAGCCAGCCAAGAGGAGCAGGAAGCCAAAGCGGCGGCTGCCGACGACGCCCCCCAGAAGGCCGCCAAGCCCAAAAAGAAATCAAAGGAGACTGTGGCCCAGCTTTTCAAGGCCGGCGAGGAGGGCAACCTGGTGCTGCGCACCGACAACCTGGTGAAGCGCTATGGCAGCCGCACCGTGGCCAATCACGTCTCGATCAATGTGCGACAGGGCGAAATCGTGGGTCTGCTGGGCCCCAACGGCGCCGGCAAGACCACCACATTCTACATGACCACCGGCCTGGTGACGCCCAACGAGGGCCGCGTGTTTCTCAACGATGTGAACATCACCAAGCTGCCCGTTTACAAGCGCGCCAAGCTGGGCATAGGCTACCTGCCGCAGGAGGCCTCGGTGTTCCGCACCCTCACCGTGGAAAACAACATACGCCTAGTGCTGGAGATGACCGGCCGCTCGGCACAATACCAAAAGGACAAACTCGAGGAGCTCATCGCCGAGTTTCACCTCGAGAAGGTGAGGAAGAACCTGGGTAACCGCCTCTCGGGTGGCGAGCGCCGCCGCTGCGAGATTGCACGCTGCCTGGCCATCAACCCACGGTTTATCATGCTCGACGAGCCGTTTGCCGGCGTCGACCCTATCGCCGTAGAGGACATCCAGAGCATCGTGTATCACCTCAAGAGCAAGAACATAGGCATCCTCATCACCGATCACAACGCCCCCGAGACGCTGAGCATCACCGACCGCGCCTATCTGCTCTTTGAGGGCAAAATCCTGTTTCAGGGTTCGAGCGAGGAGCTGGCCGAGAATCCCGTCGTACGCGAGAAATACCTGGGCCGCAACTTCATATTCCGCCGCAAGAATTTTGACTAAATCGCCGTAACGATAACTTGACCTTGGCGCTACCACACGCACGATGTCGCGCCCTGTGCCTTATCGCTGGCGCTGGAGCAGGCGGCTGGCGTAGACAAAGAGCAGGATCACGGCCACCGCGCTGCACAGGGCATCGACGGGGAAATGGCCGCGGGCGGGCACGCCTATCAGGTTGAAGGCGTCGAGCTGCATGGCGGTGTGCTCGTCGAGGTAATAGAATATCACCACCATCGAGTTGTTGAGCGCATGGGCAATGATGGGCACCCACAGGCTGCGGGTCCACACCATGAGGTAGCCCAGCCACATGCCCAGCAGCATGCGGGGCACAAAACCGAAAAATTGCAAGTGAAAGGCGCTGAAGAGCACGCCCACGCCCAAGATGGCCAAGTGGCGATTCATGGGGCGGTCGATGCACAAGCCCAGCAGCGAGCCGCGGAAGAAGGTCTCCTCGCCCACCGCCGTGACCACGCCCACCACCAGCACCATGGCAATCATCATTGCGAGCGAGTTGCCGCGCAGCAAGCCGTCGGTAGCCTGCTGGGCCAGGTCCTCGTAGTGGCGCAGCGACTGCTCCAGGGCGCTCATGCTATCGGGCAGCGAGATGTGGGCATTCCAGTGCACGAGATAATTCATGGCAGGAATCGACACACAATACATGAGCACGACCACCAGTATGGCCTGCCATGTGGGCGCCACGTCGTAGCGCAAGTCGTGCCAGGGCCGGCGGGTGAAAAACCAGGCGCACAGCACAGCCGGCAGGAAGAAGGCCACCGCATTTTGCAGCACCTGCACCACCAGAGTCATGCCCTTGCCGCTGCCGCCGGGCACCCTCGTGAGCACGATAGCCACGGCCGAGGCGATGAGCAGGCCAACGAACATGAAGAAAAACACCAGTAGCATCCTGGTGGTAAATTTCAAAGTGGGCTTTTGCGCTTGATTTTCCATACGCGCCAATATACGTTATTTTTTATATGTTTTCAGTAGAGATTATCATTGCATCATGGCCGGCCGGTTGAGCGGCTGGTTGCCATGGTGGTCGATGCCGCCCTTGTTCACACCAGGCTTGGGAGCATACTGGCGCTGCTGGGGCTTGGGCGGCACAGCAACTTGGCGCAGGGGCTCGCGCTGGGCGGGCGTGCGACCAGGCTGGCGTGTGCCCTTGTTGGGCGACATGAAGCGCTGCACCGTGATGTAGCCAAAGTCGGCCTGGTTGAAGTGGGTGCGCAGCAACTGGATGCTGTCGACAAAGGCGGCACCCTGAGCGCGCATGTCGCAACGCAGGTAACCATACACGCGGTCGACCGTGCGGCCCGTGTCGGTCTGCAGGTCCATGGTGAACCAGCCCGAGGCGGTGCTCGTGCGGCTGATGAAAGAGGTAGACCCGTCGGTGTAATCGGCCGCCAGAAATATGGTGAAATTGTTGTTAAATGCCAGCAGCTTCATGTCGAGGCGGTAGCGGTCGCCGCTCTTGTACTCGCCATCGGGCGAGAGGTCAAACTTGATGTAGCTGCCCGTCATGCCCGGCAAGAGCACATACATGTTGTCGCCCTTCCACACATTGGCCGTGTCGCCATGCGAGTCGTAGACCTGGTGGCCAAAGTTAATGCCTTTCACGCCTGCGGTGCTTGAGCCATTCTGGTCGCTGCCGCCGCTTTTCAACGACTTCTGATACTTCTTCTGCTCGTCGGTGAGGCGGTTGATCACCTCGTGATACACCTTGTCGTAGGTCTCAATGTTGTGGGCATACCACACGAGCGACGTGTCGTAGTCGGCCTGCGTGATGTGGTATTTGTTGTACACAGCCTGCTTGAGCACGAGCTTGGAGGAGTCGGTGTTGAATTCCTCGGGGTGGTTTTCGATATAGGCCTCGGCCTTATACAGGTCGACGAGCAAGTCCTCCATCTTGCTCTCCTTGATGATGCCATCGGGAGCCTTGTCGCAGGCCGAGAGACCCACGGCGATGAGCAGGAGCAAAATGAATATGTGACTCAGAGGCTTCACTGTGGCTATTCTGCTTTTTTATCGTCGGCGTCGGCGCCAGGTTGCGAGTCCTCGCCCTCGCCGTCACCGCTCTTGGCGGCTTTGGTGTCGCCCGTCAAGTACTTGCTATAGAAGAAGATGAGCGTGATCACGCTCACCGAGAGGCAAGCGTCGGCAAAGTTGAAGATCGCGTTGAAGAATTGGAAATGATGGCCGCCTATGCCAGGCATCCACGAGGGCCAGTCCCACTCGGCTATGGGGAAATAAAACATGTCGACCACGCGGCCATTGAAGGCGCCCGCGTAGCCGCCGCCGGGCGGGAAGAGCTGTGCCACGGCAGGAGCGGCCGGGTCGTTGAAGATGAGGCCGTAGAAGATGCAGTCGAGTATATTGCCAATGGCGCCGGCAGCGATCAGGGCAATGCAGGCCACATAGCCGCTGGGCAGGTCGTCGCGGCGCCTGATGCGCCACAAGTAGTAGATCACCAGCCCGGCAACGATGATGCGGAACCACGTGAGGAAGAACTTGCTGCCAAATTCCATGCCCCAGGCCATGCCATTGTTCTCGATAAAGAGCAAGCGGAACCAGTCGGTAATCCTAAACTCCTCGCCATAGAAGAAGTGGGTCTTCACCCACATCTTGATAGCCTGGTCAATAATAATTACCGCCACAATGATGATTGCAGCGAGCTTGCCATTGGAAATGCGATGCTTCATCAACTGGATGTGAAAAAAACTGTTTTATCTCCTTCTCACCTGCTTCTGGCGCTGCTCTATCTCCTTACCCTCGACCGAGAGTGTGGTGTGGGGCACTGCCATGAGGCGCTCCTTGGGTATCAATTTGCCTGTGACGCGGCATATGCCGTAGGTCTTGTTCTCGATGCGCACGAGGGCTCCTTGCAGTTTCTTGATAAATTCCATTTGACGTTGAGCACTCTGGCTGGCCTGCTCCTTCTCGAGGGTAGAGGCGCCTTCCTCCAGCACCTTGAAGGTGGGCTGGCTCTCGTCGGCCATGATGCGCGACTTGAGTTGCTCGTAGTTCTGCTTCGCAGTCTCAATCTTTTCAAGAATCAGTTTTTTGAATTCTTGAAGTTCCTCATCGGAATACCTGGTTTTTTCGGGAGTATCACTCATATCTTTCTCCTTTCTTTCTACAAAAGTCGTTTTTAGGTTTACCCTTTATTGAATTGATAATTTTAGACTAAGCAAAGGGGCGTAAGGTTTAATTCACGCCCCTGCAAAGTCAAAGTTTATTATGCTTTGTCAACTGTGACATTCAGCTTGTAGTCGTCCATGTCGAGCTCGATGGCCTGGCTGGGGTCGACGGGCTCTACCGTGATGCTCACTGCCAGCACCTGCTTGGCGATGTAGTCGCCAAACTGCTTGATGGCGGCGTCGCAGTGCTCGCTGGGCTCGATTTTCACCACAATCTTGTCGGTGATGTCGAAGTCCTTGCTCTTGCGCACGTTCTGGATGCGATTCACGAGCTCGCGGGCCGTGCCCTCGCGCTTGAGGTCGTCGGTGAGCTGGATGTCGAGAGCGACGGTGAGGTTGCCCTCGTTGGCCACGAGCCAGCCGGGTATGTCCTCGCTGATGATTTCCACGTCGTCGGTGGTCACCACAGCCTGCTGGCCAGCCACGTCGAGTGTGATGCTGCCAGCCTGCTCAAACTTGTTGATATCGGCCTGCGGCATCGTGGTGAGCGCCTGAGCCAGAGCCTTCATGATCTTGCCGTATTTCGGGCCAAGCTTCTTGAAGTTGGGCTTGATGCGCTTCACGAGCACACCCTCGTCGTTGCCCACATAGCGTATTTCTTTCACATTCACCTCGTTCATGATCAGGTCGGCCACAGCCTCGATGGTTTCCTTCTGGCCCTGGTTGAGCACAGGAATCATGATGGCTTGCAGCGGCTGGCGCACCTTGAGGGCCTTCTTGCGGCGCAGCGAGAGCACCATCGAGGTGATCTCCTGAGCGATGTGCTGGCGCTCCTCGAGGGCCTTGTTGATGGCAGCCTCACTAGCCACTGGGTAGCTGGCCAGGTGAACCGACGTGTTGCTGCCGGTGAGGTCGCGGTAGAGGCGGTCGCTATAGAATGGCGCGAAGGGGGCCATGAGCAGCGACACGGTCTTGAGGCACTCGTAGAGGGTCTGGTAGGCCGCGAGCTTGTCGTCGGTCATGCCGCCGCCCCAGAAGCGCTTGCGGTTCAGACGCACATACCAGTTGCTCAAGTTGTCGCCCACAAAGGCGTTGATGGCGCGGGTGGCCTTGGTAGGCTCGTAGTCCTCGATATCGGCAGTGACCTCGGCCACAAGCGAGTTGAGCAGCGAGATGATCCAGCGGTCAATCTCGGGGCGCTTCTCCAGGGGCACTTGAGGTGCCGTGGGGTCGAAGTTGTCGACGTTGGCATAGAGGGCAAAGAAGGAGTAGGTGTTGTAGAGCGTACCGAAGAACTTGCGCGACACCTCCTCAACGCCGGCCTCGTCGTATTTCAGGTTGTCCCAGGGGGCCGAGTTGCTTATCATGTACCAGCGCACGGGGTCGGAGCCGTATTTCTCCACTTGGTCGAAGGGGTCGACGGCGTTGCCCAGGCGCTTGCTCATCTTGTTGCCGTTCTTGTCGAGCACCAGGCCGTTGCTGATCACGCTCTTGAAGGCCACGCTGTCGAAGACCATGGTGGCGATGGCATGGAGCGTGAAGAACCAGCCGCGGGTCTGGTCCACACCCTCGGCGATGAAGTCGGCGGGATAGAACTCGCGGTTGTCGACCAGCTCCTTGTTCTCAAATGGGTAGTGCAGTTGGGCGTAGGGCATCGAGCCGCTATCAAACCACACGTCGATCAGGTCGAGCTCGCGCTTCATGGGTTTGCCCGTGGGCGAAACCAGGACGATCTGGTCAACATAGGGGCGGTGCAGGTCGATTTTCTTGTAGTTCTCCTCGCTGTAGTCGCCGGGCACAAAGCCTTTGTCCTTATAGGGGTTGCTCTGCATGAAGCCGGCAGCCACGCTCTTCTCGATCTCGTCCCACAGCTCCTGGATAGAGCCTATGCACTTCTCCTCGCCGTCCTCGCTGCGCCATATGGGCAGCGGGGTGCCCCAGTAGCGCGAGCGCGACAGGTTCCAGTCGTTCAGGTTCTCAAGCCACATGCCGAAGCGGCCGGTGCCTATGTGACCGGGCTTCCAGCGTATGGTCTTGTTGAGCTCTATCATGCGGTCGCGGCAAGCGGTGTCCTTGATAAACCAGCTGTCGAGCGGGTAGTAGAGGATGGGCTTGTCGGTGCGCCAGCAGTGGGGGTAGTTGTGCACGTGCTTCTCCATCTTGAAGGCGGTGCCCATTTGCTTCATGCGAATGCACATATACACGTTCAGGTCCTCGGCCTTGTTGCTGGCTGCCTCGTCCCACTTGCCGTTGACGGTGAATTGCGGGTCGTAGGCATTCTTCACCCAGCGGCCCTCATACTCCTTGTAGAGGTCGAGGTTCACATATTTCTTCACGAAGTCGTCGTCGAGGTCCTCAATCTTGAAGTATTTGCCGGTGAAGTCGACCATGGGGCGGGTCTCCAGCTTCTTGTTGATCATGAAGAGCGACGGGATGCCGGCGGCGCGGGCCACATTGGCATCGTCGGCGCCAAAGGTTGGGGCGATGTGCACAATGCCGGTACCGTCATCGGTGGTCACATAGTCGCCGGGAATCACGCGGAAGCCGTTGTAGTTGGGCACAATCTGGTCGTCGACCTTGTCGACGGGCTGCACCCAGGGGAAGAGCTGCTGGTAGTTGATGCCCACCAGGTCGGTGCCCTTGTACTCGGCAATCACCTTGTAGGGTATCACCTTGTCGCCAGGCTTGTAGCCATCGAGGGGCTTGTCCTTGCCCTCGGGCTTGAAATAGGCGTCGACGCGGGCCTTGGCCATGATGTAGGTGGCCGGGCGGCCGGTGTAGGGGTTGAAGCTCTCGAGGGCCACATAGTCAATCTTGGGGCCCACGCACAGGGCCGTGTTGCTAGGCAGGGTCCAGGGTGTGGTGGTCCAGGCAATGATTTCGAGGTCCTCAAAGCCCTTGTCGACCTTGCTCAGCAGGTCTTGCACCACCTTGTTGTCGTCGATCTTGACGGTGAACTGGGCGGTCACGGTCTGGTCCTTCACGTCGCGGTAGCAACCGGGCATGTTCAGCTCGTGGCTGCTCAGGCCGGTGCCAGCGGCGGGCGAATAGGGCTGAATGGTGTAGCCCTTGTAGAGCAGGCCCTTGTTGTAGAGCTGCTTCAAGAGCCACCACAGGGTCTCGATATAGCTGTTTTTGTAGGTCACATAGGGGTCCTTCATGTCGACCCAGTAGCCTATCTTGCGGGTGAGGTCTTCCCACTCGCGGGTGTATTTCATCACCTCCTTGCGGCAGGTGGCGTTGTACTCGTCTACACTTATCTTCTTGCCGATGTCCTCCTTGGTGATGCCAAGCGACTTCTCCACGCCCAGCTCCACTGGCAGCCCGTGGGTGTCCCAGCCGGCCTTGCGCAGCACCTTGTAGCCCTTCATCGTCTTGTAGCGGCATATGATGTCCTTGATCGAGCGGGCCAGCACATGGTGAATGCCTGGCATGCCATTGGCACTTGGCGGGCCTTCATAGAAGACAAACGTGGGTGCGCCTTCACGCTCCTTGATGCTCCGGCCAAACACATTCTCGGCGTCCCAGAGCTTGAGGACATCTTTGTTGATATCCGACAGATTGAATTTGTTGTACTCCTTAAATTTCATAATCTTAAATTTGAGTGGCTTCACGGGCCTGGAAATCACCTGCCGGGCGATCACTGCAGCCCTCCACCGTTCTCACTCAGTTTTTTAATGTGCAAAGATAGTAAAAATCCACGATTTTACCCCCCACCCCACAATATTTTGCACTTCGATTTGGAATTTCCCGCTAATCGCAGATGCCTGCCACGAGCAAAACATTTCCAGCCCAGTGTGGCCAGCCGACAGTCACAGTGACGTTCCAACGACCCAAAACACATAGAGTATGGTTTTTTCGAAGAAGTGATATTTCAGGTGTATAAAACAAGAGAATAGTAATATTTTGGTTCACACATGATATTTTATAGCTTTTGTTTCGTTATAAAGGATATTTTATGTACCTTTGCGATATAATCAATATTAGTCCTTATGGAAGACAATGGAAACAGACATGCGCAGACCAATACCGAGATTGTACGCAGCCTGGGCAAACGATTTCGCGAGTACCGCCTGGCCTTGAGATTGACGCAGGCTGAGGTGTCAGAACGATCTGGAGTGAGCCTTCCCACCATCAAGCGTTTCGAGCTCGGGCTGACCTACAACATCACGATGGGCAACTTCATCTCGCTGCTCAAGTCAATTGGCTATGAGAATGAGATGGACCAGTTGCTGCCTGAAATTCCTGTGTCGCCCTATACACTGGCCAAGATAGAAGCCAAGAAACCAAAACGCATACGCCATGGAAAACAATCTTAAAATAACCATTTGGGGCAGGGAGGTCGGAAGGCTGTCATGGGACCGTCAAAGACATTGCGCGGTCTTCTCCTATTCTGATGAGTTCCTCTCTGGCGACCTTGACATCGCTCCGCTCACAGCCTCCATCCACGACCAACGTAGCCGTCTGCCTATCTTCGGCCAGAAGAACGATGAAATTTTCAACGGACTCCCCGCCTTCCTCAGCGACAGTCTCCCCGGCCGATGGGGCAACACGGTGTTCTCTGCCTGGGCAGAGGAGCACGAGATTCCTGAGCGCGAGTTGACCCCTGTCGATAAGTTGTCGTTTATGGGACAGCGCGCCATGGGCGCCTTGGAGTTTGAGCCGGCCCAGGAAGTAGGAAAAGGCATTGACTTTCGGTTGGACGATCTCTACAGGAAAGCCACCGAGATTCTGGAAAACCGCGAGGAGGTGGTCGTCGGCGGTGAAGACCTTTCGTTGGAGGCATTATATGAAGTAGGCACTTCGGCCGGTGGACAGCACACAAAGGCCGTGATTGCCATGGACCCACAGACCCGGGAGATACGCTCGGGCCAGGTGCTGCTGCCTCCCAACTATAAGTACTTCATCTTGAAGTTTGCCGAACGAGACTACTATCCGCTGACGGTCGTGGAGTATGTCTATAGCCTGATGGCCCAACGGGCTGGCATCACCATGATGCCTTGCGAGTTGATAGAAGTGGGCGGAGAGCGTCATTTCCTCACCGAGAGGTTCGACCGGGTGAATGGCAAGAAGATACATACTCAGACGTTGGCTGCAATGAATCCTAATGCCAAGAGCTATGAGGACCTGATGCTGGTGTGTGAAGACCTGCGGTTGCCCTACAAGGAACGGGAGGAAACCTTCCGGAGGATGGTGTTCAACATATTGACAACCAACGTGGATGCCCACATCCGCAACTTCTCGTTCATGTTGGAGGAGAAAGGCGAATGGCATATCACGCCGGCTTACGATCTCACCTTCTCCTGCTTCAATCCCCATAATCGCTTTGACCCTGACCATTATCTGAAGGTGAGGGGAAAGACCTCTGGCATCACCAAGACTGACTTGATAGACTTCGCCCGCTATTTCTCAATCAAGCATCCTGCCAAGATTATTGACCAAGTGACCGATGCTGTGATGCAGTTCCGCCAATTAGCTCAAGAAAACGGTGTGGAAAACTACTGGATTGACAAAATTGAAGGGCATTTTGCAGAGATGTGCCCCGACATGCTCGGCTCGCTTTCAGGTTACAAACCTGCAGTTTATGAGTTCCACCTGGAAGACGGCGACATTTGGGTGAAGGAAGCCCGCTGGACAGAAATGGGCAATGGAGCCATGCGCCTTACGGCACAACTCAATGGCAAGCCTTTCCGCGCCACCTTCCCGCAAAAGTCAGAGAAGACACAGGAAATCTGGCGGCTCGGTGGAACAAAGATGTCATTAGAAGACATGAAACGATACATTACGGAATATTTCGTCAGCAGATTACAACCATAACTTGTTAGGCTATACCACGGAGATATGCCGTAGTGCAATCGAAAGCGCGCACCAAGATTAACACTTACTTCTGCCAACAATTTTTGCTTGCAAAAAGATGTGGAAAATGTATACAATGTGAATATAGTGGAATGGTTTGTAAACACTTGGCGAGCATGTTAGGTACATTTCAAGAGCCGCATGGGTCGTTCCCTTATAACCCCATCATTGCCAACGTGCTGTTAAAAAAAAAATGACATTCCTTGAGGGCTGGGGCCCTGGTGTGCAGCTAATCGCAGATGCCTGCCACGAGCAAAATCTTTCCAGAATGCATTAGATGGCAGGCTGGCGGTGGAGCGCGAAGGCGTGCAACCCCAGCCTAACCCACCATGAAATGAATCGGCACGCGGCCACATGGGCTGCGCCTTGCCTTGCATTTTCTTGGGTGACACGATGACGAACGTCAGGAAATAGCGTGCTGCCGGGGCTACTGTGTCAATGGGCCGTGGCCACGAGCACAAGTTTTTGGCCATATTGACGGGCCACCTGCTTGCCAAAGTCGACCAGCTGGCCGAAGGTGCTGGCAGGATAGGTGCCGCTGTGCATTGTGAGCGACATCACCACTTTCACCTCGTTGCCGCGGGCCTCGACCTGGGTGCTGAAGGTGCCAAATGCCGACACAATATCACCGCCCGCGGGCAGCGACTCCACTTTGTAGCCATCGGGAATGGTAATGACCACTTCCTCTATATCGCGATACCCCATGTCGATGTAGACCTGGCCTTGGCGGTTAGGCTCCTGAGCAAGAGCGCGATAGCCATTGTGCATGGGGTTGACGGGCACAAAGATGCGTGAGCCCGAGCTGTTGCCGTAGCTATGGCTCGAGAGCTGGGCATCGACTTCGCAACTGGGCACGCCAAAAGGCACCCTCGACTCGGTGACAGCGATTTTTTGCACTTCGCCATGAGGCACTTTCATTGTCTTGAGCAGCCAGTCGCGCTGCTCCTTCTCGGTAGCGCGGCTCAGCCACATCTTGTCTTCACACTGGGCATAGCGCGAAGTTTGACGCAGCTCGACTTGGGCGCTGGCATCGGCCTGCACCTTCAGGTGCACCCGGCTCAGTTGCAGGTGCAGCGAGTCGGGATAGGCAGGCAGCGTCACGAGCTGTCCGCCATCGGGGCCACACAACAAGGCATCGTGGCCTGCGACCTTGCTGTGCACATAGCCAAGCGGGAGTGCGGCATTGGTGCACTCCACCCAAAGCGAGTCGGCAGGCTCGGGAATGCACAGCAACACGTGGTTGGGAATGCCCAAGCTGGGGAAGTCGCGGTAGAGCGGCTTGAAGTCGCCCGCGCGAATGACGGTGTAGAATGAGTTGATGCCCACCTCTTTGAGCATGGCACGCACATAGTTGGTCAAGCCCTTGCAGTCGCCAAAGCCCGTGCGGCACACCTGCGTGGCAGGAAACGGCTGCAAACCGCCTATTCCCAACTGGATGCTCACATAGCGAGTCGTGCGCTCAAGAAAGCTGTAGATCACGGCAATCTTGCTGCGCTGGCTGCTGCAAGTGTCGGTCATGGCATGCAACTGGGCCTTGAACTCGGGGGTGAGCTCGTCGCGGCCATCGAGCAGGCCATATTGCCAAGCGCCCAGGCTCTTCCACGTCGACAAGTCGCCCTTGGTGCCAAGGTACTGAAACTGGCAAGGCTCAAAATACACAATCGGGAAACGCGCCAGGGCTGGCAGCCCCAACTCCTCGTGGTCGACCGCTGCAAGATCGCTCACTGCCACGCTGGCAGTGGGCCCGGCGGTTGTGACTGCGGCCGGCATGTTGACAGCCTTGTAGCGCACCTTCATGTCGCTGGGCACCGTGATGTGGTAGCTGGCATGTTTCACCGCCATGCGATACCTGTCTTGCGGAGCAAAGACGGGATAGGACAGCATGCCATTGCTCAGCTGCTCGGTCCACTCGTAGGTGACAGTGACGGGATAGGACGGCGGCACATATTGGTAATACATGACATAGCTGTCGGTGGCCAGTTCGGCAGAGTACTCGGTGCGGCTCAAGTTGCCTTTCTTGATTCTCTTAAGTTCCCGGCCGCTGGCATCGGTCACAACGCCCGAGAAGGCTGTGAGCTTGCTGTTGTCGTCGCAACTCACATGGAAGTTGGCCACATCCTTGCCATTCTCGTTCAATATTGTGAAAACGCGCTTCTGGGTGACAACGGCGCTGGTCATGCTCTTGACCGCCACCTGTGTCGCCGACTCAACGAGCACCACATCGGCATTGCCCTGGGCGGCTGCCGCCACGTGGGCAACGACGAGCACAATCGCAAAAATAATGTGACTTTTCATTTCAATTTTTTCAATGCAATGAGCTGGTTGCTGCGCTTGGCAATTTCGTCATATATAGTTCTCAACATCTTGTACTCATCGACAAGGAAAAACAGCTTGCTGCGGGTGAAAGAACATCGCGTGATGAGCTTGTTGCCCTCGACCATGGTGGCCACCAGCGCCTTCACCGAGCCGTCGTGGGTCGACATGTTGAGAGGCTTGGGCAGCTCCTCGACCGCCCAGCCATCGGGGATGGTGACAATTACGTTCACATTGTGCACTCCTGCGCAAGGGAAATCGATGGGCCACTGGCGGGTCTCCGACTTGAAGGGATTCTCCTTGATGGTGGGCAGCACCATGGGATTGACGTAGACAAGGTCGCCGCTGGCGTCGAATTGCTTGTCGAAGGTCATCGTCTCAACCGCCACGTCGCCAAAGTCCTGACGATTGGAAAGAGCAAATGCCGTGATGTCGACATTAAGGTCCTTGGCCATGGTGTTGACATAGGTGGCGCTGTCGGCAGCCTGCGCAAAATCCCGCTTGGCGTTTGCAGCACCAGTGCCACCGAGCTTCATCGTAGCGGTGGCGGTGAGCCGGCCGCTGGCATCGACTGTGGCGTTGATGACGCCCGACGTTTTGTCGATGCCTTTGCCCACCAGGCTCACCCAGTCGCCATTGCCATCTTTCTTCACCACGCGCGCCATCTCCACGAGGTCGACAACAGGCAGCACATCGATATAGCCATATTCGCCAGCTGCATCATAGTAGTGAGGCGTTGTGCCGTCATCGTAGCCCACGATAGTCGAGTTGAACGCCCCCACACTGGGCTGGGCCACAGGCACCGGCCCGTCGTCGCGCGTGCGCAACACCACAGGATAGGCATTGATGCCCACTTCCCGCATCATGGCGATGGCTATCATGTTGATGCTGGCGTTGGAGCCTGTGCCCTCCTTGAGCACCTGGCTTGCCGACTTGCCGGCAAGGCTGTACTTCCCGTTCCATTTCACCTTGCTGCGCAACAGCTTGAGCACCGCCACAACCTTGTCGCGCACAGTGGGCAACTGATTGATGGCGGCATCTTTCATCTCCCTTCTGAGGGCGTTGTTGCCAAGCCTGCCCCCGAAGTCGTCGTCGTCGAGAAGCATGTTGTCGACATTGTCCCAAGTGGTGGCATAGTCCTTAAACGCCCCGCCTGGCACTTGGATACCACGCAACTCGGTGCTCACAGTCTGCCTATAGCTGTCTACATCAAACACAAAAGGCTCATCCTTCACACCAGGCAAGTCGCGCCCCACAAAGCTATAGGTGCGCGTGGCACAATCAATGCCCTCCTGGTTGAGGCGGCCCGAGGAAGTCTTGTACTCGAGCCTGCACATACCCTTCTCGCCCACGTTGAAATCGAAAAACTCGGGAATGGTGAGTTTGTAATTGGTATAGAGCACAGGAATGCGCCATTGAGCCACCCAGTCGTCGATTTGATAATAGAAGTCGCTCACGATGTGATATTCATACTCGATGACTGTGCCCACGTTGACTTGCGGGATGGTAAACTTGGTCTTGCGGGTGTGCTTGCTGATGTCCTCGTTGATCACCATGTTGCCATCCATTTTGGTTTTCACCATCTTTCCGCCCACCATGTTATAGGCAGCGGCTTTCAAGCCCGTCACGACCTCGTGACTGCCCATGCGCCCTTGGTTGTAGAGGTAGGTCACACTTTGATTGGCATATAGCTTGCCTCCCTCTTTCAACACCTTGATGCGGCACTTTTCTTGATAATGCACCCTGCACATGCGACCCGAGAAGTCGTAGAACACTTGGCGGGTCTCAAGCAACACCACCGCCTCGGCCTCGGGGTCGACTGCGCAAGAGGTCATGGCCATCTCTTCGCTTGAGGGACCGTTCCATTTCAAGTTCAGTTTTTGCTCAGCAGCTTGCAGCGACACAGCAAGAATTGCATACACGAGCATGAGACAAGTCGTTTTTTTCATTGCATCTGTAGTTTTCAATATTGTGACATAATGTGTTAAGGTTGAGCCTTGCGGCACTCCAGTGATGGCGCATTTAGGGGTAGAGGGGATAACATGCGCACTTGGTTTTCACAAAAATAGCAAAAAATCACAAATCACCCAAAATACAACCTTTTTTTTTACATAATTCATTCCAATCACCATGCATTTTTCACGCATAGGGCTCCATCTTGTGCTGGAGGGGAAAAACGGCGGGGGTGGAGAAAAAAGTGTGGGGGGTGAAGCATGATTTGGGATGAGGAGGTGTTATAGAGTGTGAATGGATTAACAAACATCATGCATTATGAGACATTTATTGTTTTTTTTCATGTTTATCATGGCTATTGCGGCCAGCGCGCAAACGAAACGGTGGGAAAACAACTTCTACCTGTCGCATGGCTTTGCCAGCGACTTTGACGACGGCGATGGCGACGTGATGGCCCTGCACTTGGGCTACGGGCTCAACTACTACTTCAACGACCGGTGGAGCGTGATGCCGGGCGTGGCGGTGAGGGCAAAATTCGGCCTTGGCGACGACGGCAGCGAGTCGCACGAGTGCCACTGGCTCGACGTGCCCATTCTCGCCCAGTATCACTTGGGGCTGAATGGGCAGTCGCGCTACGGCTTTGTCTTCGAGGCCGGCCCCACGCTGTCGTTTCTCGCCTCGGGCGACTACTACTACAACGACGCCGACCCCAGCGACTCACGCAGCGGCGCGCGGGAGTATCATCGACTTGACCTGGGTGTGGAGCCCGCAGTGTACTTCGAGCTCAAGCACTGGCGCTGGGGCCTGAAGTATCACGCAGGCCTGCTCAACATCAAGCACGACCAGCGCACCGACCCCGGTTACCACTACCAGGACTTCACCGTGGTGGTCAATTTCCACTTCTAGGCTAGCGGTTGCAGATGATGAGGGCGGCAATCACTCCCGGCACCCAGCCGCAGCAGGTGAGCAGGACGACAAGCAGAATGCTGCCGCAACCCTGGTCGAGCACGGCAAGGGGCGGGAAAATGATACATAGTAGGACTCTGAGGCAACTCATGCTGGTGATATTATGGGGTAAAATGATGATTACTTCTGGAGCTGGGCCACGATGTTCTCGAAGTGCATGCAGTGGCTGGCTTTCACCAGGATGGTGTCGCCATCGTGCAGGAGCGAGGGCAAGGCAGCTTGCAGAGCCTCGAGCGTGTCGAAGGCCTGCACATCGAGCGCGGGGTTGCCCTGGCGTGCAGCCTGGGCCAGGCACTTGCAAAGCGGGCCAGCGGTGTAGACGGCATCGATGTTGAGCCGTGCGGCATGCTCGCCCACGCTGGCGTGCAGCTGCTTCTCGTCGGGCCCCAGCTCGGCCATGTCGCCCAGCAGGGCCACACGGCGACCTGTGCCGTCTTGCAGCACATCGAGCGAGGCCTTCATGCTCACCGGGCTGGCGTTGTAGCAGTCGTCGATGATGGTGTAGCGGGGCGTGTCGATGATGTTGAAGCGGCCAGCGAGCGTCTCGTTTGACTCGATACCAGCCTTAATCTGCTCGAGGGTGAGGCCATAAACGACGCCGGCGGCTGCGGCAGCCAGGGCGTTGTAGACCATGTGGCGGCCAGGCATGCCCACCGTCACGCCGGCGATGTTGCCCAGCGGGGTGTGCAGGTCGCAGCGAGTGCCCTTCAGGCCCAGGCTCACCAGGTTGCTTGCCCAGTAGTCGTTTTTCTTGTCGAGGCCATACCAGATGGGGCGCACGCCATTGAGCTCGTGCACGGTGGCCAGGTGCTCGTCGTCGCCATTGAGGATGACGTGGCCGTCGGGCTTCAGGAACTCGGCAAACTCGGTCTTGGCCTTGAGCACACCGTCGCGGCTGCCCAGGTTCTCGACGTGGGCATCGCCTATGTTGGTCATGATCATCGTGTCGGGGCGGGCCACCTTGGCCAGGCGACGCATCTCGCCAAAGTGGCTGATGCCCATCTCGAGCACAGCCATCTCGTGGGTGTCGCGCAGGCGAAACACGGTGAGCGGCAGGCCCAGCTCGTTGTTGAAGTTGCCCGCGGTCTTGAGCACACGATACTTCTGGCTCAACACGCTATAGGTCATCTCCTTGGTGCTGGTTTTGCCCACGCTGCCCGTGATGCCCACCACGGGTATCGAGAGCTGCTTGAGGTAGAACTCGGCAATGTCCTTGACGGCTTGCAGCGACGACTCGACCACGATGTAGGGATAGTCCTGCTCGCCCAGGTCGACCTCGGAGATGGCTGCTGCTGCGCCCTGAGCCATCACCTGCGGAATGAAGCGGTGGCCGTCGACGCGCTCGCCCTTGATGGCGACAAAGAGGCCGCCGGGCTCAACGTTGCGGCTGTCGGTGGTGATGGCAGTGACCTCGACCGCCTTCTTCTCGTCGGGACCCGAGTAGCGGCCGCCAGTGACGGCGGCTATGTTTTCTAACGTGAGATTTTTCATCGTTATTTCTTATTGTTGTAGCGTCGCAGCGAAATCTCAATGAGGTTCTCACACAATTGCTCAAAGTTCACGCCCACGGCGGCAGCCTCTTGCGGCACGAGGCTCGTGGGAGTCATGCCAGGCAGGGTGTTGGCCTCGAGGGCATACATCGAGCCGTCCTGCTCCATGATGAAGTCGATGCGGCCATAGCCCACGATGCCCAGCGCCTTGATGGCCTTCTCGGCATTGCGCTGCATGCGCTCGGTCTCCTGAGCGGTGATTTGGGCAGGGCAAGTCTCCACGGTGGAGCCGGCCTGATACTTGTTGTTGTAGTCATACCAGCCTTGCTTGGGCGCAATCTCGATGACGGGGAGTGCCTTGCCGTCGACCACAGCCACCGAGAACTCGCGGCCCTTGATGAACTGCTCCACCAGGGCGTGGTCGCCATAGTTGAAGGCGATGTCGACAGCCTTCTGATACTCGCTCTCGTCGCGGGCGATGGTCACGCCCACGCTCGAGCCCTGGCAGGCAGCCTTCACCACCACAGGATATTTCAGACCCTTGGTCTCGGGGGCGACCGGGGCGTCGGTCTTCACAATCGAGTAGGCAGGCGCAGTGGGCACGCCATAGGCCTGGAAGAGGTGCTTGGTGAGCGTCTTGTCCATAGCCAGGGCGCTGCTTATGTAGTCGGTGCCGGTGTACTTGATGCCCATCAGGTCGAAGGTGGCCTGCACACGGCCGTCCTCGCCATTGGCGCCATGCAGGGCCAGAAACACGACGTCGGCCGCGCTGCACATCTCGAGCACATTGGGGCCGAAGAATGACTTGCGCGACTGTTGCATCGCGGTTATTTTGTCGTTGAAGCTGCTGATGTAGCTTTGAGCTTTCTCAACGTCGTATTGCTCGGGGAAAAAATTGCCCTCTTGAGCATTCTCATCGCCGCAGAACACGTCGAGGAGCACTGCGCGGTGTCCGCGGGCACGCAAGGCCTTGCACACGTTGGCGCCCGATACTATCGATACCCGGCGCTCGGTGCTCGTGCCGGCTGCTAATACTACGATATTCATGATGTTCTTTCTATAATTTAATGTTAAATCTTTTAGTTGTCATTTTAATTCTCAAAAACCATGCCATCAGGCGCTAAGCGAAGGTGTCGGGCAAGTCGTTCTCATAGAGCACAGTGTCGCCAGGCTTCACGATGGAGTACATGTGTTGCCGTGCGGCGTCGAGGGTGTCGACGAGCTTCACACTCTTAGGGCTCATGCCGCCGGCCCGCAGGCCCTTGGCAATGGTGTCGCGGTTGTACTCGCCCACGATGATGGCCACGTCGCACGACTGGGCGATGAGCCGCCCGAAGCGCTCGTTGAAGTATTCCTGCCGGTTGCCCAGCTCGATGAGGCCGGGAGTGATGACGATGCGCTTGCCACCGGTCATGCTCGCCAGCACACCCAGGGCATTGCGCGAGCTGCGGGGATTGGAGTAGTGGGTGTCGTCGATCACAGTGAAGCCATGCGGGTCGAGGCTCATGTTGAGCCGGTGCTCGAGCTGCTCGATCTGGGCCACGGCGTGCTGTATCTTGTTGTCGCTCACATGCAACTTCATGGCTATGACCACGGCGGCCAGCAGGTCGCTCAGGTTGAACTCGCCCACGAGCCGCGTCGAGAGCGGCAGGCGGCGGCCCTCGCCCACCACAGTGAAGGTGGTGCCTTGCGGGGTGTAGCTGATGTCGTCCAGGTGGTAGTCGACCCCCTTGCCGTCGCGCACGGCGTAGTGCAGGCAGGGCACGCCCGCCACCGGGCGGGTGGGCAGCGAGGGATAGTCGGCGTTCACCACAGCCAGCCCGTCGGCGGGCAATGCATCGGCGAGCTCATACTGGGCACGCTGCACGTTCTCTATCGTCTTGAAGGTGTCGAGGTTTTGCTCGCCCACCGCAGTGATTATGCCGTAGTGCGGATGCACCATGTCGCATATCTCCTGCACATCGCCCAGCTTCACAGCGCCCATCTCGCATATGAAGATTTCGTGCTCGGGCTTGAGCATCTCTCTGATGGTGCGCACCACGCCCATGAGCGTGTTGTAGGACTTGGGAGTCATGAGCACCGAGTATTGCTCGCTCAATATCTGGTTCAGGTAGTGCTTGGTGCTGGTCTTGCCGTAGCTGCCGCTTATGCCTATCACCGCCAGGTGAGGCATCTGTGCCAAGCGCTGGCGCGCGTCGGCCACATAGCGGCGGTTGATGCGGCGCTCCACGGGCTGCATGAGCCAGTTCACCGCCAGCGTCACAGCATAGGAGAAGGTGATGAAAAACACACCCGCCAGGCAGGCGTAGTACAGGCCCGTGGTGCCCAGCCAAGTAACATACAAGGCCGCCATCACCACAAGCATGATGGCCAGCTCGGTGAAATAGAGCCGCTTCACGCGGCGGGTGAACACCAGCGGCTTCTTATACTTCTTGCGGGCAAGCGAGATGGCCTGCGCCAGCAGCACCAGCGCCAGTATCACCACCACATAGGGCGAGGCCATCGCCATCGTCGTGAACGACCCGATGAGCACCACCAGGGCGATGAGGCGGCGCACCGAGAGATACTCGTCGCTGCCCGTGATCCAGTTGTAGTAGCGGCTGTTGTAGTAGCTGTTTTGCTGCAGCATGAGCATGTCGACCTTGAGCATAAGCAGCAAGTCGACCACCGTGACCACAAAGAAAAAGATATAGCTTATCGTCGCAAGCATTTCTTCTTGACTTAAATTTCCATTTCCTAGTGCCAGGCCTCAACCACGGCGCCTATCGCCGCCCTCGAGGCCCTATCAACTTGCAAAGATAGCGATTTTCCCATAAAAACCGCCCGTTTTGCTCAATATAATTGCCCATGGGCTTGCATTGGGCCACGATGCAGAGCGACGGCAGGGGTTGCGGGGGTGGGCGAAGTTTTGTAATTTTGCAAGCGCGCTGCACAAGGGCGGCGCCGTGCTACTGAAATGGATCAAGAATTTGCCTCGTCGCTGCTGGAGAATGCAGTGAGTGAATTTGCCAAACTGCCTGGCATAGGGCGCAAGACTGCCTTGCGCCTGGCCCTCTACGTGCTCAAGCAGGACAAGGAGAGCGCCCACCGCTTTGGCGAGGCCATCATCAAGCTGCGCGACGAGATACAATATTGCCGCGTGTGCCACAACATCAGCGAGACCGAGGTGTGCCCCATCTGCTCCAATCCCACGCGCGACCACGGCACGATATGCGTGGTTGAGAATGTGAAGGATGTGATGAGCATCGAGAACACCCACCAGCACCACGGCTTGTATCACGTGCTGGGCGGCCTCATCTCGCCCATGGACGGCGTGGGGCCCCAGGATATCGAGATCGACAGCCTGGTCGACCGCGTGAAGGCCGGCGGCGTGCGCGAGGTGATACTGGCGCTGAGCGCCACCATGGAGGGCGACACCACCAATTTCTACATCTTTCGCAAGCTGGCGCCCTACCCCGATGTGAAAATCACCATGCTGGCCCGCGGCGTGAGTGTGGGCAACGAGATTGAGTATACCGATGAGCTCACCCTGGGCCGCTCCATCCAAAACCGCACTCTCTTCAGCGACACCTTCCACAAGGAGGGCTAAGAGCCCCATAGCCAACGAGCTGGCTATGAGACACTGAAAGTGTACCAAAACAAGTCGATTATTCCGCTCCAGCGGCACCTTTTGTCCCCCCACGAAAAGCAAAAAAAGCCCCTTATTGCTGGGGCTCTTGTGCGTCGTGCGGGGCAGTGTCGCCGCCGCCATCGGGCGAGGAGGCATTCTGCTTCTTCTGCTCGGCCAGTTTCTTGCGGTAGGCCTCGAGGTAGCGGCGCAAGCGCTTCTTGTGCTCGAGCTCCTTCTTGGCCTTGCGGGCATTGTACTCCTGCCAGTGATATTCCACGTAGTTGTCGGCCATAGTGCAATCAGTGCTTAAAGGCCAGGGCGGCGCCCAGGGCGGTGAGATAGACCGAATGCTCGGGGATGTGGAAATGCACGCCGTAGAGCTCCTCCATCACGGGAAACACCTCGTGGCACTCGGGCAGGCGCGTCATGTTGCCAATGAGCACAAAGTCCTTGATGCCGCTATTGAGCGTGGAGAGCACTGCTGCCGACCCGATGGTCTCGAGCACCATGATAATCAGCCCCTTGGCAACGTCGGAGTCCTCCACGGGGCTGTTCACTGCCTTGCCAAAAAGCGAGGCGGTGGCATAGGTGGGCAGGCCGGGCAACTCCTCCTTGCTGATGTCCTTGATTTGCAGGTTCACCTTGCTGGCGTCGCCGTGGCTTGCCAGGTCGACCAGATTGGGCACATTGCGCAACTTGAGCATCAAGCGCGACAAGCCCTGGAGCGTGCCGCCGCCCATGCTGATGCCGCCCGCGTGCACAATCTTGTCGCCGTTGACCTGCACCAGCGTGGTGCCCGTGCCCATCGAGACCACCATGATGGGGTCGGTCTTGACGGCATACTTGGCACCCAGGCCGTCGCTCTCAAACTCGCCCACCTTGCTTGTGGGCAGGCCATAGATGGGCGTGTCGACATTGCTGCTGCCCACGCCGGTGAGCATCACGTGCTCCACGTCGCCCAGCGAGATATTGTTGTCGTAGATGTATTTTCCAAATGCTCCAAAGAGTGAAGTGATGGGGTCGGCAGCGGTGATAAACATGGGAGAGACGACCTTGCCCTCATCGAGTCCCACAATCTTGGTGGTGCTGCCACCCACGTCGATACCTATTACAAGTCCCATAGTTGTCGTGCAATTGCGATTAGTTTCAATATAGTTTTAACGCTGTAAAATTACTGTTTAATATTCAACTTTACAAAATAAATGTTAACTTTGCGCTACGTTAGCACTTAAAAAGGAGCAGCTATTTTGAAGTTAACCATCGTCATAGTAAGCTATAGAGCCAAGTATTTCCTTGAGCAGACCCTGCGGTCGGCCCTAGAGGCCACAAGCGATATCGACGGTGAAATCATTGTGGTCGACAACAACTCGGCCGACGACACAATGCCCTGGATCAAAGCGCGCTTTCCCCAAGTGCGACTGATCGAAAACAAGGAAAACGCGGGCTTCGGCCGGGCCAACAATCAAGCCATAGCCCAAGCCCAGGGCCAATACACGCTCATCCTCAACCCCGACACCATAGTCACCGGCAAGTGCCTGCACGAGTGCATCGACTGGATGCAACAGCATCCCAAGTGCGGCGCCATAGGCGTGCACATGGTCGATGGCAACGGCCGCTTCCTGCCCGAGTCGAAGCGGGCTTTCCCTAGCCCGTGGGTGTCGTTTTGCAAGATATTCGGGCTCTCCAGGCTGTTTCCCCGCTCGCGCTGGCTGGCCAAGTACCACCTGCGCTACCTCGACGAGCATAAGCCCCATGTGGTCGACATACTCTCGGGCGCCTTCATGTTTTGCCGCACTGGCCTGCTGCAGCAAGTGGGCGGCTTCGACACCGACTTCTTCATGTATGGCGAGGACATCGACCTCTCCTACCGCCTCAACAAGGCTGGCTATCAGAACTGGTATATACCCGTGAGCATCATCCACTACAAGGGCGAGAGCACCCGCAAGGAGTCGATGCGCTATGTGGAAATCTTCTACGACGCCATGCTCATCTTCTACCGCAAGCACTACCCCCACATGGGCCGGGTGGCCTACCCCTGTGTGAAACTGGGCGTGTGGGTGCGCCAGTCGCTGGCCAAGGCCAAGCGCCGCTTCACGAGCAACAAGCCGGCAGCGGCAACCACGGCTGCTGCCTGCCAGGTGATACTGAGCGGCGATGCCCCGGCTGTGGCACAGGCGTGCGGCATCGAGCGCTATGCCACCCAGCTCCCCAGCGAGGGCGATGCCAGCGTGATTATCGACGACAGCACCTATAGCTATGGCGAGATTGTCGACACCATAGCCAGCAGGGCCCGCAAGGGGCTGTGCTGGCACATCTACTCCAGCCACGACGGCATGCTCATATCACCCAAAATGCAACAATCATGAGCAGCCTACTCTCGACCGACATCATCACGCTGCGGGCACTCGAGCCCACCGACATCGACCTGCTCTACCGCTGGGAAAACGATACCACCCTGTGGACGGTGACCGACACCATGGCACCCTACTCGCGGCAAGTGATATGGCAATATCTCAAGAATTACTCGGGCGACGTCTATGCCTCCCACCAGCTCAGGCTCATGGTCACCCTCACGGCCACGGGCGAGACCGTGGGCATCATCGACCTCAACGACGTCGATGCCTTCAACAGCCGCGCCGAGGTGGGCCTGCTCATTGCTCGGCCCTGGCAGGGCAAGGGCTACGCCCACGCAGCGCTTGCCATCGTCATGAACTACGCACAAAACCACCTGGGCCTGCGCCAGCTCTACGTGAAAATTCCGCTCGACAACGAGGCCTGCCTGCACGTGTTCACCGATTGCGGCTTCACCATGAGCGGCACCCTGCGGTCGTGGATCAAGCGCGGCTCCCGCTACCACGACGTGGCCCTGCTGCAACACATAGGCTGCAACCCACGGCCCTAGCCTCGCAGCCGGTTTCCCCACGCAGCTGGCCCTTACGCCGAATTTCTAAATCGCATTTGCTGATGTGCAACTTTATTATTATATTTGTTGTAGATTATGCAAGAGATTAATCAAGACATATTCAACCTGCTCGACGCGCAGCCCACCCCGTCGCGCGGCTCCACACTTGTGGCCAAGCCGTCGCTCATCGACCCCAGCTTCAAGCGCGCGGTGATTGTGCTCATCGACCACGACAATGAGAATGGCAGCATGGGCTTGATAGTGAACAAGTTCACTGGCTTCACCCTGCACGACGTGCTGCCCAAGATCAACAATACCGACGACATACCCCTCTACCTGGGCGGCCCGGTGAAGCCCGAGATGATGTTCTTCCTGCATCGATTGGGCCCCGACGTCATCCCCAAGTCGCTGCAAGTGGCGCAAGGCCTTTACCTGGGCGGCGACTACAATGTGATGAAGGAGTATATCGACAGCGGCGAGCCCGTAGCGGGAAAGGTGAAATTCATACTGGGCTACTCGGGCTGGGAAAAAGGTCAGCTCGACGGCGAAATCGACCGCCACGACTGGGCCGTGCTCAACCGGGCAAACCTCGACAACCTCATGGACGAGGCCGACGACCAGCTGTGGCGCCACGCCGTGGAGGACTTTGGCGAGAAATACAGCATGTGGCTCAACTGGCCACGCGACCCGTCGCAGAATTAGAGCCACAACGACGCCCCGCAATCCATAAGAATGTGAAAATGATGCAAAATAGCATTAAGAAACATTGCCAGGGCCGAATAAATCGCTAACTTTATCGTTGTAAATTATTACAGCATCTTTTTCATCAACAACTCAAGAATGAAAGTACTAAAATTTGGAGGCACATCGGTAGGTTCGATCGAGAGCCTGCGCAACGTGAAACGCATCGTAGAGGCCCAGCAGGACCAAGTGATTGTAGTGGTTTCGGCACTGGGAGGAGTCACCGACTTGCTCATCGACATGACCCGCAAGGCCGAGGCACAAGACGACTCCTACGAGGCCATGGTAGAGCAGTTGCTCAACCGCCACAACACCGTGATTGAGGGCGTGGTTCCACCCCAGCAGCAAGCACAATGCAAGGCCATCATGCAGCAATTCATCGTGGGCGGCCTGCCGCAATTCTTCTCGATGCTCTATGCCAACCAGCAGATAGCGGCCGACTTCAAGGCGCAAGTAGAAGACGCCATCGTGGCCCACGGCGAAACCCTATCGTCGGCCATCGTCACCTGCATGCTGGGCGCCGTGCCACACTTCTCGCCCAATTTCATCAAGACCAAGGACGTGAACGGCGAACGCATACTCGACAACAAGACCTTCGACCTCATCGCCCAGGAGTTTAAGGGCCGCAACGAGAAGGTGCACGTGACGCAAGGTTTCATCAGCGAGGACAGCGACAACGGCGCCAAGACCAACCTGGGCCGCGGCGGCAGCGACTTCACCGCCGCTCTCATCGCAGCCGCACTTGATGCCGAGTGCCTCGAGATATGGACCGACGTCGACGGCTTCTACACCGCCGACCCCCGAAAGGACCCCAACGCCACCCTGCTGCCCAAAATGACCTACCAGCAGGCACTCGACATGTGCAACGCCGGTGCCAAGGTGATCTACGCCCCCACCCTGTCGCCCGTGGCCATCAAGCACATACCCGTGTGGGTGAAAAACACCTTCAACCCCGAGGCGCCTGGCACACTCATCAACTGACGTAAAGGTAGCGGGCTCCACACCGCACACGCGCGGCACGATTTTTCCAAAAGAAACAACACCATACACAATTACACCCAACAAACAACAAAACCAAGCAATGAGATACTATAGTACCAACGATCAAACACTACAGGCTACGCTCGAGGAGGCCGTGCTCAAGGGCTATGCCGACGACGGCGGTCTCTTCCTGCCCGACCACATCCCTGTGTTGCCGCAAGCCTTTGTGAGCAACCTGCACGCCATGACCTTGCAAGAAATGAGCTACGCCATAGCCGACTATGCCTGGCAAGGCGACATCGATGCCAGCGTGCTGCACGACATCGTGATGGAGACCCTGAACTTCCCCATTCCGCTCACCTACGTGGGCGGCAACCGCTTCTCGCTAGAGCTCTACCACGGGCCCACCATGAGCTTCAAGGACGTGGGCACCCGCTTTATGGGCCGCGTGGTGTCGCACTTCACCAGCCGCCGACACCAGAAAATCAATGTGCTCGTCACCACCTCGGGCAACGCTGGCGGCGCTGTGGCCAATGGCTTCTATGCCATACCCAACGTGAACGTGTTCATCCTTTATCCGCAGGACTCGCTCGAACCGCTGCAAGAGGCTCAATTTGCCACCCTGGGCGGCAATGTGACCGCTCTCGAGGTCAACGGCACACTCGACGACTGCCGCGAGATGGTGCGCGACGCCTTTGCCGACAAGGAGCTCAACAGCGAGATGCATCTCACCACCGCACGCACCATCAATGTGGCCCGCTTGCTGCCGCAAGTGTTCTACTACTTCTATGCCTACGCCCAGCTCGCCGACCGCGAGCAAGACCTCGACAATGTGGTCTTTGCCGTGCCGTGCGGCAATCTGGGAAATCTCACTGCCGGCATCATGGCCAAGAAGATGGGACTGCCCGTCAAGCGCTTCATCGCCGCCGACAACCGCAACAACGTCTTCACCCAGTATCTCGAAACGGGCGACTTCATGCCACAGCAGTCGATACCCAGCGTGGCCCCTGCCATGGACATAGGCGACCCGCAGAATTTTCCGCAGCTCAAGAGCCTGCTGCACAGCCACATGGAAATGTGCGAGCTCATCGAGGGCGTAGCCTACAATGACGAGCAAATCATGAACGCCATCAAGCACGCTTGGCACGACGAGCACTACCTGCTCGACCCGCAAAGTGCCACTGCCTATCAGGCACTGCTCGATTGCTTGCACGAGGGCGAAACCGGAGTGGCACTGGCCACAGCCCACCCGGCGAAATACCGCAACACCGTGGAACAAGCCATAGGCAAGGCTGTGCACGTGCCGGGCACCCTGGCCAGCTTCCTGGGCGGCACCCGCCACGTGACCACCCTGGGCAGCGGCTACAACGCCCTCAAGCAATTCCTGCTCAAGCACAACGCCCAGCAGTAGAATCAGCACGCAATCCTTCAGTTTTCTCAGAAAAATTGCGTAAGTTTGCATTATTGAGTACAAAAGCTCCTTTTTCAGCCATGGCAAAGAAATATCCTATAGGCATACAGTCGTTTGAGAAGTTAAGAAGAGACGGTTATGTTTACGTCGACAAGACCGAGCTCATTTGGAATCTTGCCCAGAACAGCAACTGCTACTTCCTGGGGCGGCCTCGCCGCTTCGGCAAGAGTCTGCTCATCTCCACGCTCGAGAGCTATTTCCTGGGGCAGAAAGACCTCTTCAAGGGCCTCGCCATCGAGCAGCTTGAGAAGGATTGGACTCAATACCCAGTTTTCCACCTCGACCTCAATGCACAGGACTACAACACGCCTGAGCATCTGGATTCACGGCTGTCGCTGAATTTGGCAGAATGGGAAAAATTATATGGCCGCAATCCCGACGAAGACACGCCGGCCTTGCGCTTTGAGGGTGTCATCAAGCGTGCCGTCAAGCACACTGGAGAGCAGGTTGTGGTGCTCGTGGATGAGTATGACAAACCTCTTGTCGCAGCTATGGGCAACGATGGCCTCCAAGCGAGATACCGCGAGAAGCTGAAAGCCTTCTACGGTGTGCTCAAGTCGTGCGACCGGTATATACGCTTCGCCCTGCTCACGGGTGTGAGCCGGTTCTCCCACGTGAGCATCTTCAGCGACCTCAACAACCTGCAGGACATCTCGATGCTTCCGGCCTATGCCTCGATATGCGGCATCAGCGAGCAGGAGATGATCGACAACTTTCCGGAGGAAATCAACGCCCTGGCTCGGCAAAACAGCGTGAGTTACGACGAGGCCTTGGGCCAGTTGCGCAAGATGTACGACGGCTACCACTTTGTGGAAAACAGCGAGGGGCTCTACAA